>DUQU01000014.1 GCA_012837645.1 Acholeplasmataceae bacterium | reverse complement strand
TGGTTATCATATGCAAGAGCACGATCAAAGTTTAACGATTTATTTAAAGTTAGAAGTCAGACAATACGACCACTTAGAGTGGGAAGATTTAGGCGAATTATTAATCGATTAGGAGTTAACGATGTTGAGATTAAAAAAGGTTAATTTAGTTTTAGTAGTAATAGCTTTTTTACTTAGTTTACTAACAGTAGCTTTTTTTAGTGTTAAGATGGTTGGCTACCTCTTTTATCGTGATGAAATAGATGATCAGGCGATGACGGGAATTGTTGATGTGGAGTTAAAGCCTTATTTTATCAATGAGTCTAATACTAAAGTTTATTTAGAGGAAGATGATTTTACTAGTGGCGTTATCGAACTTAATATTTCCGATCCCGATAGTGAGAATCACTTTAATAAGTTTGGCCTCGATATTATCGTTAATAGTAATGTTGATACGTACTTTAGAATCGCTATTTATGAACAGTTCGCCTTAAGTTATGAAAGTGGTGGGAAAAGCACTGTCATCGCCACTACTAAAGATGAGTTTTTACCATTTGTATTTAATTTAGAAGAGTTTTTTAATTACCGTTTAGAAGATGGCTATTTTTATTACCAAGAGATGGTAATAAATGATGGTAGTGAGATATTGGATAATAATTTAATTGAGTTTATTAATGTTAGTTTAGAGGAGTTTCCTCGTTATGAGAGTAGATATTCTTTATTGGTAGGGTTTTCTTTAGAAGCTGTTCAAGCTCTTAAAGGGCCAGAAAAAAACTGGCACCTCGATAATCCACCTTGGGATTTAAATAAAGATTGGTATGGTGATAATAATGATTAAAATAGTAAAAAGAAGTTTTCTGGTTTTGTTAAGCTTTGCTTTGTTGGTTTTATTAAGTGCTTATTTACCCCGTTCAAATAAGCTTGTTTTAAGCGCTGATGAAGTTGATGTTTTTACTAATGAATATGATTTTTATCCTGATGCTAATTATGGTGAAGATGTTAATTTAAGTAGTGAAGTTTTTGTTAGTATTGATGATTTGTATGAAATCGTGAGAGCGGTTAGTGTTAATGATAATTATTATGGCTTTTTAGAACTTCCTTTTAATGAAATTAACAATAATAGCATTAATGATTTTATCGAACTAGCATATTATGATTATCATCCTCAAAGTGGTGATTGGATTACCGCTTTAAACAATAATAATGAAGAAGTTAGGTTTTCCTATGAGAATGGCAATTGGATTAATAAAGGTGTCTTTACTTTAGATGAGACGATTGAGGCTCAAATTGAAACTTTAGTGGGGGCTAAAAGCGTTAAGATTACTACGGCTGATGATTTATATAAGCTTGGTAATATGGCTTCTATTAACTTTGATAAACAAGGGAAGATTAATAGTTATATTTTTGAAAAGACAATTAAAAAGATTTTAAGTTTAGATTACTTTTTATTAAGTGATATCGATTATAGTACTAAAAGGGCCCAAAAGTTTATTCCTTTGGGAATTAATATTAATATCGATACTGAAGGAAATGGCGATAATATTAATTATTATTTCCCCTTTACTGGTAGTTTTAATGGTAATGGTTTTACAATTAAAAACCTCTATTTAGCTGATTATAGCTATCTTTCTACTACTTTCCAAGACGCTGACGCTTCTACAGCGATTACGGCGAGTTTGTTTGCTCATTACGCGATGTTTTCTGCTAATGAAGGTGTGATTAAAAACTTTGTTTTAGAAAACCCTCGTTATGATTTAATTATCGGTGAAGAGTTAGCGGGCTTTTTAGGGGCGGCGATGTTAGTCGGTTTAAATAAAGGAACGATTTATAACGTCGCTGTTATCGATCAAAAAAAGCAAGTCAATGAAGATATTTCCGGGATGACAGTAAGAGTGCCTTTAATCTCGCTTGATATGTTTAAGGCGGCTGGCTTTGTTTATCAAAAT
>DUQU01000013.1 GCA_012837645.1 Acholeplasmataceae bacterium | reverse complement strand
TCCTTACTATCTTAGCGAAAATGTCATTATTGTTAGAAAAGATAGCCCTTATGCTAACGCAACAAGCATTAATGATTTTGGGGGAGCTAAAGTTATTGCACAAAAAGACACAATTCAAGATGATGATGAAATTTACGAACAATTAGTTGGTTCTATAAGACAAACGCCACTTGAGTCCTATGCAGCAATCACTCAAAGTTTATTAAGCGGTGTAAGTGATGCTTTTCTTGCAGAAATGCCAGTTGCTAAGGCAGTTACAGGAAGTAATGATAAATTAATTTATCTAACTTTCGAAGAAGGAAATGGTTTTGATATTTTAGAAGAAAACTTGCAAATTGCTGTGGCTTTAAGAAAAGGAAACACCGATTTAGTAGATGAAATAAACGCTATCATCGCAACCATCACAAACGAACAAAAAGAACAATGGATGTTGGGTGCCTTAGAACGCCAAAGTAACTAATGTTTATTATCTTAAGCAATTCCTTTTTTAATAAAATAGCCTACCTTTTAGAAAACTATTATTCGATAATTTTATACGGTTTGGGAATTACTTTTTTGCTCTCAATTGTAGGAACAGTTGGCGGCTTTATTCTTTCTTTGAGTCTAACCGAAATTAGGCTATTAAAAGTAGACAAAAAACGCGATAACAGGTCGGTAAAAATGTTGAAACGATCTTCTTTATTTGTCAGCAATTCCTATGTTACTTTAATGAGAGGAACTCCGATGATAGTACAATCAATGATTATCTATTATGGAATTGCTGGATTGAAGATTTTCCCTTGGTGGAACCCACTAACTGCCGGTTTAATTATTGTAACGTTTAACACAACCGCATACATTAGTGAAATTTTAAGAGGAGGGGTTGAATCTATTAATGTCGGACAAATGGAAGCCGGACGCACATTAGGTCTCACTAAAAGGCAAACAATGCGAAAAATCATTTGGCCCCAAGCTATTAAAAATTCCCTTCCTGCAATTGGAAATGAATTTGTTGTCAATTTAAAAGATACTTCCGTTTTAAGTGTTATTTCAGTTGTTGATTTATTTTTCGCTGTAAAACAAGCCGCAGGAAAAACATATGCTTATGTTGAAGCCTTTACAATCGCTGCAGTCATTTACCTTATTTTAACTGTTTCAGCAAACTTCTTTATTAAGCATCTTGAAAGAAAAGTAGGGCAGGTGCAAGTATAAACTATGTTATTAAATACTAAAAACATTTATAAAAGCTATAATGGCGTCCCAATTTTAAAAGGCATTAATTTAACAGTAAATGAAGGTGATGTCATTAGCATAATAGGTAAATCAGGCAGTGGTAAAACTACTTTGTTAAGATGCTTAAACCTCTTAGTTGAACCTGATAATGGTCAAATATTTTTTCTTGATGAAGAAATAACTCATAAAAAAGCCAATATTAACAAAATTAGAGAGAACATGGGGATGGTATTTCAATCATTTAATCTCTTTAACAATCTAAACGTCTTAGAAAATTGCACTTTAGCGCTTCAAACGGTTTTGAAACTTCCAAAAGAAAAAGCCATTGAAAGAGCATTGTATTATTTAGAAAAAGTCGGAATGAAAGAATTTAAAAACAATAATCCTAACAACCTAAGTGGCGGACAACAACAAAGAGTGGCGATAGCAAGAGCATTGTGTATGGAACCTAAACTAATGCTTTTTGATGAACCAACCAGCGCTTTAGATCCACTTTTAATCGATGAAGTTCTATCAGTTATAAAAGGTCTCGCAAATGAAGGAATGACAATGATTATTGTAACCCATGAAATGAAATTCGCCTATGACATTTCAACAAAGATAATATTCATGCATGAGGGTATTATTGCTGAAAGCGGGACTCCACAAGACATATTTTTTAGCCCAATAAAAAAAGAAACCCAAGATTTTGTTAAGTTAATTAAATCTCAGTCTTTTATTTAAGTTCTAACATATTTTTGTCGATATGAATTAAATCTCAGTAAGTCATTGACTGAGATTTTCTATTTTATAAGATTGGTACTTTTGTTTTATAATGGTAGCTAATTTTTCTAATGATTCATCGTTATTATTTAAAACTAAGTTAACACGAGAAATATTTCTTTTTTTAAAAATTTTATCATCTTTTTTCAATCTAATTTTAATATCTTCCATTTTGTCTTTTCTTTTAAGCATTCTTTCTTTACGAAGTTTTTTACTAGACTTAATTAAAACAACAAAAGCTTCTTTCCCTAGCACTCTCAAAATAGCGTTAGCACCATTAGGATCAACTATTACTAAGCCATCAACTGTCAAATCTTTTTTTTGCAAACCATACAAATTATTTTGATAACCCGTAACTTCAATGAAACTATTCGTTAGAAGCAAATCGTTAAATTCTTTTTTAGTAACGAAATAATAATCTGCTCCCGCGATTTCATTAACCCTTTTCGGCCTTGTAGTAGTCGTTATACATTTTTTATATCCTTGCGTTCTTAATATTTTTGCAATTTCAGTTTTGCCACTAGCGCTAGCTCCTATTAATATTATCATCTTGTCTTCCTTTTTATTCACTGTAAAAATGATAACATAAAAAACTAAAAAAATACATAATAAGTGGTATAATTGTTTTAGGTGAAAAATAATGAAATTTTTAAGGCGCCATCGATTTATTGTTTTTTTAGTTAGTTGTTTTATTATTGGTTTTATTACAATGCCACTATTCCACGGTGGCTATTTTAGCGACTTAATGACTAGCATTAAAAACGTTAAATGGTATTTTCATATTTTATTGTTTATCGGCACTTTTATGTTAACTATTTTATTACATGAATTAGCCCATTTTTTAACTTTTATCGCCAAAGGCTATAAAAACGAAGTGTTGATTATTTTATTTTTCATCTTTTACAAAAGCAACAACAAATGGAGAGTTAAAATAGACTTTAAATTATTAATTTTAGGAGGCGGGATGGCTTATCCCACTTTAGGTGAAATTAATGATGAAAACGACTTTATTAAAGCCAAGAATGCAATGTTATCATCTTTACTTGTTGCGCCCGTTTTTACTTTTGTTAGCGGATTTGTATTGCTTTTGTTATCTTTAGTATTTTTTTATAAAATTCCATATTTAGTTGTCATTGCAATTTATACTTCTATCTTTAGTTTTTTATTCACCTATTCTTCTACCAAAGAAACGAAAGAATTAAAAGGCGATTTTAAAGCATACCAGCGCGTTAAAAATGATGATGAATTTGCTTTATTAATTTTATTGCAATATGCTGATAGCACGTTATATTTATCTCAGTTAGTAAAGGATAAATTATTGCTCATGAATAAAAATCATTCCCTTAAGTATTTGTCATTTTTATCTTATTTAATTGAAGATGAATTATTAAGCTCAAAAATAGACATTGATATCTATAATTATGTTTATGACTATTCAAAAGTTTTTAATTTTAGAAGATTACTATTATCTTATGAGGGTTTTAGTATTGCTCAATCACTTTTATTTTATTTTCATAAATGTAATTTTTCCAGCCGTGTAGAAAAATTAATTGAAATATATAAAAACGAATTATTAAAAAGCAAACTTAAAGACAAAAACAAAGAGTTTTTGTTAAAACAAACTCTTCATTTGCTAAATATTGAAAATCATTTTGAGTATATCAATAATGCGAATAACATCCACAATAACAATCTTTCATTTATTACTAAACATATCCCTTCTATTATTGAAAGTGAAATAAAAAGAAACGAAGGTATTGAACCTTTTGCTTTAGAGTGTAAAATATAACTAGGCACCGTTAGCTCAATTGGATAGAGCGTCTGACTTCGGATCAGAAGGTTATGGGTTCGAGACCTATACGGTGCGCCATTATTATTATTTAAAGATAGTTTAGACATCCGTTCAAATTATCTTTTTTGTATTACACTATAATGAAATTAAAAATTAGTTTCTTTTAATCTTCAAACTTCAGATGAATTCAACCATAAAACTTCATTTTAGGTTGCCAAGAAGCATTTTTTCAATTGACATCTAATGCTTGTTTTGATAATATGATTATGCAACAAAAAAAAGTAGGCGTAGTATAACGGTTATTATAAGTGCTTGCCAAGCATTAGATGGGGGTTCGATTCCCCTCGCCTGCTCCAGTAATATTTAAACACAATTTGTGTTTTTTTTTCGGCGAGAGGGGGAATCGCCCCCCCATCTCCTGCTTATGCTTTAGTTTGCGCTTTCATTTTTTTGTGAAATTGTTCGTTGCCATTTAAAAATATAAATAAAAGTCCGCCATTTTCCGCCATTGTCAGATTTCCACCCCCATAATAAAAAGAGATCTCTAGACTCACAAAAAAGTCTAAATATCTCTTTTTTTGTATAAATATGACTTATTATCATGCTTTTATCGGGGGTGTTAATATTTTACGTTTATCTTATAATTTAGTTTAGCGCTTTCAACTTTTTTTGCGAAATTGTTAGTTGCCATTTAAAAAATAAACCTTATAGCAAAAAACAAACTTTGAAAAGTTTGTTTTTTGTTTGGTTTGAGTCACAACGACCCCCATCTAGTGCCATTCCCAACGTACGTTAACTTAATCTTTTAAGTATTAAATTATCACGTCAAGATTCCTGCTTCATTCTATTTACAAATAGTCCACAGGCTTAACTTTGTGGCCGGCCGCCACTAGGATATTTCTGGCCGCATTTACATCTCTATCATGTTTCGTACCACACTTAGGGCACGTCCACTCTCTCACACTTAAACTCTTCACTTCTTCATTTCTTCTATTACAAATAGAACAAATTTGACTAGACGGATAATAGCGATTAACATACTTTACTTTTTTCGCTTTATATTCTAATTGCTTCCTAACTTCATATAATGATGCATCACTAATGTATTTTGCTAGCTTATTATTTTTTAACATTTCTTTAATATGCAGTCGTTCTAGTGCTATTATTTCGTATTTCGAAGAAATATTAGCAGTCATTTTATTTATTGCATCTTTTCTAACGTTTGTTAGTCGCATATATGTTTTTGCTAATTTTCTTTTTGCTTTATACCAATTGCGAGAGTATTTTTTTTTCCTTGAGAGACTGCGGCTAAGATAAGCAATCTTTTTTCGATAGATTTTTTCAGCTTTAGGATTATAAAATTTTTCTCCTGTTGAAAGTGTTGCTAAGGTTGAAACTCCTAAATCTATTCCAACTGCTCCCATAGCAGTGTTAATTGATTTTTGTTTGATTAACATTTGAATTGCAGCAAACCATTCACCTCCTTTCTTACTAATCGTAACATTAAAAATCCTTAACGGTTCCCACCTTAAACTTCTTCCCATTTTTATTGAAAGACCTTTTGGCAAATTAATAATTTTTCCTATAAAGAAGAATGCGGATCCTGTAATTTTAAAAGAATCGTTTTCTCCCTTTTTAACAAAATCAGGGAAATCATTTTTACCATCATAAACTTTTTTGACTAATTTATCGAGATCTCTTATAGCATATTCTTGAATAAATTTTGAAACCTCATTTACGAAGGGATACTCGATCTTTTTAATTGAATTCCACCATTTATTGATACTAAAATAATTATGTTTTATATTGTTTTTATAATCTTTCTTTAATTTATCTAAACAAACATTTTTTGTTAAACGCGCTACACCAATAGCCTTTGTCAACAATATTTTTTGTTGTTTATTCGGATATATTTTTGTTTTCATCGCTCGATACACTGTCATTTTTAAACAAAACTCCTTTTGATGTTTTTTCATCATCCATTTAATTATTAGCAATAAAAAAAGATTTTACTTTAATTTTTTAATTGTTTTGTAAAATCTTTTTTATCGCAAGAATATAAATTAAGCACTATTTTTTTAATTGTTTCAATAATTTTAAAATATAATTATGATTAAAAGGTACTTCTCTTTCTTCAATTTTATTAATAAGAATTTTAAAATGTTCATTAATTACCTTATCAATATCATCTGAATAATTTAATATTTGTTTGTGATATTCATATTCATTTTGATCTAAAATTTGATAACTAAAATCAGGTAAAACCCTCACATCAATATCATAATCTATGTATTTAAGACCTTCGCTGTCGATTACACTCGGACTCGATAAATTGCAATAGAAATAAATTCCTTCTTTTCTAATCATAGCGATAATATTAAAGAAATATTTACTAGAAAAAAATGTGATAGACGGTTCTTTTGTCATCCAATTTTTACCACTAGCTTCAATAACCTTTGTTCTTAAATTACCTAAAATAATTAAGTTTTTTTGTTTTTTTAATATTATCGAACTCATCCACATCCGATGAAGTTCTCCATTATGCTTATAGGCAAAAATCGGGAGTCTTGAACCAATTTTAAGCTGTTTCATATTATAACTCCTAACTAATTTTATTATAGCATTATTTAAAAAAATATTAAAGTTCTAAGAACTCTCGTCCTTTTTAAGTCATGAAAACGCTTGTATTTTCTTTACAACTATTATGAAAAGTGATATTATTTAAACAATACAAAGGGGACTACTTATGATTCTTCAATTTATCCAAGAACAACTTTATTCTTATTATTATTATAACCAAGGTGATGTTTTAATTAACGACTTGGCTTTTTAATAGTAAGTTATAAGCCCCGTTATTACATCACTTTGGTTTTTAATTGAAGTGAGTAATAACACCCAGTAATTTAATTATTTGAAGTGTTATTCTCAGAATAGCACTTTTTTTGTTTTAAAAACACCAAAAATGAAGGGAGTTATCATTACTTTATGGAAATTATTTACATTTTAAAAGATTCTTTGGAATCTGGGCTTATTTGGTCTTTACTTGCTCTAGGGGTTTTTATTTCTTTTCGATTGTTAGATTTTGCTGATCTCACTGCTGAAGGCTCAATTGTCTTAGGTTCATCATTGTCTGCACTTTTTGTATTGCAAAGAACGCTAGTTTTAAGTAATCCATTTATAAGCTTATTTATCGCTTTTTTAGGTGGAGTCATCGCTGGTGTAGTTACTGCTTTTTTACACACCAAACTAAAAATTCCTGGAATTTTAGCAGGCATTATAAGTATGACGGGACTTTACTCGATTAATTTATTAGTGATGGGAAAACCTAGTTTATATTTAGGCGATTTAAAGACAATTTATTTCCCACTTGAATTCTTCTTTACAAATATTATTATTGTTAAAAATTTAGAAATAAAAATGTTTTTAACAAAGTTTTTAACTAATTTAATTATTAATAGTTTCGTTTTTATAAGTGTTTATTGGTTTTTCGGTACAGAGTTGGGAATGGCCATAAGAGCTACTGGAAACAATCGACAAATGGCAAAAACTCAAGGTATTAATACAAATAAAATGATTATTATTGGTTTAGGAATCGCAAATGGTTTGATCGCTTTGGCTGGTGCTTTATACGCTCAAAGTTATAAAACAAGCAATATGGACATCGGAAGAGGAATTATTGTAATCGGGTTAGCGTCAATTATTTTAGGTGAAGCACTCTTTAAAAGAGCAACTTTCAAACAATGGCTGTTTGCCGTTTTAATAGGGAGCATTCTTTTTCAAATTTTAATTGGCGTTGCCATTTCTTTGGGATTTTCACCTAACAATTTAAAACTTTTGCAAGCAATCTTAATTGCTTTGGTATTAGCAAATCCAGTTATTAAAACAACCCTAATGAAAATAAAAGATAAAAGGAGTAAAAAATATGCTAATTCTTAAAAACATTACCAAAATATTCAATAAAGATTTAACTCCTGATTTAAAGAAGGTAGCTCTAAATAATATTAATCTTACTATTGATGAAGGCGACTTTGTTACAGTTATTGGCAGTAACGGCAGTGGTAAATCAACATTCTTAAACATTATTGCTGGCACTTATTTTGCTGATGAAGGAGAAATCACTTTAGCTGGACATAATATTACTAATTTAAACGAATACAAAAGGGCTAAATATTTAGGAAGAGTTTTTCAAGACCCTTTAGTGGGAACTTGCAAAGACTTGTCTTTAATTGAAAACTTATATATTGCAAGTAGAAAAAAATATAAAAAAAGGCTTAAATGGGCTTTTTCTAAAAAAACCGATTCCTATTTTAAAGAACTCGTAACGAAACTAAACTTAGATTTAGGAAACAAACTAAAGCAAAAAGTAAGTGTTTTATCTGGTGGACAAAGACAAGCTATAACGCTTTTAATGGCAATTATGGAAAAACCAAAATTACTTCTTCTTGATGAGCATACCGCCGCTTTAGATCCTAAAACTTCTGAAACCGTTTTAACAATTACTAATGATTTAGTTACTAAAGAAAAAATTACCACTATTATGATTACCCATAATATGAAAGATGCTTTAACATATGGAAACAGACTTATTATGTTTAAGGAAGGAGAGATTATTTTAGATGCTAAAAAAGAAGAAAAAGAACAACTCACAATTTTTGATTTATTAAAAAAATTCGAAAATGTTGTTGATTAAAGGTTTCAAAATCTCATTTTGAGATTATAATAATTTTTTATCTTTAAAATATAAGAAAGGTGGTCACAAAGATGAAAAAAACTATTTTATTTATTACGTTGCTTCTTTTTGGAGCAACACTTATTAGTTGTAAAAAAGATGATAGAATTCAAATTGGCATTTTACAACTTATTTCCCATGGTGCATTAGATAAGGCACGGGAGGGGTTTATTGCTGCCTTAGAAGAAAACGGTTATAGCGATGGCGATAATATTACTATAACAGTTTTAAATCCTCAGGGTGAAGCGACTACAATGCAAACACAAGCAGCAAAACTGGTTCGCCAAAGCGACTTAATTCTTGCGATTGCAACTCCTGCAGCGATTGCCGTTCAAAGCGAGCTTAAATCTCAAGGCAAAAATACCCCTTTACTATTTACAGCAGTGACAGATCCAGTTGATGCAAAACTGCTTGATGACATGGAAAATCCAGGTGGTAATATTACTGGTACTAGTGATTTAAATCCTATTAACAAACAAATTGACTTAATAAAAGAGCTACTACCAGAAGCTACTACCTTAGGAATCCTTTATAACGCCAGCGAACCCAACTCAGAAATTCAAGCAAACTTAGCAGAAGAATATGCCTCAAGTATTGATTTAATAGTTAAAAGAAAGACTGTTACTAATGCAACAGAAATAAAAACAGTCTTATCTTCTTTAATTACTCAAGAAAATGTTGATGTTATTTATACCCCAACTGATAACTTACTAGCTAGCAACATGGGCGTTTTAGAAGAAACAATATTATCGCTTTCATCTCATCACGTTCCTATTATTGCTGGTGAAAGAGACAATGTTTATCAAGGTGCATCATTAACTTATAGTATCAATTACTACACATTAGGCCACTTAACAGGGTTAATGGCAAAAGCAATTTTAGAAGGAGAAAAGCCTGGTTCCATTAGTGTTGCGACCATTGAAGATGTTGAACTTATTATTAACAAAAAGCAATTAGATAAATTAAACATTCCTATTCCAGAAGAATTACTAACTAAGGCAGATGAAATTATTGAATAACTTAAACTGATAATCATTTAAAAAAAGAGGACTTATTTTCCTCTTTTTGTTATAATTTCTTTCGATTTCATCATTCTTACCGTGTTAGCTCTTTCACTATCTTCTAGTTTCATTTGAATTGTTTTAATTAAAACCTCCAATTCAGGAATCATTAAATGCTCTATTGCATTAACTCTCCTTCTCGTCTTTTCAATTTCTAAAGCCAACATATCTATTTGCTTTTGAATTTCTGCTAATTTAATTATTGCCGGCAACAACTTTTCTAAAGAAATAACGGCTTCATCTAATAAAGCAGGGGTATTTGCCAAACCGTAAGTAATTTTTCTTTCTTTAGTTTCTTCAATTGTAATTTCCGGCACATAAACACTCATAACATTCTTTTTTGCAAACTTTAATTTAACCTCATTACTAGGAACGAAAAGCGCTTCATTTATAGTATAATCATCACTATTAGCTAGAGCTTTTTTATAAGCTTTAATACTAACACTTAAATTTTTGTCCACCATAATTCTTAAGTTTTTTGCTTCTTCAATAATCAACATAAAAACTCGAATCATCTCATCTTGCTTATCTTTAAGTAACTTATGGCCTCTTCTTGTAATAGTTAATTGATTTTTAAGTTTTGTTAATTCCATTCTTGTAGGGTTAACTTGTTTTTGCATAATTAGTAATACTTTTTAATATTTTCCTCACTTATTCTTTTTAGCTCACTTGCTGGTAAGATTCTTAAAAGATCCCAACCAATTGTTAAAGTTTCTTCAATCGTTCTATTTTCTTCAAAACCTTGATTTAAATATCTTTTTTCAAATTCTTCAGCAAACCTAGCATATAAACGGTCCATTTCCGATAAAGCACTTTCACCTAAAATAGTCGCTAATTCTTTCGCTTCTTTACCTCTTGCATAATTGGCAAATAATTGATTCATAGTATCGGCGTGATCAGCTCTCGTTCTTCCTTTACCAATTCCTTTGTCTTTAAGACGTGATAATGAAGGTAAGACATCAATAGGTGGGGTAATGTTTTTTAAATTTAACTCTCTTGATAAAATAATTTGTCCTTCAGTAATGTAACCTGTTAAATCGGGAATGGGATGGGTCTTATCATCTTCGGGCATCGTCAAAATTGGAATTTGAGTAATTGAGCCCTTATTGTTTCTAATCCGTCCCGCTCTTTCATATAAAGATGCTAAATCAGTATACATATAACCTGGATAACCCCTTCGGCCTGGCACTTCCTTGCGTGCGGCAGAAACTTCTCTTAAGGCTTCAGCATAATTAGTAATATCAGTTAAAATTACTAAAACATGCATTCCCAGCTCAAAGGCTAAATATTCAGCAGCAGTAATTGCCATTCGTGGTGTCGCGATTCTTTCAATAGCAGGGTCATTTGCCAAATTAACAAACATTACTGCCCTTTCTATCGCACCTGATTTTTGGAGGTCGGAAATAAAATAATTTGCCTCTTCAAAAGTAATACCAATTGCCGCAAAAACTACCGCAAACTTATCATCTGCTTTTAAAACCGTTGCTTGCCTAGCAATTTGGGCAGCGAGTTTTGCGTGCGGTAATCCCGAACCAGAAAAGATTGGTAATTTTTGCCCTCTTACCAAAGTGTTTAAACCATCAATGGCACTAATACCGGTTTGGATAAATTCGCTGGGATAATCTCTAGCGTAAGGATTCATCGCTTCTCCGTTAATGTTTTTACTAAGTTCTTTTAATAGTGCGCCTTTATTATCGATAGGTCTTCCCATACCATCAAAAACTCTCCCAAGAATTTGAGGTGATAAATCTAGTTCAATCCCTCTTCCTAAAAAAACAGCTTTGGCATCATCTATTTTTAATCCTTGAGCAGATTCAAATAGTTGAACTAAACAAGCGTCTTCGCTCGCTTCTAGTACCTTTCCAATTCTCACTTCGCCATTTTTAAGTCTAATTTCAACTAATTCATCATAAGTAACGCCTTTTGTTTTTTCAACTAACATTAAAGGACCGACAACTTCTTTAATTGTTTTATATTCTTTAATTGCCATTTTCTTACTCTCTTTCTAAACTAATAAACTCTTTTTCCATTTCAGTAAGTAACGTTTGATATTCTTGTTTTGCTGCTGTTTCTTTAATATATTTAAAACGTCCAATTGACTCTTTTATCTTCATAGTTTCTAAATTATAAAAGTTTTTACCTACTTTCAAAGCTTCAATAGCCAAATCATACCAAGTTAGGATAATATTTAATAAATAATATTGTTTTATTAAAGAGGTATAAGTATCTATTTCATGAAAAGCATTTTGGTGAAGATAGTCTTCTCTGACCATTTGAGCAACAATCAATTTTAAACGGTCATTAAAAGAAAGCGAATCAACTCCGACAAGACGAACAATTTCTTCTAAATTAGCTTCTTCTTGAAGAAGCGTAATTGTTCTTCTTACTTGTTCAGACCAACCAGCAATTTCTTTATCTAATTCTGCGAATATAACATCATCATATAGACTATAACTTTTCAACCAGTCGATTGCTGGAAAATGCCTACTATATGCTAAAGAAGCTGATAAGCCCCAAAACACTTTAACAATTCTTAAAGTTGCTTGCGAAACTGGTTCACTAGTGTCCCCACCAGGAGGCGAAACAGCACCAATCGCCGTAATCGCACCTGTTTTTCCGCTCAATGTTTTAACTAAACCGGCTCGCTCATAAAATTCTGCTAAACGACTTGATAAATAAGCTGGATATCCTTCTTCTCCAGGCATTTCTTCTAAGCGAGAACTCATTTCTCTTAATGCTTCTGCCCATCTTGAAGTAGAATCGGCCATAATCGCCACTTTATAACCCATATCTCTAAAATACTCAGCGATGGTTATACCGGTATAAATGCTCGCTTCTCGAGCCGCAACTGGCATATTAGAAGTGTTAGCAATTAAAACAGTTCTTAACATTAAAGACTGATTGGTTTTAGGATCTTTAAGCAAAGGAAACTCTCTTAAAACATCAGTCATTTCATTTCCTCTTTCCCCACAACCAACATAAACAATGATATCAGCATCAGCCCATTTCGCTAATTGATGTTGAACAACTGTTTTACCGCTACCAAAAGGTCCAGGGATAGCAGCTATTCCTCCAGTCGCAACCGGAAACAAGCTATCGATAACTCTTTGACCAGTTACCATCGGTGCAGTCGGCGCTAGTTTTTCCTGATAAGGTCTTTTTCTTCTCACGGGCCAACTTTGAACCATTGTAAAAGCTTTTTTATTTCCATCAACTTCAAGCTCATAAACTTTTTCATTAATCGTGTATTCACCTTTATTGATTTTAGTAATCGTTCCTCTTAGCTTAGGAGGAACCATAATATAATGATTAACAACAGCAGTCTCTTTAACAACTGCAATAATTTCTCCACCACTAACTTGATCTCCAACCTTTTTAAGCGGTTCAAAAAGCCATTTTTTAGCCATATCTAAAGAGTCAACTTGGACACCGCGTGGAATATAGTCTCCTGTTTTTTCATAAATTATATTTAGCGGTCTTAAAATACCATCAAAAATACCACCAATTAGCCCAGGACCTAAATCAACACTTAAAGGTTCATTAGTATAATATACTTCTTCTCCAGGTCCAATTCCAGCTGTTTCTTCATAAACTTGAATACTAGCGAGATCATCTCTTAACTCAATAACTTCTCCAATTAATTTTTCTTCACCAACTAAAACAACATCATAGACTTGAACATCTTCCATTCCTTTAGCTACTATTAAAGGCCCAGAAACTTTAATAATCGTTCCTTTTTTTTCCATTTTATCACCTCAACAAAGCGATACCAATCGCTTTTTCAACATCTTTCTTTAATTGTTCTAATCCTAAACCACTTTCTTTTCCTTCCATCGGTAGAAATAAAATAATAGGATAGGTTTCTTTTTCATATTTTTGACTATCACTTAAAAAGGGTGCTAGTGTTTCCGCCACTATAATAATTTTAGCATTAGTTAACTCTTTTAATTTCTCATTAAATGCCTTTTCATTAGTTACTAAAAACGCTTCAATTCCGATACTTTGAAAAAGGAAGACAGTTTTAGAATTCCCAAGCGCATAAATTGCTTTCATAAAATTATCATCTCCTCAAGCTTTTTAGTTAAATATAAAGTCTTAATGTTTTTCAGCTCCAAAATCTTTAAATAAAGGTAGCTAACCACAACCCCTTCATCCTGATAAGTTAAAGGTTTAATAATTTGATACAATTTGATCTTTAATTGTTTTGATAATCGTTCTAAATTAGTTAAATCCAAATCCTCTAAATGACCAACGAATAATTTATTTAAATAACTCTTAAAGCTTTCATCATCACTGCTTATTTCTTTAATATCGTTTTTGTCAAAAAGACCATACGAAGACAAAACAAGCGGAATTTCTAACTTTTGACTACGTTTAATTATTAAAATATTGTTAAGCGTTACTGCTGTTTTAAAATATTCTTTTAACAAATCGTTATTAGCGAACATTAATTTTCTTTCTAAAAAAAGGCTATCAATGAGATCGCTCATTTCCTTAAAAGATAAATCCGCTTTTTGGATCGCTTCAAAAATGAATTTATCATCCTCCGCCAATTTCGTATAATCAGAATGTTTTAAAGCATCATAAATAGCTATTTCCTTTATTCTCCCAAGAGGATGAAAAAGATAATCTTTCTTTAATTTTAAAGCCTTATAAATTTGCTTGGTGTTGACGCTATCGTAATCCGTATAAAAGAAATTTGCATACATTTCATTAGCAAATTTATTTACATCCGCTTTTAATTTTAAGTGCTCCTTTATAAATAAAGTTTCAATTTCACTGTAAGCACCATAACCACGTGTTTTTAGGTAATCAAAAAAACCGCTGTCTGTCAGCTTACTTAAATTTTGATAATCATTTAATTGTAATAATTGTTTGGCACTAAAATAGCCTCCTGTAAAACTCATTTTACTCCTTAAATAAAATTTCGAATATCTCTTTTTCGTGCTGTGCTTTTAAATTAGCTAAATAAGCACTCACCGAAAAATTTAAGTCATAATCTTTTCCAATTATTAAAAAACCATCTTTAATAGTGGCAGGCTCATTACTTAAACTTATTTCAACTTTATTATCTAACTTTTTATTTAGTTTATCCAAAAGAACTAAATCAGTTTTTTTATGGCTTGAAAAAGCAGTTAAATAGCGTTTATAGTCATCCTTATTAACTTCCATAACTTGTTTGTTTACCAGCTTCTCTGCTTTAATTAAATTGCTAGCAAACTCTAATAACTCTTCATTTTCTAAATTATTTAATTTTTGATAAAGCTTTTTAATAACATCATCGATTAAGCTCATTTTATGTTTTAAAATAATTTGCCTTTTTTCCAAAACAAAACTAGCTTCTTTTTGAGCTATCTCACGCTCTAGTTTAAGCTTTTCTTTTTTAATTGTTTCTTGTTGTGTCGAGAAGGCTTTCGCTTTTTCTTCTTTAATTAGGTTTGCTACTAAAGTTTCAGTCTCTTTAGTTATTTCACGAGCAGCTTCTTCACCTTTTTTAATGATTTTTTCAAAGATTGTGTCCATAACTAAATCGCAAATAATACTAAGATTGAAACCAACAGCCCTAAAATCGCATAAGTTTCTACTAAAGCAGTCATAATCATCCCTCTCGTGGAAAGACTAGCATCTTTAGCAGTCATCAAAATCGCAGCCGCTGCCGCTTTCCCTTGATAAATACCACTCATTAAACCAGTAATTGCGATTGGTAACCCCGCTGCCAAATAGGCAAAACCATCGGTCGCTGTGATAGTAGCGGCTTCTCCACCTAGAAGTCCAATTTTATTTAATAATAAGACCGCAATTAAAAAACCATAAATACCTTGTGTTCCAGGAAGTGCCTGCAAAAGCAATGTTCTTCCGTATAATTCGGGTTTTTCAGCTAAAACTCCTGAAGCTGCCTTACCAGCAATGCCTACTCCCATTGCAGAGCCAACTCCTGCAAATCCTGCCGCGATTGCGACACCAAATAAAGCCATCATTAATCCAAAACTCATCTATTTTATTCCTCCATTACTAATTCATCTATATATTTAAATTCTCTCGTTAAAGGATTAAATTTAACTCCTTCACCAAGATAAAACTTATTATAAAACTCAATGTATTGCAAACGCGAATCATGAATATAAGCACTTAATAATCCCATTGCAAAATTAAAGAGATGTCCAACTAAATAAACAACAAAACTGATAACAAATCCAATAAATCCTTTTTGAAGCATCCCCGCTAAAAGATTAAAAGTAAAGGCAATCACTGCACTCGATAACGACAACGCCAAAATCCGAGAATAACTGAGAACATCACTTAAATAACTAGTTACTCCATAGAGGCCACCTAAACCACTAACAATCTTTTTAAAAATACTTTTTTCTTTACTACCGCTAAACAGCAAAATCAGTAAAGCCCCCAAAACCATTAAAATAATGCCAATTAAAAGCGGCACCCCTGTTACTAATGAAAGTGCTAAAAAAACCACACCAATTAAGATTAAAATCCAACTAACACCTTCAGAAAGTGCAGCAAATGGCTCTTTTAATTTAATCGACAAAATTATCTTCATTACCAAACCACTAATAATATGAATTATTCCAATTGCCATAGAAACGATTAGCATCGGTAATGGTTCATCCATCGGTGAGATAACTACCGTCGACCAATTTTTATTAAATAGTTTTCCAATTATAGCACCAATATCAAAGTCAACACCAAAAAAACTGCCAAAAAGGATTCCTGCTATAATCGTCATAAAGCCACTATAAAAGAAAACAGTAACAAGTTGTTTAAAACCACCCTTTGGTTTCTTAAATTTCAAAAACAAACCAAAAATAACAACCATCAAAATCCCATAACCAACATCACCCATCATAATTCCAAAAATCAAAAAATACCAAAAACTCATCAAAGGATTGGGATCTATTTCTTTATGGTTAGGAATATTATAGGAATCGGTAATAGTTTCAAAGTTTTCAACAAACCTATTATTTTTAAGAGCGGTGGGAACTTGCTCATTAGGGGCCGGATCTAAATATTCAACATGATGGTAATTTAGTTTTTTAACCAACAACTCTTCTAACATTTCAATTTTATCAGTTCTTATCCAAGCTGATAAAACTGTCGTTTCTTGGGTTTTAATAAAAGGTGTTAAGAGTCTTGCTTTTAAAGTTCTTAATTGGTCGGCATAAACATAAAGCAAATCAATTTCATGCGCATAACCGATAATCGTTTCTTTATTATTATTTAAAGCCTCATTAGTACTAATTAATTCGCTTTCTAACACCTCTAAATAAGAGGCCATCACTTCATCACTATTTGGTAAAGTAAAGTGTTTAAAATCAAACTCATTAATATCATTAATTAGTAAGTCATCCTCTTTTAAAAGTGCCAACGCGATTGGGAAACCCTTTTCGCATTTTTGATAAACCTCATATATGACACCCTTACTTGTTAGGAATTCTTCAAAGTTTTCTTTCATCGACTCATGAATAAAACCAAAGTAAAAATTAAGGTACTTTCTATTTTTTAAAGCATTTATTTTTAATGGTAAACTTTTAAAAGGCAAATTAAGAACTATTTCTTCATTTAAACTTTCCTTTTTGATTAAAAGCGCCTCTTGTAAATCTTTTTTTTCTAAGACAACATTAAGAAAATCTTGTATTTGTTTGTTTTCTTCTTCGAAAACCGTTTCTTGAATTTCTTTATAATAGAAAAAGCCCTTTTTAGGCATAAAAGATTCTAAAAAAGTAATTGCTTCATCCACTTTTCTAATTAAATTATCAACATTGTTAGTATCTTCAATAATGCTGTTTTTTTCACTGATAAACATTAATAATGATTTCTTTTGAATAATTTTTAAAGTCTTTTCCAATTCTTCATTCAAGACAGCTAAACGGGCCTTTTTAATAGGAACAATCATTTTTTAAGCTCCTTCATTAAAAAAGCGAGTGCTTTCTGAATGTTTTTTTCGCTATTTTGATAAATTTTTTCTTGTTCTTGTTTAATTTCTTTTTCAAATTCACTTGTCAATGAAGAAAGTTTTTTTAGAGATGTTTCCCTTAATTTCTCAATTTCAATTTTAGTTTCTTCTAAGGATTTTTCTTGAAATTTTTCAATTGTTTTTTTAGCATTTATTAACTCTTCTTCACGCTTTTTATTTGCATTTTCAATAAGAAGTAAGGCTTCTTCTTCAGTTTTTAAAATTTTTTCTAACAAACTCAAAAGTGATCCACTCCATTCAAAACCATTGTATCATAACCGCTCGCATTTCTCTATCATAAAAGGAAATAATAATCTTATTTATTCTTCACTTGAGTTTTACTTTTAATTTTTCTTAATGATACCGTTTACAAAAATAATGTTCTTCTAATACCTTTACAAAGCCATTTTAATTTGTTAAGATTATTTTGATTTTGAATTTCGTATAATTGGCTAACTGTGGCGGCCGAGTTTCTACCATAACACCAAAAAAAGTTATGACTACGAAAAGCAGTTTTACTATGTTATAATAGCCACGATTGTGTGGCTTTATTTATTTAAAAATATATTATGGAGGAAAATATGGAAACTAAAAAGAAAGAAAATGGTTCAACATTTTTAGAAAAGGTAGACCACTTTTTTAAAATTTCTGAAAGAGGATCTTCTTTTAGAAACGAAATTATTGGTGGCTTAGTAACATTTTTGGCAATGGCCTATATTTTAGCAGTCAATCCCGATATTTTAGGGAAAGCCGGAATGCCTGTTGGTGGTGTGTTTTTAGCAACAGCAATAATCGCTGGAATCGCGACAATTGCGATGGGATTATACGCCAAAATTCCTTTCGGTTTGGCACCTGGAATGGGAACTAACGCCTTTTTTGCCTATACTATTGTCGGTCCTAATGGGCTTGGCTATACTTGGCAAGAAGCTTTAGCAGCAGGAATTGTTGCTGGTGTCCTATTTTTACTTTTGTCGATTACTCCAGCTCGTAAAATGATCATCGAAGCGATACCAGCTAATTTAAGATTAGCGATTGGAGCGGGAATCGGCTTTTTTATCGCTTTTATTGGACTTAAAGAGGCAGGAATAATTGTTCGTAATGAAGGTACTTTAGTGGGATTAACTAATTTTAAAGACCCGATTGCCTTATTAGCCTTATTCGGTATTGTATTAGCTTTAATTTTGCATACTATGGACTTTAAATTCGCTATTATAACTACTATTTTTACAACTGCAATAATTGGGGTTATTTTAGGGTTAATTTGGAAAGATGTTGGCTTTCCTAGCTTTGGCGAATTTAGTTATCAAGGCTTAGGAGAAATTAAAACCACTTCCAAAGGGTTTATTGAAGGGTTTAAGACGGTCTTTACTAAAGCTGATTTAGTCTTAGTCGTTATCTCTTTAGCTTTTTTAGATATGTTTGATACGATGGGTACCTTTTTAGCAACTGCTGGACCTGCAGGCTTAATTCATGAAGATGGTTCTATTGATGGTTTAGAAAAAGGTTTAATAGTCGACAGTGGCGCAACCATCATCGGCAATATGTTAGGAACACCCGTAGTAACAACTTATGTGGAATCAAGTACCGGTATTCAAGCGGGAGCGCGAACAGGATTAGCTTCAATAGTAACTGGGGTTTTATTTTTACTATCGATCTTGTTATTTCCAGTTTTAGTTGTTTTTAGTGATAGCGCAATTACTGCTTCTGCCTTAGTGCTAGTAGGCGTTTTAATGGCGATGCAACTTAAAAACATCGAATGGGATAAAGCTGACGTGGCGATTACTGCCTTTATGACGATTGCGATTATGGTTTTAAGTTATTCGATCTCAAACGGAATCGCTTTTGGAATTATCTTTTATGTTATTACTAATTTAGCTAAAAAACGTTATAAAGAAATTCATCCAGTGATGTATACTCTAGCCGCTGTTTTTGCTTCTTATTATCTTATTATGGCTTTGTTTTTAAAATAACCCTTAGCGGTTATTTTTTTTATCATTAATTATTTAGAAAGGGAAAAATTTATTTATGAAAGAACAACTGATTTTAGATACACATGAAAAACCTAATTTTTATCAATGGTTATTACTAAGTTTACAACATGTTTTTGCGATGTTTGGCGCCACAATTTTAGTCCCGATGACGACAGGACTTGATGTTGGAGTAGCCTTGATTGGTAGTGGTATTGGTACTTTAATTTATATCGTTTTAACAAAAGCAAAAGTGCCCATGTATTTAGGCTCTTCTTTTGCCTATATAGCCGCTATTACTAGTGCTTATCAAGCAACTGGCTCTTTTGATTCAGCCCTTATTGGGATCGCAGCGGTAGGGCTTATTTATGTTATCGTGGCGATTTTAATTCATTATTTTGGCACTAAGTGGTTAAAATGGTTACTACCAGGGGTTGTTGTGGGACCGATGATAATGGTGATTGGGCTTAGTTTAGCTCCGGTTGCGGTTGGTCAAATAACCGAACTTGCTAATGAAGAAATTATCGGTTGGCAAGGCTATTTGGTTGCTGCTGTTACTTTTTTAACAATCGTTATCGTTAGTATTAAAGGAAAAGGCTTTATGAAAATTATCCCTTTTATCTTTGGAATTTTAAGTGGTTATTTAGTCTCTTTAATGGTTGGAATAGTTGACTATAGCTTATTTAAAGATATTAGTTTTTTTCATCTTCCTAAATTTCAAATTATTGGAACTTATAAATTAAACTTTAGTGCTTTATATATTTTTATACCGTTAGCATTCGTAACTATTATGGAACATATCGGTGACCATGAAGTTTTAGGAGCGATTATGGACCGCGATTTCTTAGTAGAACCAGGTTTAAAACGAACACTAATGGGAGATGGCATCGCTACTTTAGCTGCCGGCCTTATTGGTGCTCCTGCTAATACTTCTTATGGTGAAAACACTGGTGTAGTTGCTTTAACTAAAGTAGGATCAGTTTGGGTAACTGGAGGAGCAGCTGTTTTTGCAATCCTTTTGGCTTTTATTAAACCAATAAACGTTTTTATTACTAGTATTCCTACTCCTGTTTTAGGAGGAATGTCGTTAGTTTTATTTGGAATGATCGCAGCTAATGGACTGAAAGTGATTTATAAAGATAAAGTAGATTTAAACGACACTAAAAACATTATCATTATCGCAACCATGTTAGTGGTAGGTTTAGGTGGCCTCGTTATTAGTTTTAGTACTGAAATTAAACTAGAAACAATGGCCCTCGCTGCTATTATCGGAATAATGATTAATTTGTTATTTAAATTATTAGATTTTATTACTATTTCAAAAAAAAATAAGGTTTAATTATTAGGCCTTATTTTCTTCTATTTTAACAACTTTTAATGTCAATTTTCTAATTCTCCTATTGACAACTTTTTTAATTTGAAAAATTAAAGAATAATTGGTTTCAATGGTTTTTTCTTCTTCATAAGTTGTTTTAAAACTTTCTAAAGTAACTTCATCACCTTCTTCAGGAAGTTCTTCACATAAATCATAAACAACATTGCCGATGGTTTGATATTGATTAGAATCTTTTAAAATTTCTAAATCAAGTTCTTCGCTTAACTCTTCGATTGTTAATTCTGGTGAAACATCATAACTATTATCATTTAATTTAATAATTTCTATCGCTTCTTCTTCATCATACTCATCATAAATTTCACCAACTAATTCTTCTAAGGCATCTTCCATCGTCACAATCCCACTAGTGCCCCCATATTCATCCGCGACAATCGCAAAATGTTTTTTAACTTCTTGCATTTCTTTAATCAAGTCATCAACTTTAGTGGATCTAGTAACGTATAGTGGTTTTTGAATCAATTTTTTAAGATCGATTTTATCTTTGTTTTTAATAACGTTAGCTAAAAAATCTTTTTCTTGCAAAATCCCTAGAATATTATCTTTATCTTCTTCATAAACTGGTAATCTTGAATATTGAGATTTAAAAAACTCCTCTAAAATACTATCAACGCTATCGTTAACTTTAACACTAATCATATCAACTCTCGGCGTCATAATATCACCGACGGTTTTATTGCCTAACGATAAAGCTCCTTGAATGATATCAGCATGGTCTTCATCGATTAAGCCTTCATCTTCCATCGTATCGATAATAGTTTCTAATTCTTCTCCAGTAACGGAACTGTTTTCACTTTGATTTTTAACGAACTTGCGTTGTAGGCGAACAAAGAAAAAGGCGACAGGAAAAAAGATTTTATAAAAAAACCACATCATTCCTGCAAATTTTATACTCACTTTAGTAGCGTGATTTTTAGCATAAGTCTTAGGTAAAATTTCGCCAAATGTGATAATTAAAAACGTCATCAAAAAAGTAGATACAAACGATGATAACGTTGCACTCTTAAATAATAATTTACTAAAAATAAAAGCACTCATTGTCGAAGCACCAATGTTAGTTAAATTATTACCAATTAAAATCGTTATTAATGTTCTTTCATAATTTTCGATTAAAAGAACTGCCTTCCGCGCTCCTTTAATTTTATCATCCGCCATCTTTTTAAGTCTGATTAAACTAACCGAACTTAAGGCCGTTTCGATAGAACTAAAAAAGGCACTAAAGACTAAACCGATAATAATTATCACTATTAATAACATATCAACCGCAAGATGATTGGTAATAAATCCCATTAACATCCTCGGGTCAGCATCTGCTAATGAACTCAATAAAAAACACTCTCCTTTAAATTAGAAATATTATAACAAACCTCTTTGCTAAAGTAAAATAATATTAATTTAAATATTTTGACTTTTCATCTTCTTTTAAAACAAAATAGTAACTATCATTACCATCAATAATTAAATAATAACTATCATCTAAAACAATTTCATTATTAAAACTTAAAACATTGTTATTGCTAATTAAACTAAAAGTGAAGTAACGATGAGCATCTTTTTCAAAATCTAACTTTTTAAAGTTCAATTGAGAACCTAAAAAACCAAGTGAAAAGTTGTAATGAGCATCATCTT
>DUQU01000012.1 GCA_012837645.1 Acholeplasmataceae bacterium | reverse complement strand
TATTTTATAAGGTTATTTATAATGTTATAAAGATTTTTATTACTCTGATTGCACTTTTGCTAGTCTTTTTTGTTGGTAGTTTGACAAAAAGAAGCGTTCTAGCAGAAGAGGAAAATAAAACATATTTCCTCTCTACTGAGCAAAATGTGTTGCTAATATATATGAAATTGATGATATTTCATTTGAGTTAGTAGGATACGCAGAACCATTTGGCCAAACCAATTTCCTTGGTGTTGATAATAAAGAAATTGTTGTTGGAACTGCCTTTGATAAATTAGCTGGAGTTACAATTTATGATTACTTTGATGCATCATTAAAACTAACTGATGTCGTAGTTGAAGGAGAAGTAGATGTCAACACAGAAGGTACTTACACACTTACATATAAGATAACAAATATATGGGGCATCGAATCCGTAGTAACACGAACAATAACAGTTAAAGAAGAATAATTAAAATTGTAAAAAGGGGCAACTCAAACAAGAGTTGCCTCTTGTCTTTTTTATATATCAATGTTATAATCTTAACAAAGTGAGATTGATAATAATGCTAAAAAAGATTGGATATATAATTGGTACTACAATACTGATATTATTAATAACAGTATTTACACTTTACAACACAATTCAAAGAAGAATTAACGAATATTACTATCAGTTAGTTTCAGAAGCTAATGATGGTAATTTTGATAATTTTTTAAGATATCAAACCAATTATCATCAATTAGCATTTGTAGAAGAAGATGAAAATTATCAAATTTTATTTTATGTTACAATTAGCCACGTAGAACCACTGAGTGCTCAGTACTTAATTATTATAAGACCTTTAAAGAATATAAAAATTGCTGAAAAACCAAATGATGAAAATGATCAAACAAGAGCATATATCACTTATAACGGTGAAATATATGATTCAAAACACTTAAAGCATTATGGTAACTTTCCTATAAGTTATGGTCTTAACAAAAATAGGTTTTACTATTATAGCAATATTAATCTAAAACAAACTGATACTCATAACATTACCTTATATGATTACAATGATATTGTCATTTATCAAAAAACAATTGAAAACTCAGTTGATTTATCTAAAGAATCAATAGAAAACAACTTTGTAAGGGGATTTACAACTAGAGAAACAATCCAATTAATTGGAAAAGATTCCAATTACTTAGTAATTGTTTATGTAGTATTTGGGGTGTTGGTTGCTTTTGCTATACTTGGAGGAGTTTATTATTTTAAGAAATGGAATTTAGATAAAAAGCAAGAAGAGGGAAATTAATTTCCTCTTTTTTAATTATTTTCTATGAAAGCCTTTACATTTAAAGACTCTCCGATTATAATAGATATAGGAAACCGATTTCTATTATAAAGGAGGATGTTATGTTGTATAGGCGAATTCAGTTAAAGAATAACTTAGGATATTACTTTCCACTTTTTAATCAGAATGGTTTTAAATCAACAATTACTCCTAATTTAATAGGAGATGTTAAGCTTGATTATCATCATTATATACTTGAGCCAATTAGTGAAATTGGTCTTTATGACTCGTATGGACGTCATGTAATTATATACATTAATGACGTCCCTTATTATTTATCTGGTAAAGGAATACATCAACAAGATGATATTTTAGATGTTACTTACAACTCTATAAGTCAAAAAGTAGTAAGAACAAACGATAAATATCAAATAACTACAACTTCATTTATTCCTTATAATAAACAAGTTGAATTACATGAAATTAAATATTTAAATAAAACAATAGAAAACCAAAAGATTAAAGTTATCACCGCTCCGTTATTATACGGTAGAAGCGTAGATAACTTATTTGATCATCGTCATGTAACATCACTTCTTAATCGCAGTGAAGTAATAGAGGGTGGTATTTTATTAAAGCCAACATTATCATTTGATGAAAGAGGACATATTAAAAATGATTACTTATATTATTTCCTAGCAAACTCTAATGATATTTCAATTGATGGTTATTATCCGAGTTATGATGAGTTTATAAATGGCGGATCAATGCTATATCCAAAAGGATTAAATAATAAATATCAAGTTGGCCACAAAGTTTCGGGATACGAAACCATTGGCGGAGTTAGTTTTAAAGAGATTACTTTAAAACCAAATGAAGAAATTAAATTTTATATGGCTTTTGGTATTACGTTAAAAGAAGAAGAAATCTTTAATACTAAAACACTTTTAACAAGTGATTCATTTAATAAATTATTAGTTGAATCCAATAAAGCAAATAACGAACTTTACCAAAAAATGCAGTTTTATATAAAAGATGATGAAACTAGTAAGTTTTTATCATTTTTAGAAGTCCAACCAGTCTTAAGAAGACTTTTTGGTAACTCTTATTTACCACACCATGATTATGGTAAAGGTGGTAGAGGTTGGAGAGATTTATTTCAAGATTTATTATTTATGATAATGACATTTGATAAAAGTGTTAAAGATCAATTGATTAATAATTTTAAAGGAATTAGAATTGATGGTTCAAACGCAACAATTATTGGCGATAAGCCAGGTAAGTTTAAAGCGGACCGCAATAACATAACAAGAGTATGGAGTGATCACTCAGCGTGGCCACTTTTATCAATAGATTCATATATTAATTATTTTAATGATTATGAAATATTATTAGAAAAAGTATCATATTTTGATGATCAGTTTACACATTACACAAGAAAAACTAAATTAAATGTTAGTAATGACAATATTCTAAGATCAAATGGCGAAATTTATAAAGGGACAATTCTAGAACATTTAATCTTACAAAATGTTGTAAGTATTTATAATACAGGCGAAAAAGGATTTATAAGAATTGAAGACGCTGATTGGAATGACGGCCTAGATATGGCAAGAGATTTAGGCGAGACAATTAGCTTTACTCACTTCTTTATTAACAACATTAAAATATTAATCAAATATTTAAATAGATTTGAAGAAGTTGAATTATTTGAATCATTAGGAATTTTAATTGAAGACGGAAACTTATCTAAGTTTTTTGATAAAGTAAAAAACTTTAATGAAGTTTCTAAAACCTATCAAACAAAAGAATTAATTAAACACCTTCAAAAACAAATTGATAAATTAAAAAACAATATCTATAAATACGCATTTATGGAAAACGGAGCTCTTCAAAGTTATGTTGATAATGATGGCAATTGGCTTGATAATGGCACAGTTAGCTTAACGGGTCAAGCAATGGCCCTATTATCAATGACAATTGTCAAAGAAGATGCTACAACTATTTCAAAAGTTGTAAAAAATCGTTTATTTAATGAAGATTTAGGTGGTTATCACCTAAATGAAAATTATAATGAAGTTAAAATGAACATGGGAAGAGCTTATGGATTTAGTTATAACCATAAAGAAAATGGAGCTGTATTTTCACATATGGCACTTATGTATACATACGGTCTATTTAATTATGAGTTATCGAAAAATGCTCATGAGGGGACTTTTGCAATTATTAACCAAGCTATGAACAAAGACTCTTTAATTCCGCTTGGAATACCAGAGTACTTTACTGATAAAGGACACGGGAAATACTTTTATTTAACAGGTTCTGCAACCTGGTTATTAAAAGTATTAAAAGAACAAATCTTCGGACTTAAAATGATTGATGGCACACTTGTAATAAAACCGCAAATGATGGCTAGTGATTTCATTTTAGGAGTTGCTAAAATAAAAACAATAATTTTTGATAATTTAGTTGAAGTAACCTTTTATAATAAAAACAATAAAGATCATCCACACTATGAAATAGATAAGATAGTTGTAGATGGTATAGAAAGCAGTAACCAAATAACAAAAGTTAAAGCAAGAATAGAGGTGTATTTAGTGTGAAATTAGTAGAATTTTATCGCTATGATGAACCTGGGTATCAAAAATTATTTAATTATAATTCATGGCGATTAGCTATTTTGAATTATATTGATGAACTTGATTCCAAAAACATTGAATACGTAGAAGCACATTTTCTAACAGATGAAGCATTTATTTTACTAGAAGGAAGAGCTATTATTTATGTTTTAGATGAAGGAAAGATTAAACACTTTATTCTTAATAAAAATGAAGTTTGTAATATTAAGGTGGGTGTTTACCACACCCACGTCTTATCAAAAGACTGCAAACTATTAATTATTGAAGAAGAATCAACTAACTATGAAAATTCAAAAAGAATATATTTAAACGAAGAACAAAAATCAAAAATAGTAAAGGTGTGGGAAGAATATGACAAAATATGAATTATTATGGGAAGATCACTTTGATGTTGATGGTCCAGTAAATCCAGATATTTGGAATGTCGATGTCGGTGGTAGTGGATTTGGAAATAATGAAGATCAGTTTTATACCAATAGACCTGAAAATATTTATTGTAAAGACTCGATTTTACACATAGTAGGACGCAAGGAAGACTTTGAACACAGACATTATACTAGCGCTAAAATTACTACTTTTGGTAAAAAGTCAATTAGCTACGGCAAAATTGAAGTAAGAGCTAAGTTACCTAAAGGAAAAGGAACTTGGCCGGCAATATGGATGCTAGGAGAATCAATAAGAAGTGGCGCTGGATGGCCAAGATGTGGCGAGATTGACATTATGGAAAATGTCGGAAGAAATCCAGAAGAGATGCATTTTTCTCTTCACTCAGAAATGTATAATCATAAAATAAATACTCATCAAACATACTTTGAAACAGTTCCAGGAATATTAGATGACTTTCAAGTATTTTCATTAATATGGGAAGAAAATTTTATTACATTTATGATTAATGATAAAGAGTATGTAACATTTAAAAAAGGTGAAGACGGAAGAGATACAACCGAAAGTGGTTGGCCTTATATTCCACCATACTTTTTAATCATTAATTTTGCGATTGGGGGAAACTGGGGTGGCAAAATTGATGATTCAATTTTCCCACAAGAGTTTTTAATCGATTACGTTAAAGTTTATGAAAGGGTGTAAAAATGACTAAAAAAACAATTTATGATATTGCCAAAGATTTAAACTTAGCACCTTCGACAATCTCGAAAGTAATTAATCATAAAGGAAACGTTAGTGATGCAACTCGTAAAAGGGTTTTAGATTATGTAAAAGAAACAGGATACGTTCCTACCTCTAGTGCTAGAATGTTAAAAAGTGGACGTTCATATTCAATAGGGGTTGTATTTACAGAAGAGTTAAATATTGGTTTAGAACACGCTTTTTTCTCAAGTTTATTGCAACACTTTAAAACTTATGCTGAAAGACAAGGCTATGAATTATCTTTTATAGTTTCCCAGTTGGGAAACCATAAAATGAGCTATTATGAGTGGTGTTTAAACAAAAAAGTGGACGGAGTATATATAGTTGTTGGGGCATATGATGATAAAGGTATTTTAGATCTTGCAAAACGTGATATTCCGGTTGTTTCTAATGATATTTTACTTGATGGAATTAAAACATTTATTTCAAATAACGAGCAAGGTATAAATATAGCTCTAGACTTTTTCTTTAATGAAGCTAAACTAAAAAGAGTTGGAATGATTAGTGGCCCGCTTTCATCAAGAGCTTTTAAAATGAGACATGATGCATTTTATAAATACTTTGATATTAAAGGTCTAACTGTAAATCCTAATCATATAGTTGAATCTAAATCATTTGGATTTACATCGGGATACCAGGCAATGGAACAGATGATTAAAAACCAAAAAGAGCTTCCCGAAGGCATAATCGTCGGTAGTGATGATATTGCAATTGGAGTATTAAGATGTTTATATGACAATAATATTAAAGTGCCAGAAGAAGTTCAGTTAATTGGATTTGATGATATTCACTCAGCAAGACTACTAACTCCTAGTCTTTCAACAATTAGACAAGATACGGTAAAACTAGGAGAAGCAGCTGCTGCAAGCCTAATTAAGATGATTGAAGATCCAACATTTGAAGTTCCACAATTAGTAGAACTTCCAGTAAATTTAATTTTAAGAGAAACTACTAAAAAGTATTGAAATCGTTTTCATTTTATGATATTATATTAGTATAAGATAAAGGAAATCGGTTTCCTAATTATTTACCAAGTAAAGGGGAATACAAATGCACATTGATTTTATTGAAATAAAAAACTATGGAATAAAAAAACCATTTACTAGTTTCTTACCAGGAATTGCTGGATTGTTCGGAAGGCCTTTATGGACTTTTTATACTAACCGTGGACAGTTAATGATGTCTTTTGGATTTAGAGATAAAAACGGAGCAATCCAAGAATTTTTTCCAGCGAATGCTGGTTATATGTATGAAAGAGTAAACGGATTTAAAACATTTATTAAAATAGATCACAAATATTATAGTTTCTTTAATGAACCTAACGATAATCAAGTTATGAGAATTTATAAAGATAGAGTAGAAATAGAAGAAACTAATAATGAATTAAAACTAACCGTTAATATTACATACTTTACAATTCCAAATGAGTCAGTTAGTGCTCTTGCTAGAATTGTAAAGATAATAAATAACGGTGAACCTAGAGAAATTGAAGTACTAGACGGTCTTACTCAAATCTTACCATGTGGTATCGACTACGGTGGATATAAAGCTGTATCAAACTTACTACAAAGTTGGATGGATGTTGATTTTGAAGAAGGTTTTGCTTTCTTTAAATTAAGAGGATCAACAGCTGATTCAACAATGGTATCGGAAGTAACTGATGGTAATTTCTTTATTTCTAAAATTAATAACAACCCAGCACCAATGATGGTTGATATTAAAAGAGTATATGAACATGACACAAGCTTTAATAAACCACACGGCTTTATTAAAGGAATTAACTTACAAGATCAAGTTACAGTTAACCAAGTTCCTTGTGCATACTCGTATTACAGCGGAAAAATAGATGATGAAGTAATAATTGAATCAATGTTTGGATATGCTTCAAACAAAGAAGATATTAAACCACTTGTTAAAAAAATAGATAAAATTTATTTTTCTAATAAATTAGTAGAAAATGAAAATGTAATAAAAGAAGTATTAAAAGAATTAAAAGTAGAAACTAACTATCCACTATATGATGCTTATTTACAACAAAGTTTATTAGATAACTTACTAAGAGGTGGTAAACCATATCCATTTGTAACTAAAAATGGATTGATGAGTTATCATCTATACTCAAGAAAACATGGAGACCCTGAAAGAGATTATAATTTCTTTACATTAGAACCAATGTATTTCTCTCAAGGAAATGGTAACTTTAGAGATGTTTTACAAAATAGAAGAAATGATAACTTTTTCTATTTAGATGTTAAAGACTTTAACATTAAATATTTCGGATCTACCATTCAACCCGATGGATATAATCCATTATCAATTGAAGGTGTTAAATTTAAATATGAAGGAAATAATACTGAATACACTAAAAATTTAAATGAGTTATTTACACCTGGTGAAGTGATTAAATACTTAATTGATAGAGGATTATCAAACGAAGAAGCTTATTTTGAATTAACAAACATCTTAAAAGATTCAGTTTATGAACTTGAAGTTAACTATGGTGAAGGTTTTTGGCAAGATCACTTCACATACTTATACGATTTAATAGAAAACTACTTACGTATTTATCCTGATAAAGAAATAGATTTATTATTTAATGATCAAAGTTATTCATTTTTCCAATCTCCAGTTAAAGTAAGACCTAGAGATGAAAAATCTTACCTAATGCCAGATGGTAAGATTAGACAACACGAAGCACTTGCTTGGATGGAAGGAATTGATAAATGGGCTAACTCAAATGGCAAAGTATTAAAAGTTAACTTAGCATCAAAACTTCTAACATTAATTTTAAATAAATATAGTTTACTTGATAGTGATAATATCGGAGTAATGTATGAAGCAGATCGTCCAGGATGGAACGATGCATTAAACGGACTACCAGGAGTATTTGGTTCTGGTGTCGGTGAAATGATTGAGCTATTAAGACTAACTAGATACTATGATGAAGTATTACAAAAATACGATAAAGATAAACTAGTTGTTTTAAAACCACTAGTAAAATTAATGGATGATTTAATTAATGCTAACGGTAAGTTTGAACAAAGACTTACAGCAATAGAAGAGTATCGAACTAAGTTATTTGATTTAGAGTTAGTTGAAGTAGAAACTAGAAAAGTTAAAGAAGTTATTAAAGAAGTTTTAAAACAATTAGAAAAAGCTTTCGAAAGTGCAAAAAAACTTCCAGGAATTATTCCAACTTATTTAACATATGAAGTTACTGATTATGTGGATAGTAATAAAACTTCCCATTTAGAAGGTAAGTTAATAATACCTACTAAATATAAAAGAAGTGAAGTTGCACCATTTCTAGAAGCTCCAGCAAGAGCAATGAAAGTATTAAATAGTCATGAAGAAGCACTAGACTTATACAAAAAAGTAAAAGTTTCTGATATATACGACCATAAACTTAAGATGTATAAAACAAGTGGTGATTTATCACACCACTCACACGATCTTGGTCGCATTAGAATGTTTACAAAAGGTTGGCTAGAGCGTGAGAGTAACTTCTTGCATATGAATTATAAGTATTTATTTGGTCTAATTAAGGCGGGGCTATATCAACAATATTACGAAGAAATATTTGATAACTACACATGTTTTATGGATATGGAAGTTTATGGTAGAAGTGTCTTAGAAAACTCAAGTTTTATTGCCACTTCTAACAACCCAGATCCAAAAAATCATGGAAGAGGATTTGTTTCAAGACTTTCTGGTTCAACAGCAGAGTTAATGAGTATGTATACATATATGTTTTTTGGAAAAAATCCATTTATTTATGATACTGAGTTAAAGATGATCTTTAAACCAATTTTAGATAAATCATTTTTTAAAGACAACAAAGTAACAGTTAGATTTTATAACTCAACAATTAACTATATTAATAATACAGGTAAATCTCTTTATGAAGATGAACCAACATATATAGAACTAATAGATAATGATAATAAAATAACATTAGATGTTAATTATCTAAATGAAAAATGGGCTAAGCGCATCAGAAAAGGTGATGCGATGGTAATAAATGTTTATTATAAAATTCATGAAAAATAGAAAGGGAGGATTTTATGAAAAAAGTATTTAGTATTTTAGCAGTATTACTACTAGCGTTTGCTTTAGTCGGGTGTAACAAACCAGAAAACGGCGATGGCAACGGAAATGGTAATGGAAACGGCGGAGATACTCCAGCCGAATTAGTTATTACATTTAGTGGTCTTGACGCTGCAGAAATTACAGCTGGAGACGAATTTAACGTTTTAACTGGAGTTAAAGCAACGGGTAATGACAAAAAAGATTATACAGATAAAATTACTGTTGCAGCAGTTAATGGTACAATTACTAACAATATCTTAAAATCAGATCAGGTAGGAAATGTAACATTAGCATATACAGTTCAGTTAACAGATCCAGAGTATTTTACTAGAGCTCTTAGAACAGTTACAATCAAAGCCGCTGAAAAACCAGAAGGCGAAATGATTGCTAACCCTAACTTTGAAGACGGAATGATGTTTTGGGAGACATATGATGGTGCTGGTGCTGCTGAATTTACACCTGATGGTGAAAATGGCATGAAAATTGAACTAACTGCTATTGGAGATGCTTGGGAACCAAGAATTACTCAAATGAATGTTCCATTTGAAAAAGATAAAGCATATAAAATTTCTTTTGAAGCAAAAGCATTAGAACCAAAAACAATTAACTTACAAGTTGGAGAAATTTTACCTAATGATCCTTGGTTTACAGATTTCAAACCTGGTCAAGAAGTACACAGATTAATTGGTACAGAGTGGGCTACTTATGAGTTTGAATTCCAAATGAATTTAGAAAATGATCGTGGTGGAGTTTTATTTGAAATGGGTAAAGTTGGTGACGATGACACTATTACAACACTATGGTTAAGAAATGTTAAAGCAGAAGAAACAACTCTAGGTGCTGATGAAGTTCCACCAGTAATTACTACTCAAGATTTAACACTACTTGTTAATTCAGAATTTGATCCATTAATGTTAATTACAAGTATTAGGGATGAAAGAGACGGAGAAATTGACAAATCAGAAGCTACTTACGTAATTAAAAAAGGTGAAGATGTTGTTACTGAAGTAGATAACACTGTTGAAGGTGAATATACAATTGAGTTTGCAGTTAAAGACAAAGCTGGAAATGAAGCAACAGCAACAGCTACTGTTAAATTTACAAGCATGGTCTTTAAAGATGACAATAAGATTAAAAATGGTGAGTTTACAGAAAACAATGACAATTGGGATACTTGGGTAGCTGATTGGAATACAACAGAAGCAACATTTGAAAATGTTGATGGAGCTATGAAGATTGATGTTACAGATACTGGCGATGTTGACTGGAACGTACAAGTTACTCAAAAAGAGTTTGAAGCAATTGTAGGTAAAACATACAAAGTTTCATTCGACCTAAAAGCATCGATTGAAAGAACTATAGGTTTTGAAGTAGTTGATGGAGCAAATGCTGAAAATCCAGTTCCTATTTTAGCTAAACAAACAGTTAATGTTACTACAGAAACTCAAACATTCTCATATTTATACACTGTGACAAGAGCTCCTGAAACTAGCAAGATAATATTTATGTTTGCTGGTGGAGATCCTGCGCATTATATTCTTGATAATGTTGAAATCGTAGAAGCAGACTTACCAGAATATTTAGTTAATCCAGGATTTAAAGAGTTATATAGCTGGCGCGTATTTACGAACGATTGGGAAGGCTCAGTTGCAGATTTAAAAGTTGAAGAAGAGGAATATGTTATAAATATTTCTAAATTCACTGGTCCACAAGAAAGTTGGAGATTACAATTTATCCAAGATAAGTTCGCTGTTACTCAAGATATCGCATTTGATAACAAAGGAATAATTTCACTAGAAGCAGACAAAGAATATACATTCTCATTTTATGCATATGCATCAAAAGCAATTACACTTACTGCAGTTATCTCAACGGGACCAAATGAATGGACAAACTTAATTGCAGAAGCTGATAAAGAAGTTCCAATTACAACAGAAAAAGCTTTATACACTATTACATTTACAACACCAGCTGATCATAGTGGTGATTTAATTGTTAAGTTTGAGTTTGGTACTGAATTTGAACCATTTGGTGAAGAAGATCCAGCACAAAAAGTAGTATTTGCTGATCTATCATTAAAAGAAGCTGAAGGCGAAAACTTATTAATTGAAGGCGAAGCTAAACATTATACTAAAGGTTACATTTTTGAACACGCAAGTGATGATAATTATGGTTCAATGAAATTTACTGAAGAAGGTCTAGAAGTAACAACTACAGGCGTTGGAACAGTACCTCATATTCCACATGTATTCCAAGAGGATATTAATTTAGACGCTGGAAAATATAACTTTAAAGTTTTAATTAAATCAAGTGTTGCAAGAACAATTAGATTTAATTTAGTTGTTCCAGCGGAAGACTATAGATCATTACTTCCTGATAGCAAAGTAGATTTAGTAGTAACAAATGAACAAATTGGAGAGTATTTAGTAGCTGAAGTTTCATTTGAGTTAGCAACCCCTGTAAATGGCGTCAAATTAGAAATTGATTTTGGTAAAGTTGCCGAAGATGATAGCGATGTACCAGGCGTATTTGTTATTAAAGAAATTCAACTTTACCGTAAATTTGATTAATTCAAATTGGAGGTAGTTATGAAAAAAATATTAACATTAATATTCGCACTAGCCCTAGGATTTGTCCTAGTGGCTTGTGGCGAAGTACAAAAACCAGATAACGGCAATGGTAATGGTGGTAATGGTAATAACCAACCTAAAACTGTTTACTTACAATATGCTGACTGGAATACAACAGATGAAAATAGAGCTTTACTAGAAGCTTTCACTGAAAAATATCCACATATTAAAGTAACTTTTACTGAAATTGGTGGACACGGTGAAGAGTTTACTGGAAACTTAATTAGTGCAGCTCAACAAGACTTATTACCAGACGTGTTTGCAATTGATAACGTACCAACTGTAATTGGAGCTGGTTTAACATTAGATGTTGCAAAATATTGGGATGCTGATGAAGATGCTAAATTAGTTTACGATAATATTGCAAATACCGCAGTTTATGATGGTAAACGTTATGCGATTCCGTCATTTCAGTTTCTTAAAGGTATTTATATTAACTTATCATTATTTGATAAGAAAAATATGCAAACTGAAGCTGGCAAATGGAGAATGGATGATGATGGTTATCCAGTTAAAGACTGGACCCATGCTGAATTTATTGAATTAGTAAAAGAATTAACTAGCTATACCATAAATAACAAAGAAACCTTTATGATTGGTTTAGGTACTTGGTATGGCGGCCTTGATTTTCAACAAATTTGGCCAATGATGAATGCACCAGACGTCTTATATGATACTTTCAATGGTCAAAAGTTTAACTATCTAAGTCAAGACTGGATTGAAGCAATGAAAGTTGTAGTAGATTTAAGAAACCAAACTAAATATCCAGGTTTATTAGATCAACTTCCAGAAGAAGCTGCAGATATATCAGCTGAAATTGGTTGGGCACTAGCAACTGGTTATCAAGCATTTGGTATTGATGGATCATGGAACTTCCATGGTATTGAAACAGCTAAAGAAAATGGTGTTAAAGTAGGATTTTGGCCTTATCCAGCGGGAACCGATAACCAAAATCCACCGACAATTCTAGACTATACAGTAGTAAGTAGTCAAACTAGACATCCAGAAGAAGCTTACTTACTAGCCAAATGGATGTCATATGGTAAAGATGGTTGGAATAAGAGATTAGACATCTTTGAAGAAATGAGACAAGAAAAGATTAAAGATGGTTTACCAATTACTCATCTTGACCGCTATCCAATTGCTGATTATGATGGCGTATGGGATAGAATTGATAATTTATTAGTTGATGAAAATGGCGAAGATTATATTGTTGGGTTAAGAGATATTTTAGCTAACATTCATAATGGTATGCCAGATCTAGACAAATGGTTAGCTGGCTATAAAGACTTCTGGGGTTGGGTTAATAATGAGGAAAACTCATATAACTTTGCAACATTAATTGAACAAGGTCCAGGCTCAGTTGAAGCATTTGCTCAAGAGTGGAATAAAAAAGTTAATGAATTAGTTTCAGCCGGTGTTGAGTTCGGTGATGACGAACTTCCACCAGCCGAAGGCGAAACGCCTTAATAATATTTTAAAACATAACCAAGAGGACGGTATTGTCCTCTTGGTACTATGTTAGTGGGAGGAATCATGCAAAAAATTAAAGATAGTAATATTTATAAGAAAATTGCAGATTTTTTTAAACAAGTAAAAGAAACATTAAAAGCGATTGGTTGGGTAAAAATAATTATATTTTTAATATTGTTTATTTTTATAGTGGTAATTATTTCATCATTTTTCCAAAGAACAGCAATTAATGCCTTTTATAAAACAGAAGAGTTAGCTTATAAATATGAAACCTCAGATTTAGATAATAGTTATACTAATTATTTACTTGAAAAAGGTAATAATAAATCTAACGTTGAGTTAACTATTCTTCCTAGTAACATGGTCGGATCTATAGTATTATTACAAGATAGTGAGTATACCGAGTATTTTGATTCATATCAAGAATACAAAGAATCAACTAATACTCTTGGAATCTTAGAAAAAAGAAACGATGAAATTACTTTAGATATCAATATTAGTAAAACTGGCTTTTATTATATTGAAATAGATTATCTTGATTTAAATAAACAAATTAATGATAATCAAATCTCAATATTAATTAATGGTGAAAGTCCTTATTTTGAAGCACAAACAATTAAATTACCGTCAAATTATTACTTTGATCGTGAAATATTTTTAAAAGATAGATATAAAAATGAAATACAGCCATCAAGTTCTAAAAAAACTATGTGGCAAACTTCTCCTTTAAAAGATTATGACGGCCTCCACCCAGGCTTTTTAGGCTTTTATTTAAAGCCTGGGGATGTCATATCTTTAAAACATAATGCTGGAAAGTATTTAGTTGGCCAAGTCAGATTTATTAAAGAAGAAGTATTACCTACTTACGAGGAGTACTTAGATAAAGTAGAGAAAAATTATCCAAGCGCGTATATATCTAAATCAGCTAGAGAAATTGAATCAAGAACAAGCGCATCAATTAGGCTTCGAGCTGAAAGAGATCCATCAAGTAAATATTATGATACTCAGTTTTTAGTATTAAATACAATTGCTGGTGATTCATGGTTTAATGGTGGAGAAGCTGTAACATATGACATAGAAGTGCAAGAAGCCGGACTTTACAAGTTAGCATTTAAATATAGACAAGCTGAATTAACTGATATGTCGACATTTAGAAAGATTTATATAAACGGCAAAGTACCATATAAAGATTTAGAAAGTGTAAGTTTTCCTTATTCAAACACTTTTGTTAATAGAGTTATTAAAAACGAAAATAATGAAGATTTATACGTTTATTTAGAAAAAGGAATTAATAAAATTACACTTGAGGTAGTAAACTACCCATATCGTAATTTAATTGAATCAATTAAACTAACAATGAGAGAAATTCAAGACTTAGCTCTTGGGATTAAAAAATATACATCGGGCGGAACTGATAGATATCGAGATTGGGATATCGAGCTTTACTTCCCTAATGCAAACGAACAATTATTAGAATGGGCAGATAGAATAACTGATATATATAATGAGCTATTAGTAGTTTCGATGAAAGATGCACCAAGTGAGATATCAAATTTAAAAGTAGCAGCCACTAGACTTAGAAGGCTAGCTAAAGATATTAATAAACTTCCATCTAGAATGGTTCAGTTTTCTGATGGTGACTCATCAGTAAATCAACTATTAGGTGATTTAATGCAAAGAATGATGAGAGGTAATCTTGAGTTAGAACAAACTATCATTTTTAACAATAATACCTTGAAAAAGCCATTTTCTAATATATTTAAGAGTAGTTGGGAAGGCTTTAAGCGTCTAATTTTATCTTATTTCAATAACCCTTACGCAGTATCTAAAAAAGGTAAAGATGAAATGATGGTTTGGGTTAATCATCCAAGACAATATATTGAAATAATGCAGATGTTAATTGACTCGCAATTTGATAGTAACTTAAAAATAACATTATCACAAATGCCAGATGAGAATAGATTAATTCTAGCTAATACAACCGGTCAATCACCGGATGTAGCAATTGGAGTAAATCACTGGTTGCCGTATGAGTTTGCAATAAGAGATGCCAGCTTAGATTTAAGACAATTTGAAGGATTTGAAGAAATTGTTCGAACTATGAACAAAGGGGCATTTATTCCAATGGTCTTTGAAGATGGTGTTTATGGTTTACCAGAAACCCAAAACTTCTGGGTCACATATTACAGAACTGATATCCTTGATTCAATTGGTATTACTGAAATTCCACAAACTTGGGATGAAGTAATTTCAATACTCCCACTCCTTCAAAGTTATGGTATGAACTACTTTGTTCCACTAGCTCAGTATGAAGGTTTAAAACCATTTGTAGCTACCCTTCCTTTTGTTTATCAATTTGAAGGTGATCTTTATACTGAAAATGGAATGAGTACAGCCATAAACTCAGAAGAAACATTAAAAGGAATTAAATTAATGAGTGATTTATTTACGTTATATAACTTACCTCAAAGAGTAGGATCGTTTTATAACGATTTTAGATATGGACTTTTACCAATTGGGATTGCAGATTTATCAATATATTTACTACTTTCTAATGCCGCTGTTGAATTAGACGGACTTTGGCATATGGATTTATATCCAGGACAGTTAAATAAAGCGGGAGATGAGATATTAAGATATGCACCAATTGGTGGTCAAACATCGATGATTTTATCTGATACAAAATTCCCAGAAGAATCATTTAGATTTTTAAAATGGTGGATGAGTACTGAAATTCAAACTGAATTCCAATTTAGACTTGAGACAACTTATGGTAAACAGTATTTTTGGAATAGTGCTAATAATGAAGCATTTATGGCTTCAAGTATTCCGTCCGAGTTTAAAGATGTAATCTTTGAACAATGGAAGTATGGAATAGAAGCGGCAAGAATTCCTGGAACATATATGGTTGAGCGTAGCATTAGTAACACTTGGAGTGAAATTGTATATAACGGAAGTAATCCAAGACTTGCGCTTGATGAAGCGGTAAGAGTATCTAACCGTGAAATTAGATATAAAATGGCCGAGTTTGGATATGTCGTTAATAATGAGATTGTAAAAGAATACCGTGTTCCATCAATTTATAACATTGATGAGTGGTTAAAGGAGGTAGGAAAATGAAGAAGATGAATCATCCTGCCTGGTTTTTAACACCATATTGGGTTTTGTTTGCATTATTTATTGTTATACCAGTAGGTCTTGCGATTGGTCTTTCGTTTACTTACTTTAATACTATTCAAGCACCTGAGATTATTGGTGTTAGAAATTATATTGAGTTAATTACGATGGACACAGTATTTATGCAAAATGTTTTACCAAACACTTTGCAGTTTGCTTTAATTGTTGGACTTTTTGGTTATGTTTTAGCATTTTTACTAGCATGGTTGCTAGCACAAATTCCTAAAACACCAAGAACAATTTTAGCTATTATTTTCTACTCACCATCACTTACAATGGGAGTGGCACTTGCATCGATGTGGCGAATTATCTTTAGTGGTGATGCTAACGGTTATTTAAACAGTTTACTTTTAAATGCGGGAATAATCTTAGAGCCAATCCAGTGGCTTCAATCACCAGAATATTTAATGCAAATTATGATCGTTGTTTCTTTGTGGTCTAGCATGGGTGTTGGCTTCCTTGCAATGTTATCAGGTATTTTAAATATTGACCAAACATTATATGAAGCAGCTTATGTTGATGGAATTAGAAACAAAGGACAAGAAATTATTCATATTATTATTCCGCAGATGAAACCGCAGATGCTCTTTGGAGCAATAATGGCGGTAGTTGGAACATTTAGCTCAGGAGCAATCGGCGTTGCTCTTTCGGGATCTAACCCGACTCCTCAATACGCGGGACAATTAATTGTTAACCATATCGATGATTTTGGTTTTGGTCGCTATCTAATGGGATATGCAGCAGCAATTAGTGTTACACTACTTTTAATGGTTTATGCAATTAGTAAAATAACTACTAAATTACTGCACACGGAGGATTGATAAAGTGGCTAGCTTTTTCGGTACAAAAATTAATCCAAGGCAACATCACCGCAGCCAAATTAAGTTTTATTTATTCTTAATTCCGCTAGCTATTTTGATGTTGCTTCCAATTTTATTTATTTTTAACCACGCATTTAAACCGCAAAGTGAGCTATTTGCTTTCCCACCGCGGTTCTTTGTCCGTCAACCTACACTAGATAACTTTAGAGAATTAGGAAGAGTTGCTGCGCAAGGATCAATTCCGCTTTCTAGATATGTTTTAAATACTATTATTATTACCGTAGTTGGAGTATTATCTACAATTGGAATTAGTGCACTTGCTGCTTACGGGTTATCTAAATTAAAATTTAGAGGAAAACATTTATTATTTGAAATTAACACAATAGCATTAATGTTTGTTTCTAGTGCCGTTGCTATTACTAGATATTTAGTTATTTCTAAACTTGGTTTAGTAGATAACTTTTTAGTTCATATAATTCCTAACTTAGCAATGCCAGTTAACGTGTTTTTATTTAAACAATTTATGGATCAAACTCCAGATGAGTTAATAGAAGCAGCTAAGATTGATGGAGCATCAGAGATGCAAGTATTATGGCATATTGTAAGACCAATAGTGGCCCCAGCAACTGCAACTGTTGCTATTATGTCGTTTTTAACTTATTGGTCAGATAGCGGAACAAGTTTTACATATATTAATAATGAGGCTAACCGCTCATTTGCTTTTTTCCTAACTTCGATTAGCTCTCAAGCTAACGTAGTAGCAGGACAAGGAATGGCAGCGGCTAGCAGTTTGATTTTATTCTTACCAGCTTTAATATTCTTTATCTTTAGTCAATCTAAAGTTATGGATACAATGGCTCATGCAGGTATTAAATAATGAAAAAGTTGTGGATAGTTGTAATATTTCTTTCGCTTTTAGTTTTAATTCCTAAAACAAAGGTAGAAGCAAACGGTATTACATATAGCACATTTACATATTCGCAAAACCAAAGGCGACTTGTGTCAACACAAGACGCTTATTTGCCAATCTCAATGACCAATGCACTTGGAGATTTAATACTTAATGCTCCAGAAGATATTTTTATTGATAAATACGATAATATTTTTATTGCAGATACCGGCAATAAAAGAGTTATTAGATATGATTTACAAAATGATAAAACATTTATTATTGGTGAAGGCACTTTATCGCAACCAAAAGGAGTACATGTTGATATTAATGGTAACTTATATGTTGCTGATGGTGGGTTAAGAGCGGGTGTTAAATATAGTCATAACGAAGAACTAGATGAGTACCAATTAGTTCAAAAGTATGAAAAGCCAATTAACTCTCCATATTTTAAAGAAGAAGATCCATTTAACCCAGCTAAAATTATTACAGATAATGGTGGTAATGTTTATATTGTATTATCTGGTAATATTAATGGTTTAGCTGAGTTTAAAAATGACGGTGAATTTTTCGGATTCTTTGGTGGAAATAGATTACCTAATACATTTGATAATATTGTTAGATCACTATTATTTGATCAAGAACAAAGAAGAAGATGGTTTAAGATGATTCCACCACCAGTTTATAATGTTGGACTTGATAATAATGGTCTAGTTATTACAGTAACTAAAGGGCAAAGAGGTTATTTAAAGTTAAACATTGCAAACTTAGTTTACTCTCAATCTAACTGGGGTAATGAAAACTTAGAAGATATCACAGTTGGGCCATATAACACGATATTTGCAATTGGACAAGATGGCCGCATTTATGAATATACAGACGAAGGACAACTACTATTTATGTTTAGTGGACAAAATACAAGTCGTCAAAAAGGCTTGTTTAATAGTCCAAGTGGAATTGCTGTTGATTCTAAGAATAATATTTATGCGATTGATATTAAAGATTCAACACTTCAAATATTTACACCAACTATTTTTGCCGATTTAGTCCATGCCTCAATTGATTATTATCAAAAAGGATTATACTCAAAATCAAAAGCGCCATGGGAAGAAGTACTTAGAATGAACGTCCTATTTGACGTTGCTAATAAAGGTTTAGGCGATGCCTATTATGCTGAAGGCAATTATAGCCAAGCCATGCATTACTATCAATTAAGCCGTGATGTAAGTGGCTATAGTAATGCTTTTTGGGAAGTTAGAAATGAAGCACTTTTAAAAAGTGCAGCATGGATTGTTTATTTTTTAATAGGACTGATTGCATTTGCAATCTTAAACTCATTTGTTAAGATTACGGCATATGCTAAAATCCCATTTAAAAAAGCAAACCAAAGTTTAAGTAATTTTAAGATGTATCAAGAAATTAAACATAACTTTTATACTATTAGAAAACCGGCTGATGGTTTTTATGGTATTAAAAGAGAGAAGAAATCTTCCAATTTAACTGCATTTTTAATGTTACTTGTATTCTTTATTAGTTATTTAATGTTTATTTATTTAACTAAATTTACATTTAATAATAGATTAGTTTCTGAAATTAATTTATTTCAAGAAATATTAAAAGTATTTGTTCCAGTTGGACTTTGGGTAATTGCTAACTATTTAGTATCATCAATTAGAGAAGGTGAAGGTAAATTATCAAATGTGTTCCAAGGAACAGTTGTAGCTTTATTGCCACTTACTTTTACATTCCCAATTTTAACAATGCTTTCACAAATACTAACACTTAATGAAGGGTTTTTATTTACGACACTTTTATATATTGGTATTGGTGTTACAATACTATATTTAATATTAATGGTAAAAGAAATTCACTTTTACGATATGAAACCGACAGTAGGAAACATTTTAGTTTCAATTTTTACTGCTGTCATGATGTTAGTAATGATATTAATTGTCTATATCTTATTAAACGAAGTTATTAGCGTCATACTTGATATTATTAAGGAGGTGAGTAGTCGTGGCTAGATTTTTTAAATATGTAATTTTAATATTAATATTTAGTGGAATTACTTTCTTTATTGTAAACGCCAAAGATAATAATATAGATGTTGATTATGAAGATATAATACCAAACTTTGGTTATATTGAAACTAAACTTCTAGAAAGCTCACGCTACACACAACCTAACGAAATCTCACAAGAAAGATTGGATTATTATCATGATAATATGATTTTTAGACCAAGTGAAGAATATTTATCAAAATATAAGTTTGTTAGTTATCCAGAATTAGAAGATGATTATATTAAAGTATATTTTGAAAAAGATTCATTTAGCGTTATTGTTTATGATAAAGTCTCAGATTATTATTATAGTTCAAGACCAACTCATCAAGGCTATGAAGGGGTTTTAGAAGGAAATAGACCAGCTCGCTCACTACTTAACTCAGGTCTTTGGATTGATCATGTTAGAACTGATCGACCAGCAGCAGGTAGTATTATTACTGATAGTTTATATACACTTGCTAATGTTTCGTTTGTAGCTGGAGAACAAGAACCTGATAATCCATTTACACTTACTCTAAACTCATATAATCGTAATAATGTTGATGTTAATGTTGAAAGAGTAGGAACTGGCATTAATGTTTTAGTTGATGCTAGTAAATTAGAATTTAAGTTTAATGTTTTAATGTCTGTAAAAAATGGGGTATTAACCTTACAAGTCTTAGAAGACTCAATTGAAGAAAATAGTGAAACAGTTACAGTCTTAGGTATTACACTACTACCATATTTAGGTGCAACCAGACACAATTTATTTCCATCACATTTTGTAATTCCAGATGGTCTTGGAGCATTAGTCCAACACACTGAAGCTAGAAATACGCACTTTGAAGGAAGATTTTTCGGTGATGATATTGGTTATCCAAAAAGATATAATAACCATCTTGGAGTTCCATTATTTGGCTTAATTCATGAAACAAATAAAGCGGGATTTTATGCTCATATTACTAAAGGAGCAGAACAATCAATTTTAGCAGCCAAGTTTTATGGAACTGGAAATAACTATAATAGAATTTATTCAACATTTTATATAAGAGAAATTCATCGCCGTATTATTGATAGAAATCAATCAGGCAGTGACTATGTTACTAATCACCGTGTTGATACCGATTATGAAATTAATTATAATTTCCTACAAGAAAATGCCAACTATGTTGGAATTGCTAATCATTACCGTGATTATTTACTTAATAATCGGATGTTAAATAAAGTTGAAATGCCTGAAGACATTTCACTTTATACAACTTATATTATGGGAGATTTAGAACCGTCATTATTTTCTAAAACTAGAGTTAACATGACCACAGCGAACCAAGCTTTAAAGATGTATCTTGATTTACAATCAAACGGGGTTGTTAATCAAAAAGTTGGACTCTTAGGTTATTCAAATGAAGGAGTTTCAAGCGGTTTAACTAAAATGAACTTCCACGGTGGTGTAAGCTCATATTATGATTTATTTGAACAAGTTAAAAAAGATAATACCAAAGTTTATCTAAATCAAAATTATGTTGACCCAATTGGTGATTCATCACGAATTAATGAAATAAGAGATGTTGCAAAGTCCGCTTCTAAGTTGTTAATGAAATACCGTGTATCAAGGGATGGAACCAATTATAACTATCAAAGATACTTACAACCAGAACATACTTTCTTAAAAGCTAGAAACGATCAAAAGATCTTAGAAAAATACGACTTAGGAATAGTAATGCCATCACTTGGAAATAATTTATTTACAACGTATCGTAGTGAAATATTAGACCGAGAAGAATCAATGGCTTATTATATTAAAGCGGCTGAGCTAAATGATGATTTAATTCTAAATCAACCAAATAGCTACTTATGGCAATATATTAAGGCATATAACTTTATGCCAATAGCTAATAGCCAGTATGTTTATTATACAGATTTAGTACCACTTATACCAATTATATTACAAGGGATAATGCCTAAATATAGCCAATATCTAAACTTTAATGCTTTGGGTAAAGATAGACTCTTACAACTTGTAGATTTTAATGTCTATCCTCATTTTATCTTAACTCATGAAAAAACATTTAAAATGAGAAACACTAATTCCTCAATTTATTATTCAACATATTATGAAGATTATAAAGATGAAATGATTAAAACATATAAATGGTTGAATATGGCACTTAGACATGTTATAGATACTAAATTAGTAAAAAGAGATGTTTTAGAAGTTGGTGTTGTTAAAAACACTTATGAAAATGGTGTTGTAATAATAATTAACTATACAACAAGTCCTAAAACAGTTGATTCTAAAACTATTAGAGCATTAGAATACGAGGTGATTTTACCATGAGAAATGATCGTGTTAAAATACTACCTATTATTTTAAATGTTATTTTGGTTGGGGTTGTTATATATCTAGCAACAATGAGTTATTTAAATATTGATTATGATGCTGGTATTACTTACTTTACTTTAATATTTGGATATTTGTCTAAGTTTTTATTAATTGGAATTTATGTAATAATCTTTATCTTAATCAACGTATTAAGAAAAAAACAATCATCACTATTAAACTTAATGTACTTTATATCACTGGTTGTTTTATTTATACTGGCTTGGCTTAGACTTAATAATAAAGAATACTTAGCATTTTTCGAACTAGTAATACCACCGATATTATTTTATTTAAATATTCAAGAAACCAGATCTTGGTGGTATGCTTCAAAAGTTACTAGTTTTTGGGATAAAGTTAAAAGTTTTAGACCAAAACTACAAGTTAAAAAAAGAACAAGAGAAGCATTACTTGGATATTCATTTATTAGTTTATGGTTAGTTGGGTTAATTGTTTTAATGTTATATCCTATTGGATATTCATTTTATTTAACTTTTACTGAATCTTATTATCATGCTGGTACTGGAATTACTAGTACATGGGCCGGGTTTAAAAATTATGTTGATATTTTAAGAAGTCAAAGAGTACTACCAATGTTTTCAACATACTTTATAAGAATGATTATAGCGGTACCGTTAATTGTTGTATTTTCAATTATTATTGCACTACTGATTAATCAACCAATTAAAGGAAAAGGCGTGTGGAGAACAATATTCTTCTTACCAGTTATTATTTCATCAGGACCAATCTTAAATGAATTAACTGCACAAGGAGCAACCGGACTACCTTCAATTGCTGAAAGTGGCGCTTTAGAGTTTATTCAAAATAATATGGGTTCTTGGATAGCAAGCCCACTTGAAAGCTTACTTAATAGTTTATTATTAGTACTTTGGTATGCGGGAGTTCCAATATTAATATTCTTAGCAGGCTTGCAAAGAACTGACTCATCTATTTATGAGGCTGCATCAATTGATGGAGCTGGACCGTGGGAAAGATTTTGGAAGATTACACTACCTTCAATTAAACCATTGATTTCGATTGTAATTGTGTTTGTTGTAGTAACAATGAGCTTACAACCACTAGAAGGAACAATTGTAATTGAAGCTAGAAATATAATGTTTTTTGATGAAACTGTAGCAAGAACCGGTCAATTAGCTGGTTATGGTGCAGCAGCAACACTAAGTTGGATATACTTTTTATTAATGGTCATAATAATGGCTGTATATGTTGGGTTAATATCAATTAGAAGAAGGGAGCCAAAAGGTGAAACCAGAAAATACTATACTAAAACACCAAGACAACATCAATAATCATGATGAAGTCTTAGAAGATGTTTTAGAAGATAAAAAAAGTTCATCTAAAATTAGAAGAATAAATCTAATTAATAAAGTAAAACGCATCTTTATTGGGATGAATTTTTCTGATGGTCTTTTCTTTAAAGTATTCATTTTGATATTATTAGTAAGCTTTTCATACGTATATTTATATCCAGTATTATTTATGGGTGTCAATAGTGTAAAAAGTGTTTCGGATTTAATTGATCCTGGGGTTAAATGGGTTCCAACAACATTCCAATTTTCAAACTATCAAAGAGCGTGGCAAGTACTTGAAATGCCAGGAGCGATATTTGAATCAACATGGTTTGTATTAAAGTTGGCATTTTTCTCAACAGTAACATCAGCTTTAGTCGGTTATGGATTTGCTACTTTTAATTTTCCTGGTAAAAAAATACTATTAGGATTAATGCTTGTAGCATTTATCTTACCACCACAAGTTTTAATGGTATCAATCTTTAAAATTTATAATGATTTAGGTATTATGGGAACCGAATATTCACTCTTAGTTCCTGCGATATTTGGGCAAGGAATTAACCAATCGGTTTTTATATTAATCTTTTATCAGTTTTTCAATACTTTTCCAAAAGTGCTTTCTGAATCGGCTGAAATAGATGGTGCAAGTCCACTACAAGTATTTTATAAAATAGCCTTACCATCCGCTGTTCCATCGATTATTATAGTTTTCTTGTTTTCATTTGTTTGGTATTGGAATGAAACATTTGTTACCGCGTTATATACTAGATCATCACCAACAATACCACTTAGAATTCAAAATTTCCAAAACAGCTACTTATCACTGTTCCCGCCTGGAACACCTGGTAATGAGTTAAACGAAGCTATTACATTAGCGGGGCATATTTTAGGAATTTTACCATTACTTATTTTATACTTTATTATGCAAAGACATTTTACTGAGTCAATTGATAGAACTGGAATTGCTGGTGGAGAATAAAATTATGATTAATTTATTAAAGGAAAGTGATACAAGATGAAAAAAATATTATTAGGATTATTAATACTTACAGCAACTATGTTTTTAATTGCCTGTAAACCAACTGAAAATGGTAACGGTAATGGAAATGGTAACGGCAACAATAATGGTGTATATACAATTAAACCAGTTCCTGATTGTGAAGTACCATATTTAGATGGTGGTTGGGTTTGCACATGGGCTGATGAGTTTGAATTAGATAGAGTTGATCCATTTAAATGGAACTTTGAAATTAATGATAGTGGAGGCGGAAACAATGAACTTCAATATTATATTTCAGACAATGCAACCGTTGAAGATGGAATTTTAACAATCACTGCAAAAAAAGAAACTTATTTAACTAGAGAATATACATCAAGTAGAATTACAACAAGCGGTAAAGGTGATTTTAAATACGGAAGATTTCAAATTAGAGCTAAAAACCCAGTTGGACGTGGAACATGGCCAGCAATTTGGATGATGCCAACTAGAAGTCGTTATGGCGGTTGGCCAAGAAGTGGCGAGATTGATATTATGGAATATGTTGGATATGATCCAATTAGAGTTCATGCCACAATTCATACTGCTAAATTTAATCACAAACAAGGAACTCAAATTGGCGGCAACAAAATAATTAATTCAACTGATCAATTTTTAGTTTATGAACTATTATGGGAACCAGGTAAACTTACATGGTTTATCGATGGAGAACAAATCTTTAGAGTGGTTTATAATCCAGCTCTTAATGATGATGTATTTTATCATGAGGCTCATCCGTTTGATCAAGAATTTTTCATCATCTTAAATTTAGCAATTGGTGGCGATTGGGGCGGAGCACGCGGTGTTGATGATTCAATATTTCCTGCAACTTTCCAAATTGATTATGTAAGATATTACGAACTAGATTACAACATGTTAGATAAAGAAGCACCAAACGCTGTTGAAAACATCTTTAAATCAAGTCTTGAAAATACGTTTTATTGGGATCGTCCAGAAGATGATTACGGAGTTTCACATTATGATATTTATGTTGATGGCGAAAAATATCACACTGCAAATCTAGAGCAATTTACTCTAAGAGGTAAACCAGCTGGTAGTTATGAAATACAAATTGTAGCCGTTGACTTTACTGGAAAAGAAAGTCCAAAAAGCCCAATTTTCAATCACACACAAACTTAATTTTATTTAAATTAAAGCGTTCGTAATGAACGCTTTTTTGTTAATCTAATAAACATAATTAAATACATTGCTGCATTTGATTGACTAGTGTTAGTTTTGTTGCTAAAATAATTATATAATCTGGGGGATAATATATTATGAAATATATTAATTTAGATGAAT
>DUQU01000011.1 GCA_012837645.1 Acholeplasmataceae bacterium | reverse complement strand
TGCATCTCCACCTTTTTGAAAATTAGAACCATCGATAATGTTAAGTTTTTGTCTTGTAATATGATAAGGTGTAACGAGTAAATCGTTACTTGTTCCATAGTTAATGCTTAAACTATTTTTATAACTTGGCTTTTCCGCTTCAATTGTTTTTATCTCATCGATTATTTCGCCTTCATTTAACCTACGATATTCTTGATAAGTTAGGGCTTTTTGTTTGTTTTCAACTATTACTTCTTTTAAATAAAAATCACCATTTAACCTTAAAATACTAATCTTATTAACGCCTTTATTTAATTTAAATAAGAGTTCATCTGGATAAAACCTTCTCGTATCTCTTAAAGTAAAATCACTCCAAAACTCTTTTAAACTCGCCTTCGGCATAATATCATTACGGTAACGATCTTCTGCTACTTCTTCTAAAGTTTCATAGTAACTTGGAACAACAATCGATGAAGCTTCATAATAAAGAACTTCATCATTAACTTCTAAGGCCACTTCGATGTTTCTAAAGGTTTTTGTTTGGGCCTTATAAACTAAATTAAAAGTATATAAGCCCGCTTCTTCAACTTCAACATCGAACTCAACTTTATCATTTTCTCCATTTAAATATTGAATTAAAACTCCCTCTTCTACAATTGCTTCTTCTCTAGCTATAAAAGACTCAGCAGAGATAGTCTTTTTAAAAGCGATATTATCTTGATAACCGCTATTTTGCCAAGTTAATAAAACGTCACCATATGACGTTTCTCTTAACTCTTTTATTTCTTCTTGTTCGTTGGCGACTATTTTTTTCTCATTTACTGGCAGTAAAGCAAATGTCCAAAATAAGAAAAAAACTAATAACCAAGCTTTTTTCATCTTTTCACCTATTTATTTAAAATTCTTTCCAGTTCTGCTTTCGCATTATTATATTCATCGTTAATCAAATCATTTAAACCCGCCTCTAAAGCATCGGTTAAACTAAAATTACCATCGCGAATTTCATCTAAAATTACAGCAATTGTTTTATTTTCACTATATGTTCCTTCCCATCTACTTTTCACATATCCAGGAACTACTTTCGCTAATGATTCGATAATAAAATCTTCATGCGTTTCCACTATTTTACGGTACTCAGTCAAAGTTGGATATAAATTAAAATATTGTTCTATTAAAGTTTCATCTTTAACTAAAGGAGGGAAGTTTACCGCTCCAGCTTTTGGATTATTTTTTGCAATTTCAAGCCGCTTTAAATAACCTTCAACACCATAACCCATCCACTTAGCAAACTCAAAAGCAACTTCTTTATGTTTCGTTCCCTTACCAACACCAATATAATCCATCACGATTGGAATACGATGATTTTGTTTTCCATCAACAGTCACCGAAGGAGTCCCGATAAAGTCGATATCCTGACCATAAAGAGCATGCTTTTCATCTTTTGTAAAACTAACCCAATCTCTAATATTATATGAACCTTCAAAACGGATCGATTGTTTTCCATTAACAAAAACATCTCCCTCTCCATAACGGTCTTCCTGATTGTCTTGGGTTTCTAAAACATAATCTTCATATAAGGATTTGTTTTCACCAAAATATTTTTGTTGTTCAGTCATCGCGATTCTAAAGGCATCACTATCTAAATGATAACCTTCTTCATTATAAGTAAACCATCCTAAATTCTCATCGTATTGAGCGGGTAACCATTCATATAAACTGTGTAAACCACTAATTCCGGCGATACCATCACCACCGACAATTGCAGCTTTACTATTCTTTTTTGCCGCTTCCATTAAATCTTGATAACTAATTCCATATTCGGGAATAACAGCTCCAGGTCCTACATTGTTGATAGCTGTCCGGTTGATAAAGAAACCAAAATAAAACATTGCTTGCGGTAAAGCAAAAACTTTATCACCAAATTTCGCTGAATTTCTTATATCTTCTGGCATTTTCAAATAATCTTCATCACTATTAACAAACTCAGATAAATCTTCTACCCATTCTTGTTCGATTGTCTTAATGACACTATCAACCTGAAAAACATCTGGCATTTTCCCAATTGAAGCCCTAGTGGCGAAAAACTCATCCCAACTAGAATCAACTTCATTGCCATCCTTATCAACAATTCTTGGTCTTTCTAAAACATCAATTACAACATCAGGATGTTCAACCATAAAGGCGTTGATCATTCTTCTTTCAATATTATAGTCTTCGGCATTACCTAAATTCCAAGCCGCATAACTAATTGTTATTACATCATCATTGTTATTGTTGTCGCACGAAAACAAAACAACTGGTAGTAATAAAAAAACAATTAAAAATACTTTTTTCATCTTTTTCCTCCCACTCGAAACGTTTCGATTCTATTATATTTTTATTATATATGAAATCGTTTTCTATTTCAAGGAAAGAAAACATTTTTTAAGGCCTTTTAATAATTTATTAAAACTATAGTCTTCATTATCAGGCCTATGATTTTTAATTAGTCTTGGTATTTTTTTTATTGTTATGTTTTTTATATGGTTATAATAGAGCATCACTTTTGTTAATCGTTATTTAGCTTTAAAGTTTCATTTTATTGTCTAATAAATCTTGTAGCGTATAAATGTTATCTTTCGTGTATGTACGATGCGATTTTATTGCGATTTTTAATTTAGATATGTCATTAAAATATTCTTTTACAAATTTTTTGCTTTTAACATTTTTCATACCATATTCAGACTTGCAATAACTGCTAGGTGATCTTCTTATTTCTGGCGGAGAATTAGTAAATTTTTCATAATCATTTTCTGAAATTATAATTAAGATTTCAATTTCTGGCTTTGTAATAATGTCGATTATTTTATTTACTTTATTTAAATATTCTTTAGATAATTTAAATTTTTCGCTTTTGAATCAATAATTCTTAAAATATAAACCGGCTTATCAAATTTTCGATTCAAGTAATTTCTTGATATATTAGCCACAGATCCACGTTTAATAAATTTTTCTTCCACTAAATGTTCTTTTTCAAATGGCAATAAATGCCTTTCTAATAACATCTCCATAATTGTTATTTCAAAATTACCTTCACAAATACACAATATATATTTATCATTCATTTTTATCTTTACTAGTTAATATGAAAAGTTTCTTCATGTTAAGAAAGTTTTTATAACTAATTGCTGTTCCTAAATTAAAGGTATCAGCAAAATAAACATCACTTCGCTTTAATTCGTTTCGTTTCGATAGCGAACTATAATTTGTTGTCTTTATTTCATATTTTCCATTTCTATGTATATATATTATTTGGTCATTTCTTATAAAAGCATCTAATATTTCTGTATAATGTGTTGTAAATATTAACGTTGCATTATTAGGATTTGTTTCATGATCTTCAAAAAGCTTAATAATATCCAATATTATCGTCCTATTTAAGTGTGCTTCAATCTCATCAATAAGATAATAGCCACCACTTCTAAGAACTTCTTTTACTTCAAAAAAAGTTCTCATTCCCTTTAATGTTCCCATTGATAATACATTGTTTAATTGTCTTAGCGAAACTTCAATTTCTTTTCCACCTTCAAATTCAATTAAATAGGAAATATTGTTTGTTATTTTTCTCTCTTTTAAATTAGAAAGTTTAATTTCTTTTATTTCTTTTATTGAAGGGTCTAAATATTTAACTATTTCTAAATCAATTTTAATTCCTAAAGGAGGCAAAGGAATCTTTTTTAAAGAGATGCCATTTTCGATGACTGAAACAACTGTTTGTTTTGTTTTATGATTAAGAATGTTTATCATACTTTCGTTTTCTCCTAAAAACACTTTTGTTTTTTCATCAAGCTTACTTCTCCTGAAAATCTCAACAAACCCATCAACTAATAAACTCGACTTAACCGTTGACTTGTTAAGCCTTTTTTCATAAATCACTTCTTCGACAATGCTATAATTGTTTATATAATAATCGTTATCATCCTCAAATAAAATAACATCAGCTTCATTGTGATTTGTAATAATAGAAATTATCTTAAAAACTTTAGCATTATATTCATAAATAAAAGTAGTTTTAAGAGGTGAGCCTCTAAAAAATTTAGATAATATTCTCTCATTAAAAGGACGATTATAAAAATAAAAATCAAAAACAGCGCTTAAAATTTCTATTATTGTTGTTTTACCAGAGGCATTGACCCCAACAAAAGCAAGATATTTTGCTAAATATATCCTCGATTCTAAGTGATAATAAGGATGGGTGCTGTCGTGGTTTGTTACTTGGAGCTGATTTGTAAAATCAATTTCAAATTTATTGTCTTCAAAAAAATTGATGTTTTCAACTATTATCTTTAATACATTTTTCTTCATAGTTACTTACCTCCTCGTTATCTAATTATACTATATTAAATTATAATTATCAATTTTTTTGTTATTTGTCTTGTTAAACGCCGTTATCTTGTTGTTTTATCATGCTAATAAAGTGTTTTTGTTTATATTATAGTGTTCTATGAAATTCTATTATAAGAACAAAACAATAAAAATGTATTTGGGTAGCTATAAAAAAACATTTCATTAATGACTTTGTAGCTATTAGAAATCA
>DUQU01000010.1 GCA_012837645.1 Acholeplasmataceae bacterium | reverse complement strand
GTCCAAGCTTTTTATTAAAAACTTCAAAAAAATTAATTCTTATTGTGCATATTTAGTTTTCAAAGACCTAGTCCTCTTCAGGCGCTTATACATTCTATCATTATAAAATTGGGTTGTCAATACTTTTATTATAACCGCGTTATAAGGCGATTTTTATCCATTTAAACGATACTTTTTTTTGGCAACCTTGTTAATTCTATAATAGAGTAGCCTTAATGTCAATAGAAAAAGAATAAAATTTACTGCTTTTTGTATTTTTTTTGTTTAAAGAACATCTAAAATTATTTTTAATTTGAACTTTTTTGGACTATTTTTCATCTTTTTATCTCAAAAATAATAATTATTTCTTATCTTTAACTATTTAAGTAAGCATTTATGCTTTTTTTAATGATTAAAAACTTTATTTACCTAATAATTACATTACTTTGCTTGAAATGGAAGCGTTATTAACATACAATACATTTGGGTGATACAATTGAGAGAAATAAACTTAGAATTAATTAAGAATTCAGTAAGAGATTTATTAGTGGATGCGGCGAGAAATGTTAATGATGACTTACTAAATGCTTTATATAAGTCATTAGAAAAAGAAGAGTCTCCCTTAGGAAAAAGTGTTATTAAACAAATTATCGATAACGACCTTTTAGCGAAGAAACTTCAAAAGCCAATGTGTCAAGACACTGGTGTCGCGGTAGTGATGTTGGAAATAGGTTCCGAAGTTTGGTTTAAAGGCGATCTAGCTACAGCAGTTAATGATGGCGTAAGAGAAGCTTACGTTGATCATTTTTTAAGAAAATCGGTTGTTAAACATCCTTTTGACAGAGTTAACACCAATGATAACACTCCTGCTGTCATACACACTAAAATAGTTAGTGGCGATAAAATTAAAATAACTGTCGCTCCTAAAGGCGCTGGCAGTGAAAATATGAGTTTAGTTAAAATGTTAATTCCTTCCGATGGCATCGAAGGAGTTAAAAAGTTAGTTTTAGACACTATTTTTAAAAGCGGAGGAAAACCTTGTCCGCCAATAATAGTAGGATTAGGAATCGGTGGTAATTTTGAAACTAGCGCCATTATGGCTAAAGAAGCTATCATGCGCGAAATCGATGATGAATCAGAAGATCCGATTGCGAGAAAATTAGAAAAGGAATTACTAACTGAAATCAATAATTTAGGGGTAGGCCCGATGGGCTTTGGTGGAACAGTAACTGCCTTAGCTGTTAAAATCAACGTTGGGGCTTGCCATATTGCTAGTCTTCCAGTAGCTATTAACATTCAATGCCACGCTGCTAGACATAAATCGATTATAATATAGGGGGATAAAATGGAATTACAAACACCAATTAGTTTAGAAACAATTAAAAAATTAAAGGTAGGAGATGTTGTTTATCTAACTGGAGTTATCTATACCGGAAGAGATGCTGCCCATAAAAAAATAGTGGAGCTTACTAATAAAGGAGAAAAACTTCCTTTTGAGTTAGAAAGTAACGTCATTTATTATGTTGGCCCTAGTCCCACAAGACCAGTAGATGTAATCGGCTCTGCCGGTCCTACTTCTAGTTACCGAATGGACGCTTACATCGAAACTGTTCTCCCCTTTTTTAGTATTTCAATCGGCAAAGGCCCAAGAGATTCTAAAGTAAAAGAGATTTTAAAAAACAAAGGCCTTTATTTATCGGCTACCGGCGGAGCAGCTGTTTTAATTAGTGAATCCATCAAAAAAAGTGAAGTAGTCGCCTTTCCTGAATTAGGTCCGGAAGCTATTCACCGTTTTGAAGTCAAACGTTTCCCCGCTATCGTCACTTATGACGCTCACGGCAATGATTTATTATTAGCTGGAATTGAAAAATATCAAAAATAATTATTATAGAAACAAAAAAGCAAAATAAAATTTGCTTTTTTTTATGCTAGTTTAGTCAAATAACCTTTTTTAGTTATTAATCTTAAGAAAACAGCAGCGATTAAAATATCAGCGCTACCACCAAAACTAATCTTATTTTTAATACAACTATTAGTAGTAGCCTCAATCTTCTTTAAATTAAACTTGGTAATTTTAGCGATTTCGGCAACCCATTTATTGTAGTTTTTCATTGTTTTCGCTCTTTTTAAAGCGACAGTGTCTTTTTTTTGTTTAATAATAAAAATTAAAGTCATTAAAAGTGCTTCACTATTTAGTTCTTTAAACTTATCCAAATATTCATAGGCTTCATAAACAGAAGGAATACCATAATAGACTTCATGTCTAATTGTATACATCTTAAATTGTTGATAAGCATAAATGCCAAATGTATTCGCTCTTCCCTCTAATTCATCTAAAATATTTTTCGCTGTTGTTTTAATTATTTTAGGATAGTCTAGGCCTTTGTTTTGGCCATAATAACCTAAAGAATAAATCATTATTCCAATTAAAAAAATCGCCCCTTTATAAGTGTTAACACCTTTGGTAACTTTATACATCGCTTTTTCAGCTTCAATACCAATTTTTCTAACTTCAACAAAGCCTTTTTTAATATTACTTGTTTGAAAACCAACTTGATAAAGTTTTAATAAATAAGGTTTAATGGCCACTAAAGAATTGAGCATAAGATGATAATTCATATCGTCGTGAGAACCATTAGAATAAGGCGTTACTAAACCAAATTTCGGATGGAGATTTAACTCTGATAAAAAAGCTGTTGTCAGCAATCTATCAAAATCATCATGAAGGTATTTATTAGTAGAACTAATAATAAAATCAGTTAATTCTTTAACACTATGTTTTCTTTCTTTCATACAAAGCCAAGCGACATTACCACAAAGCAGACACTTTCTTTGAGGTAAATCCATGCTTGCTCTCGTTATTGTTTTGCCTTTACTATAAACGTCGATATCAATAAGTCTTCCTAAAGGATGAGTTTCTTCTATTTTAATAAACTCTTCTTTTAATCTTTTTACTGGTTCTTTAAAGTTATAGTAAACAAAGTATGGGCCATCAAAAGAGTTATAGAATTCTCTTTGATAATTTTTTAAACGCTTCGTTATTTCATGGTTAAAAATAGTTAATAGTAAGTAAACTTCTTTAATTGTTTTATTTTCACCAGGAATATTTCCTTTTAAAATTAGACAATTATGATACTCGTTTACTAGCTCTTTAACACGGTAAAATCTTTTTTCTCGATCCTCTAAGATTGAAGACATTTATTTTTTCATCCTCAGTGGCTTATATAAACTGTCGATGACTGTTCCATCACGGTACTCAACGACACCAATTATCTCATCTGAATGTGGTATTTCTCTAGGGATACCAGTCAGTCTATGAGCTTCATCTCTTAATTGTTCAATCGTTTTTATCACGATTGAAGTTTCTTTTAATTTTTCAATTAAATCAACTCTTTTAGGATTTATTGCAATTCCTCTTTCAGTCACTAAAATATCAACATCTTCTCCTGGTGTAGTTATTGTTTTAACTCTTTCTTTAATAATTGGTATTCTTGTTTTAACAAGTTGAGTAACAATAACCGTCACACCACAACCATTGGCAACGTCAGCGTGTCCACCAGAGCCACCAATAATATTTCCGTAAGAATCGGTTGTTACATTAACATTAAAATCGAGGTCAATTTCAGTAGCGCCTAAAATCGCAAAATCAAGTTTATTAACGACTGGATCTTCATGAAAAGGATTAGCATATTTAGAAGCGCTAATTAAATGATGATTAGCATTGTTTTCAGCTGAATAAACAGCCCATAAATCAAAGCATTGAACATCATATAACTTTTCCACTAATTGATTTTTAAGCATATTAACAAAATAGCCTGTAATTCCACCTGAAACAAAACTACCAGTAATCGTTCTTTCTTCCATAATCATACTTATTTCATTAGCAACCGCTAAAGAAACTCCACCAGCACCAGTTTGCATGCTAAAGCCATCTTTGATCAGTTTTAATTTGTCCAAAACCTTAGCGGCGTCTTTAGCAATTTTAAGGCCAACAGGATCTCTCGTTATTTGAGTCGTTCCTGAGACTATTTCTTGTTGGATTCCAATCTCATCCATAAGGGCAATATAATCAACATACTTACCATCAATATCATAATCAAAAGGATGCTCTTCTACTAAATTATCAGTTACTAAAACAACTTTTTTAGCATACTTTGCATCAGCAATTGCATAACCGATTGAACCAAAAGCATTTTTACCATACTTTCCACTAGCATTGCCTAATTTATCAACACAGGAAGCGGCAATAAAAGCGACATCAATAACGATTTCTCCAGCTTCAATCGCTCTTGGTCTCCCACCATGAGTTTGCATTACTAACAATTCTTTTAAATCGCCATTCATTACAGTCTCCGCAACTGGCCCATTAAGATAATTGGTATAAAGTTTCGTTACTTGACCATTTTTAATATATTTTACTAATGGTTCATGAACAGGAAAAAGCGAGGAAGCAGCGATGGTAATATTTTTAAGTGGTTTTTTAAAAACTTCTGCTAAAACATTATTTAAAACATGATCACCATTACGAAGGTGATGATGAAAAGAAAAAGTCATTCCATCCTTTAGTTGCAGTTTTTCTACTATCTCTTTAATATTACTTACTTCTTTTATTTTATTCGAGGCTAATACTTCTGGAACTTTTTTCGCTTTAATAGTTTGATAATAATTACTATTTTGGAAAGCTTTATAGCCTTGAGGAATTTTTCTTTTTAAGTTGTTTTCCATTATTCATTCTCCAATTTAAAATATTTTGCCCGCATAATAACACTTTGGGCTCTTTCAACAATCGGTTTATCGATCATTTTACCTTCCAAGCTAAAAACACCTAAACCAACTTTTTGCGCTTCTTCATATCCTTTTAATACTTTTTTTGCAAAATCAATGTCAAAGGAACTTGGAGAAAAGACCTTATTGATTGTTCTTGCTTGGCGAGGGTGAATGCACGCTTTCGCATTCATGCCTAGTAATTTCGCCCTTTTAGTATCCTTAATTAAACCTTCATCATCAGTAACGTCAGTAAAAGGAGTATCGATAGCATCTTTTTTGTAGGCTTTCGCAGCGATTACTATTTTACTTCTTACATACTCAATCTCTGCGCCTTCTTTAGTTCTAATGATACCCAAATCAAAAGATAAATCTTCCGCCCCTAATAATACTCCCGAAACGCGTTGGTGACGAACTATTTTTTCCACTTCTAAAACCGATTTACCGGATTCAATGATGGGAATAATTTTTATTCTTTTCGCTATTTTCTTCTTCTCTTCAATTTCATCTAATTTAGTCGCTAACTTTCTTACCGACCACTCCGTCGCCATTGGTAACATAATCGTATCAACATAATTAGAAACGATGACATTAATATCGTCTAAATAAAACTCAGAATCAATATCATTAATTCTTACGATTACTTCTTTGTCTTCGATAAGGCCTGATTCAATAAAAGATTTCACAATTATCCGAGCTGAATCTTTTTCAGAATACGCTACAGCGTCTTCTAAATCATAAATAATACCATCAGCCTCAAAAATATATGAATCTTGAATCATCGAAGGATTATTGCCGGGGATAAAAAGGATACTTCTTTTCATTTTAAATTAACTCCAATCTCTTTAAAGCTGTCATTAATCTTGAGATAATTGTAAAGTCATAAGCGCCTTTGTCAATGACTTTAATTTTTACGTTAGCAATTTTTAACTCTTTTAATTTTTTTTCAATTAATTTTTCAATATGGTCGCCAAAAAACTCTTTTACAATTGATTCAACCTCAATAGTAGTACCTTCTTGTCTTCTAATTGTGATTTGACAATCGTTACTATCAGTAGTTCCGGCAACACTAATTTTCTCCATTTTATTTACTCCTATTCGCTCTTTTCAATAACCGGTTCATTTCATTATAAACGGTCATTACTCCTTCATCAGTTCCTAAACCAGGTTTAGCTAATATTTGAGTTGCTTCACAAGCAACAGCAATGTGGACTGAAACCTCTGCTGAATGATTTGTTTCATTACAAGTCCCGCCAACATAACTTCCAATCCCAACTTTATTACAATAAATAACAGCTTCAATGGAGTTGTTTATTCCCCCTAAATCAGGAGTTTTAATTTGAAGAATATGGCCTGCTTTATTTTCAGCAAAATATTTAATATCTTCTAAAGTATTGCACCATTCATCAGCGACTATTCTAACATTCGAACCGCTTTGATCAAGAAGTGCTCTAATTTCTTTTAAAGCTTGAACCGTTTCATCCCTCGTTTTCGCATCAACAGGACTTTCTATTTGTAGTTTAAATGGTTTAACAGCCATTCCAAGTGTGTTAATATAATGAACAATTCTCTCAATATCGTATTCGAAAATAATTCCTATTGTTCCATAAACATCTAGTTGAATTATTGGATCATAATTTTCAGGTTGAAGTTGTTTAATACGATTTCTCAACCAAATTACGTATTCCAATAATAGCTCTCCTTGACTACCAATTTTACTAACATTGTTAAATAAACCATGCGGTAGGATATCAACTTTTTTTAAAATCATTTTATCGGCATGTTCGTGTCTATGATCTCCCGTTTGAGAGAAAATATCGACTCGCTTGTAAACTTTGTTAGTTATTTTATATTCCTTGCGAATTACTTCCGCCATTGAAACCTTATTAGTTAAGGCGGTTGCGTGAAGTAATGCTTGAGTAATACCATATCTCAAAGCTGTGTGAATTTTTTTATCTCCTTTTTTTAAGTTGTCAATTAACTCCGCATTCGCTTTAAACTCGTTAACGTCCATTTTTAATAATAAGGGTTTAATTTCTTCTTCTAAATAAGGTAAGTATTGTTCTGCTAAAAACAAAGGATCTCTGCCGCCGGCACCAGAATATTGAACTGCCGCGCAATCACCTTTAGCAACTTGACCATCCGCTAAAACCAATTGAATAGAAATTGCTTCTCCTTTTTGCCTTATTTTTGTAAAACCTGGTGTTTGAGGGTTTCCAATATAATTAAGACCATCCGAATAAGCACCTCTTCTAATTGCTTTTTGATCATCAAAATAAAACCCAGTTAAACTTTTTGAAAAATACACTTCAACAATTTTCACTTTAATTTTCCTTTCTTTGGGGGTTGCCCACTAATTTTCCTTTACTGACAGCGTATATATCGTCAACAGTCATTTGAAATGACAATGCTCTTTTTTCTTTTTTAGCTCTTTCTTGCAATTTTTCACGGTGAAATGTTTTTATTTCTTCATTTAACCCTAAATTACCAAATTCTAAAATTCTAATATTACCTTCAATATCTCTAGCCGGCAACATCGCTCCTTTATTAAATTTACTAGGCGCAAAAGGAACATCTAAAACGCCATTTTCAAAAGCCTTTACAACCCCAACTGCGAGGTCGCCATCACCTAAATTGTAAACATGATACATTAAACTCTCGACTTCCTTTTTAATTTGTTCCAATTCTTCAGTTAGTTTTTTCGAATTAGGAAAGGTTTGTTCTTTTAACAATTGAACGATAAACTTTGAAGCTTTAATACCAGTTGCATTTGCTTCTTTTGTTGGTACACCAATCGATTCTAATGGTGTCTTCGTAATCATTTTAGTCGCTTTACTAAAACTTGCAACAGTTGCACTATAGGAAATTAATGCCAATGCAGCTGTTTCATCTTCTGGGAAACCACCCATCCATTGATGAAAAACCGTAGTAACATAGACATCATTAAAACCTTGTTTTTTTAAATAACTTAAAGTTTGTTCTTTTAAAGCTCTCATCGCAGCAATATCCTGAGTTAAATTCCCTCCCATTCCATACCCAACGATAATGTTTTTCACTCCTTGCCTAGCAGCTAATAAAGCTTCTATAATCGCAATGGTATTAGAAATTGCAGGAGGAACTAAAGTACCAGTCAAAGGCCCAAATGGCTCTCTATTCATCTTAATTCCGTGCTCTTCGTAATAACCCACTAAACGATCACAATATTGCCAATAGAAAATACTATCTTCTAAACTCACATTTTTAGCATAAGGGATGTTATATGAAATGGCACCACCTTCATTTGAAGTCCAACCAGCAGCGTGAATAATTTCTGCTAATAATCTCGAATCTGGTGTACCATGTCGAGCTTGTAAGGGTTTATTGACTTTGTCTTTTAAAATACTACAAACCTCAACACCATGATTAACTGCAGGAAACCCATTTAGCATTGAACGTTTTTGTTTCTTGCTTTCTTGAATGCCCGTTTCTGCTTCTTCATATCTATTTTGTCTAGTATAAGAGTCAATAGTGGTCGGCAACAAATCCGCTCCTGCTTCTTCTAAATGCAATAATAATTCCAAGTGTTCGTTCAAAAGGGCGACTCCTGCTCGAGGTTGAATTAAGGTATTGCCTTCTTGATCAGCTTTAATCAATTCTTCCGCCATATTTTTCTTTATGGGGATACTTTTTAACCTTTTTTCAGCTGTTTTTAAGTCTAACAAAGGGTCACTACCGGTTTTCCAGTCCTTTAAAACTTCTTCGCGTACTTTTAAAAACTTTTCCAAACTCCATTTTACATCATTAACTTTCATCTAATTTTACAATCCTCTTTTTTAATATTTTCAAAGCTACTAACGGTTCTTTTTCACTTAATAAACCCATTGTTTGCATAATATAATCATCGTCAATATAATATTTAGGACTTTTTGGTCTTAAATCATTATCTTGGTTTTTTTCAACATTTTTTAAAACTTCTTTTCGAAACGGTTGATAAATTAAACCACCACCAGTCCCAATCACAGTTTCAATGTCAGTCAAATCTTTACCTTCTTGAAAGTAAATTAAACCTTCACCTCCAAAATAACTATTAATCGTCCCAACATGCCTTTGAGTAGCGATTTCGACACACTTACTAGCCATTATTTTATCGACATAATAATCGTTTTCATTACTGCTTATATAATTATGATCGAAAATACGCTTTTCAACTTCTTTTTTAAAATTAATATCTTCCCGATAAAAATAACTATCACAATTTAAATAATCTCTTAAACTAGCAGCCGAAACTCTCAAGCCTAAATCTCCTTCTACAGTTCTTTTATCATATGTTTCTTCCAATCCTTTTAAAATAACATCAGTCTTTTTCGGATATCCAAATCCCATCGAATAAACATCAGTAGTAGCTCCACCAACATCGATAACCATTAAATCCCCTAAACCAGTTTCTTGCTGGTAACCATCTGCTAAAAGCAAACTAGCTTTTAAAAGCGATTCAGGAGTTGGGTATAAAACAGTTCTATTTTCGTTTTCAAATTGTTTAATTCCCTTTGCTTCAATAATTTTTGTCAAAAATATTTCTCTAATTATCTTTCTTGTCTCTTCGAACCGCAAAACATTGATTGTTGACATAATATTCGGTGCAATAAAATAGTTTAGTTCATATTTATCAAACCAATATTTGACGGTATCTATTAACTTATTATTACCTGCATAAATAACAGGATAAGGTAATTTTGCTTTCGCCACTTCAATAATATTATGAGATACTATCGTTTCATTTCCTCCATCAATGCCACCAACCAATAATAAAATATCAATTTCTGACTCTTTTAAGGTTGTTATATCTTGACTAGTAAGACGATATGAAAAAAGATAATCGACTTTCGCTCCAGCACCCATGCAAGCTCTTTTAGCGCCTTCAACAGTTAAAGAAGGCACTAATCCTGAAACTGCCATTTTAAGACCTCCACTGGCACTCGAACAAGCTAAAACCTCGTCAAAAATGATTTTCTCATTAATTTTTTTATACAATTCATCTAATGCTTTTTGATAACCAATTAAGATATTTGTCTTAACTGTTGATAAACTAAAAGAAGTTCCAATTATATCTTGTTTCTTTGTATCTACCGCTGTTAATTTTGTAAAGGTTGAGCCAAAATCAACAAGTAAATATTTCTTCACATTATTCTCCTAAATCTTCTTTAATATATTGCAAGGCTGACTCTATTTTAAAATTAGGTGGAAAGACTCTATTGAAACCCATTTCTTTGAATCTTTTTTCAACATCAAAAAAAGATTGTTTTCCAACAACAATATTTCCTCCTATATATAATAGTACATCCTCTAAACCATGTTCAATACACTTTTCTTTAAATCCTCTTACATCGATCTCTCCATGACCATATAAAGAGGATACCAAAATCAAATCAGCTTCTGATTCTATCGCTGCTTCGATAAAATCTTCCTGAGTTGATAATACTCCAATATTAACGACATGATAGCCTGCACTCTTTAATGTATACTCAATTACTTTATTGCCAACTGCATGAACGTCAGAACCAATTACACCAATGACAATTGTTTTCACTTATGTTTATTCGCTCCTTTTTTGTAAGCCTTTTCATCCATAATCATTATAACTTTTTTAATCGCTTTTTACAACTAAATACCAGATAAAAAAAGAAAAAGATTTTATAATTCTCTTTTTCTCTCTTCTACTTTTTCTAAATGGTTTAAATATCTCGCTAAAACGAAAAAATAATCCGATAATCTATTTAGAAAGGTTAAAACATTTTCTTTTAACTCTTCGGCAATTAATAATCTTTCAACTTTCCTTACTTGCGTTTTAACTAAACTCGCTTTTATCGCCTCAAGAGTTCCGTCATAAGTAATAAACTTTGTTAACTTGGGAACCTCTTTTTCCATCAAATCTATTTTGTTTTCTAAGTATTTTACTTCCTCGTCTGTAACTTCTAAATTATAAGTGTTTTCAACATCGATAACTAAGGTAGCCACTTTAAATAAAACTTTATCTATTACCTTAATTTCATCCTTAAAATTGCCTTTTAGATAATAATTTAATTCTGCCATCCGTACTGCTAACTCATCAAGTTCGCCAACTAAATGAATTTTAGAATCGTTCTTTTTAACTCTTTTTTTAATTAAATCGGTTTTACCTCGATCACCTTTTTTAGTGTAAATCTTCATTAAAATAGCCTCAAAATATCATTAAACGTTACATAAACAAACAACAACATTAATAAGATAAAGAAAACATTATTAATTAAGTTTTCTGTTTTACGAGGGATTTTCTTTCTCGTTACTCCTTCAATTGAAATAAAGACTATTCTTCCACCATCTAAAGCAGGTATCGGTAGTAAATTTAAAACACCAATATTAACGCTTAAAAACCCAATAAAACTTAATAATGAAAGCACGCCTTCTCTAGCAAAAAGTCCAACAATATTAAAGATTCCTACTGGTCCTGACAATTGCTTAATACCGACTTGTTTTGAGCCTCCAAATAAAAACTTTAAAACCATTAAAACTTGATAAAAAGAGTTAAATGTTTGTTTAAAAGGATAAGTTATAGTATGAACAAAGTTATATTTATAAACTGGCGTAATTCCAATAATTAAATCATATGCAGTCACACCTTGAGATTTAAGTACTTGCTTTTCCCAAACAGTAATAGTTTTGGTTTCTTCTTTACCATCTCTTAAAAAAGTAACTTCTAAGGTGCCACCATCAAAACTGTCGAGGTTATCGATAATATCTTGAAATGAATTAACATCTTCTTCGAGCGTTATATTTTTGTATTCATACTTAAATTTAGTGATTTGATCACCATTTTTAAAAATATCTTCAGCTAAACCATAACTAGTACCGATGATAGCGTCTTGATAGATCGTAACTTCCTTGGTTTCTTCATCAAAATAATAATTTGATATCCCTAACTGTGTGATATCAATTCTTGGATTTATTTTGATAACTTCAGATTTACCTGCAAGCTTAATGTCATAACTTTTTTCTTTTATTATATACTTACCGATATCTTCCCAATTCGTCACTTCATTGCCATCGATACTTTCAATAATATCGCCCTTTTCAATGCCAGCGATATTTGCGGGGTTATTTGTCATTACTCCACCAATTTTATTAGAGTTAACGGGCGCCCCTGTAAAAGAAGCGACTAAAAAGAAAAGTAAAATAGCTAAAATAAAGTTCATCACTGGTCCTGCTAGCAATGTCAGTAGTTTTTCTAAATAAGTTTTCGATTCAAAACAACGCTTATAAGGAGCGATTTTCATTTCTTGTTTTGGGAGTTTATAAATAGCCTCTTCGGAAATTGGATAATTTTCAATCTTACCTTCAACATAACCCGCTATGAACAAAGGCTCATCATTAGGAGCGTAGATTTCAAAATCTACCACTTGGATTTCTTTTTCAAACTCGCCCTTATAAAGCACCATTTCAATTACTTTACCATCTTTAAAATTAAGGCCAATGGTCTGCCCTTTTTTAATCATTTCTGTACTCATTTGCTCTCCAGCAATAGAAACATAACCACCAATAGGGATCGCTCTAATAGCGAAGTCAGTTTCTTTACCTTTTCGCTTATAAATTGCTGGCCCTAAGCCAATTGAATACTCATAACAAAGCATTCCTGCTCTCTTAGCCATTATTAAATGCCCTAATTCATGAATGGAAACGATAATTCCTAACGCAAAAACAAATGCTAATAAATTAATAATAAAATCCATATTTACTTAAAACCTTTCTTTCTACCTCTTTAGAAATTTCAATAATATCTGTTATTGTCGGTTTAATAATATTATCTTTAAAATCTTGAACCATTTTAATAACGATTTCTTCTATTTCTAAAAACTTTATTTTTTCCTTTAAAAATAGTTTTACGGCAGCTTCATTAGCGGCGTTAAAAACCGCTGGGTATAAGCCTTTTTTTTCACCAACATAATAAGCTAGCTTAATTAAAGGAAATCTCTTCTCATCTATTTTAACAAAATTCAAGGCTAAATTGTCAAAATTTAACTCCTTAATCCCAGTTGGGTAACGTTTCGGATAACTAAGAGCATATAAAATAGGCATTTTCATATCCGGAGAACTCAATAAAGCTTTCGTAGAACCATCACTAAAACTGACCATCCCATGAACGATTGACTCAGGATGAATAACAGCCTTAATATTTTTATAATCTAAATCAAATAAATAATGAGCTTCGATAATTTCTAAAGCCTTGTTAGCCATCGTCGCCGAATCAATAGAGATTTTCTCACCCATCTGCCAATTAGGATGATTAAGAGCTTCTCTAACGGTAACATTTTCTAATTCTTCTTTAGCTAAATCTTTAAAAGGGCCTCCGCTCGCGGTTAAGGTAATCGTTTTAATGTCTCGCTTTTCTTCTCCCCTTAAACACGATAATATCGCATTATGTTCCGAATCGATAGGAAACAATTTAACTTGATGCTTTTTTAAAAGTCTTTTAATTATTTCCCCAGCCATCACTAAAGTTTCTTTATTCGCTAAGGCGATATCTTTCTTGCTTTCTATCGCTTTAATAGTGGGCCTTAAACCAGCACTGCCACTAAGAGCATTAACTACTAAACCCTCTTTAGGGTAAGAAACAAACTGAAGCAAGCCTTCCTCACCATAATAAATCGTTTTATGGGGGTATTTTTCTTGAAAGTTATTGGCTTCTCTAAAATGAATTACCTCTGGATCTAATTTGTTAATTAACTCTTCATGAATTTCTTTTTTTGTAGCGCCAAAAGAAAGACCTACCACATTAAACTTTTGAGGATATTTTAAAATTATTTCAATGGTTTGTAAACCGATAGAACCGGTTGTACCTAACAAATAAATATTTTTCATACTAACGGGAAAATTGCTTTTAATAAAATGAAAATAGCAATCAAAAACATTCCGACAAACATCGCTGAATCGAATCTATCGATAACGCCACCATGGCCAGGAAAAATATCTCCAAAGTCTTTAGCATCAAACTCTCTTTTAAGTTTTGAAGCTACTAAATCACCGATTTGACCTAAAATACTAGCACAAAATGTAATGGGAACAATCACTAAGGCTTGAATTCCACGTGAATGATCACCAATACTACTAAAATGAGACAGTAGCGTCATATGATTATCGGGATTAAAAGTGGCAGGAACCTTATCATAAAAAAGTGCGAATAAACTCGCTAAAAGAGTCCCCATAATCGTCCCAGCAATCGCCCCTTCATAACTTTTTTTCGGACTAATACTCGTCATTTTATGTTTCCCAAACTTAATGCCAATAAAAAAGGCAAACATATCAGTAAAAATAGTTACTGCAAATAAATAAATAATAAACCTTATCCCCATTTGTCTTAACGTTACGATACTAGCGAACCCTAAACCTACATAAATAATTGTTAATAAAGAATAACCAACTTGACGGATGTTATAAGTTTTATTAAAAACCATTAATGTTAAAATAATTAAAGGAAATAAAAATATCATAAATAAATGAGTATTAAAAAGACCACCGTATTTATCTAAAATAAGTCCTTCACCTATAAAAAGAGCAGTATCGATCATCAAAAGTATCGTTAAGACAATAGTGAGAACTTGAGGAAGCAAAGACATCTTTTCATTACCAAGAATTCTTGTCATTTCAAAAGCAGCAATTCCAGCAAGTAGAAAGATTACCACTAAAAATAGTGGATAAAAAATCTCCACTGCAAAAATTGGTACAAATAACACTAATAACACTAATGCGGTTAAAACTCTTTTTTTCATCACAATCCTCCATACCGTCTCTTTCTCTTTTGATAACTTTTAAAAGCTCTTAATAAATCTCTTTTTTTAAATGCAGGCCAATACTTTTTTGTAAAATATAATTCACTATAGGCAAGTTGATAGAGAAGAAAGTTAGAGAGCCTTAATTCCCCCGAAGTTCTAATTAGTAAATCAACTGGAGTTTTAACATCTAAATAAGAAATAAGGTTTTCACTACTAAAATCATTATCTCCCGCTTTATTCATCTTTTCTAAAGATCTTTTAAGTTCATCATAAAAACCATAATTAAAAGCGACATTAACTAAGAGACCCTCGTTATTGTTAGTCTTCGCTTCTACTTCATCAATAAGCACTAACAGTTCTTCTTTGAGTTGTTCTCTTTTACCAACATGAACTACTTTATAAGGTAGTTTTTGAAAGTCAACCTTTTCTTTATACTGCTGGTAATATTCAATTGGCAAATTCATCAAATAATCTACTTCTGGTTGCGGCCTCTTAAAATTTTCCGTTGAAAAACAGTAAAGGGTTAAAACTTTAACGCCTAACTCTTGACAATGTTTAACAATTCTAATAATGTTTTCCGCTCCCATTTTATGTCCACTTGTACGGGGAAGACCTTTCTTTTTAGCCCATCTTCCATTACCATCCAAAATGATTGCTAAGTGATGGGGAATCTTGTTTTTATGGTATTTTCTTTCTTTCATTTTACTCCTTATAAAGACATTTTCATTATACTAAATAAAGATCTTTTTGTAAAAAAATCTTTTAAGGCAAAAAAAAGAAGAGCATTGCGCTCTGCTTTATTGATTAAATTAACTTTAATCGATCCACAATACTTCGTCTTTTAAAACTAGGGTAATAATGTCAACAAGCCATAAAAATGGAATCCCCACAATTATTAAGACCACTGCAAAAACTACTCCAATTGTGTTCTTCTTTTCTAAGCTCTTAAATAGTCTGTAAACTACCCACAAAATATCCAATAATGGAATAGCTAATACTACTTTTAAAACCTTGCTATTGCCATCCATCCAATTAATAAACTTCTTCATTACCGATTCCCCTTTCTTGTAATTATAATTCAATTATAGCACCTTTTTTAAAATAATGTAAGTTATTTATACAATATGTAAAATTTCGATTATATTGCCATTATTTCTTCGATTTTGTTTTTGGTTGCCTCTTCAACTTTAACGGTATAAGTATCAGTTAACTCTTGAACATCATTGATGTATTTGAACTCTAAATCTTCAGGGAGGGATATCTTTTTCATTTGATCATTACCCTCTCTTCTAATATTTCTAATGGAAACCTTACCTTTTTCTTGGAGTTTTTCCACTTCTTTTGCTAATTCTTTTCTTCTTTCTTCAGTCAATTTAGGCAAAATAAGTCTGATTCCAACACCATCATTTTGAGGCGTTAATCCTAATTGTGAAGTGCCAATTGCATATTCCAACTTTTTTAAAACTGTTTTATCATAAGGCTTAATGTAAAGTTGGTTTCCTTCTGGAACAGTAATCGAGGAGATTTGCTTAATTGGAGTATCAACTCCGTAATATTCTACTAAAATTCCTTCCAATAAGGCTGGATGAGCGCGTCCTGTCCTAATAGTATGATATTCATTTATTGTTCCTTCTAAGCTCTTTTCCATTTTCTCTTCAATTTCTATTAATAGTAAATCTGCTTGTTCAGTCATAATTCCTCCTTTTTAGGTTACTTTCGTACCTACTTTTTTACCTAATACTGCTTTTTTCAAATTGCCTTCTTCTTCAATATTAAAGACAATTAAATCAATTTTATTTTCCTTACAAAGACTAGCAGCCGTTGAATCCATAATTTCTAGACCTTGTTCTAAAACAAATTTATGAGTTAACTCATTAAACATAATCGCGTCTTGATATTTTTTAGGGTCTTTATCATAAACACCACTAACACCATTTTTCCCCATTAAGATTACTTCTGCATTTAATTCTGCAGCTCTAAGGGCGGCTGCTGTATCAGTTGTAAAATAAGGAGATCCAGTTCCACCGACAAAGATGTAAACTGTTTTAAGTTTTAAATGCTTTTCAACTTTCTTTCTAATATATCTTTCCGAAACTTGATTAACTTCGATTGCACTCGCTACTCGAGAGGGAACGTTTAGTTTTTCTAAAGCGTCTTGTAATGCTAATCCATTCATTATGGTTGCTAACATCCCCATATAGTCGGCTTGAGCTCTGTCCATTCCAAGGCTCGCAGCGGATTTTCCTCGCCAAATATTACCGCCTCCAACAACAATTCCAATCTCTACTCCTAAATCATGGACCTCTTTAATGTCTCGAGCAATTTTTAGCATTGTTTTGGGGTCAATTCCATGCATGGTGTCGCCTTTGAGCGCTTCTCCGCTCACTTTAATAATGACGCGCTTATACATTATTATACGCCTTTAAGTTGAGCTTCTACTTCAGCGGCGAAATCCTCTTCTCTTTTAGCAATTCCTTCGCCTACTTCAAGTCTTACAAATTTAAGTATTTGCGCTTTCTCAGTTTTTAAATATTCTGCTACAGAAATGTTAGGATCTTTAACATACGGTTGATAAACTAAACATATTTCTTTTAATTGTTTATTTAATCTTCCTTCTACAATCCTTTCGATAATGTTGTCAGGTTTTGGTTTTGCTTCTTCTTTGTTTTCTGCTAGAGCTTGATTTAAAAGAATTTGTCTTTCCGACTTAATAAATTCATCATCGATATCTTTTTCTGTTAAGTAAGCTGGCTTTTGAGCAGCAACGTGCATTGCTAAGTTTTTAGCAACCTCTTCACTACCTTCAACTACTACTAATGAAACTATCTTACCGCCCATATGTTTATAAAAACCAAAAGTTTGTTCGTTTTCTTTAACTATTCTAGTTACTCTTCTTAAAGTGATTTTTTCACCGATTGTTGCAGTAGCTTCTTTTAATAATGTTTCAATCGTTTTATCTTTATATTCATATTTTAAAGCTGCTTCAGTAGAATCAATGTTGCCAGCGCTTAAAGCTTCACCTACTTCTTCTAATAATCCTAAAAACTTTTCATTTTTAGCGACGAAATCAGTTTCACTGTTGACTTCATATAAAATTACAGAATTTCCTGTTATGACGCCATTACATAATCCTTCTGCTGCAATTCTAGCTTCTTTTTTAGCAGCACTTGCCATGCCTTTTTCTCTTAAATAAACAATTGCTTTCTCAATATCGCCATTACTACTTTCTAAGGCTTTTTTACAGTCAAGCATTCCTGCTCCTGTGATATCTCTTAATTCTTTTACTTGTTTTGCTGTTACCATGATTGTAATCCTCCTGTTTTTCTTTTATTTTTTTAAAGAAAAGGGATATTAATTATCCCCTTCATAATTTTCTAATGCTTCAACTAATTCAGCTTTTCTTAACGTTGAATATTTATCAATGTTTTTTTCTTTCGCCATTTCTCTAAGTTCGGCTACTTTGAAATTATTGTAATCTATTTTTTCAGTTACTTTTTCTTCTTTGACTTCAATAACGTGCTCTTTAACTTCAACTGTGAGTTCTTTAGCTTCTTCTACTAATTCCTTTTCATGTGTATGATAACCTGTAATAACTTCTTTTTTAGTTGTTTCTTCTTTATTAGAGTCTTCCAAATCAACTACTTCATCATCTTCATATTTCTCAACAACTCCACCTTGGGCTTCAATTATTGCATTACCAATAATATGTGTAATAAGTTTAACCGCTCTCATGGCGTCATCATTAGCAGGAATAACATAATCAACTTCATCAGGATCACAATTAGTATCAACAATTCCAATAACGGGGATATTAAGCTTTCGAGCTTCTCTAATTGCATTGATTTCTTTTCTAGGATCGACAATAAAAACGACATCCGGAATTCTTTCCATTTCACTAATTCCTGATAAAAACTTTTCTAAACGGTCACGTTCTTTAATGAGACCAACTACCTCTTTTTTAGGCAACAGTTCGAAGGTTCCTTTTTCTTCCATCTCAAATAAGTCTTTTAATCTTCTTATTCTTCTTCTAATTGTTTTAAAATTAGTTAAAGTACCTCCCAGCCATCGTTGATTAACATAAAAATGACCTGTTCTAATTGCCTCTTCATAAACTGCTTCTTGGGCTTGTTTTTTCGTTCCTACAAAGAGCACTTTACCACCATCGCTAACTACATCAAAGACTAACTTATAAGACTTTTCAATTTCTTCCGCAGTTAACTTTAAATCAATAATATGGATACCATTTCTCGCTGTGTAAATGTATTTACCCATTTTGGGATTCCATCTTTTAGTCGCGTGACCAAAGTGAACACCCGCTTCTAATAATTGTTTCATTGAAACTACTGACATTTTTTCTTCCTCCATTTGTTTATTCTTCTGCTTAACTTGCATCTTTTTCCACCTTAGCGGCACTAGGAAAAAAACTGTTTAAGCATGCTTTTTAATGCCTTATTAAATATAACACATAATAGTATATTATGCAACAAAAAAAACATTTCACTAAGTAGAATATTAAGATCGAAATCAAAATTCTCTCAAAAAATTAAAAATTCAATAAATTCGCCTTTGTTATAAGTGTTTTTTCATTATTTCCATCATTATTCCTGCAAATTGATAAGCCCCATAATCATTTAAATGAATGGTATCACAAGTTATTTCTGAAACATTATTTTTAAACATCCGGTAAACATCAACAAAATAAACATTTTCTTGTTGACTTGCAACTTTAGCCATATAATCATCTAATCTTAATAATTCTTCTTTTAAATCTTTATCAAACTTGTCAAAAGCAAAAGGAATTCGATTAGTAATAATAATAGGAGTCTTTTTTTGATACTTACGGTATTCTTTAATAAAAGGTTCTAATCTTTCCTTTAAGACTAATCTTGCATTCGCTACCACATCGATAATAAAAAGTTTTTGAGAAGGCCTTTTCGCAATTATTTCAGCTACTTCTTTTTCTAATAGAGCAGAACCAGAAAACCCAAAATTTAAAATTGGCATTCCTAATTCTCTCGTAATAATAGAACTATATAATAGCCCTGGTCTCGAAACACACCCTCCTTGTAAAATTGAAGTCCCATAGAAAATAATTCTTTTATCGTTATTATGACAATAAGGCTTAACAACAGCATTTTCCGAAAATTCCAAAAACACTTCTTGAGCGCTTGAATAAAGCGGAAGATATAGAATAAATTTTCTCATAGAACTCTCGTTAAAAGTTATCAAACGATCTTCATAAAAAACTTCATTTAATTGAGGTTTACCAACTCCAACCATCTGATACTCTTTCTTTTTTTCATCAAATAAGTAAATATCAACTCCACATTGCCCTATTGGAGACATATTTACCATGTTTGGAGGTTGATCAAGCTTAACTGATACCTTAATTATTGTGGAGTTAGTCGAAAAAAGCGCATAAATACCTGCGCTATTTTTTGCTAAATAAGCAACATTCGCGGAAACACTACTAACCTTGATAATTTCCTTTTCATTAAAACGATGAAAGGGTCCCTCTAAGGTGTCAGTACCATAAATTTTAAAATGCTCATTATCTCTTAAATTTATTTTCATATTATTATTTTAAGGCTTCAACAAACCATTTTGTAATTTCTTGTGGGCGCGTTATTGCGCTACCAACTACTATTGCAAACGGATTTTGTTTTCTCATTTTTTTAATATCGCCAATATTTCTAATTCGACCCTCTGCAAAAATAGGTTTATCAATTGTTTTAACTAGTTTATTGACTAATTTAAAGTCTGGTTTTAAAGGAACTTTTGGCCCATCTGTATACCCTGAAAGAGTTGTAGAGATAATATCAAAGCCATCTTTTTGGGCTTGTAATGCTTCTTGATAATTGGAAACATCTGCCATTGCTAATCTCCCTTTTTCATGAATATATCTTACTCTTTCTTTTAAAGATAATTTTTCAGGGCTTTTTCTATTTGTGGCATCGAGAGCAATTATTTCACAACCTGTATCGAGCAATTCATCTATCTCTTTAATCGTTGGAGTAATATAAATTGAAGAGTCTTTATATTTTCTTTTTATTAGCCCAATAATGGGCAAATCAGTTACTCCTTTTATCGCCACGATATCAACTACACTATTGGCTCTGATTCCAGCAGCACCACCGATTTGGGCAGCCAAAGCCATTTGTTTCATATGAACCGAACCAAATAAGGGCTCATTTTCTAACGCCTGACAACTTACTATTAACCCTTCTTTCATTTTATCTAATACTTTTTTCATTTATTACCACCTCTATATTGCGGATGAATTGTAATTTTTTCTCCACCTTCATCTTTATTAAATTCCTTAATTGTAAATGATTCATCGTTTGGGCATATCATACTTGCATATCGTCCTCTAGAAAAGGGGATTTTCACTATTGACTCATTTATTTTTTTAAATAAAAAAACTTCCTTCCACACAGACTCACTAACTAAAGCCTTTGTCGGTTTTACTATGAAACCTTCATTACCGTATTGGTCTAATGAATTTACTCTTTTAAATTCTGCTTCTAATTTACTATGCCCTTCACTGTAGAATAAAGGGCTGTAATATACCTTCGGTTTACCTTTTAATTGATATTTTTTTCTTTTTTTTTGATATTTTTCTATCTTGGTTTCCTCTAAAACTTCAATTCTCAGTTGTAAATAATTTTCTAAAGGGCTATAAACACTCATTTTAACTACATCACCAGGAAAATAATAATAATCAAAGTCTAGCGGAGACGCCACTTTCCAAATATTTTTATTAATTCTTGTAACATTACCATTATCATCAATAACTTCAGAATAAATGTATCGATAAAATGGCCTGTAGGCAACTTTTTTCGAGCCGTAGTTCAGCATCTTAATATCTTGAATCGATTCATGTCCAACATTAAAGTTTAACCCTGCATCAGATTCTGTTAAACTTTTACCTCCAAGATAAATTGATGGATTATCCAAATATCTTTCATAATCAACCCTTCCATCTGACTGAAACCTTCTTTCATCAGGAATAAATTCTCCTAACCTAACAACGCCTTCAATTCCTAACCAATCTTCCTTTGATGAAAAGCATTTTCGATAATAAGCTCCTAAAAAACAAGGTGGCGCAATCGGTTTGTTATTTGTATAAAAACTGTCAACATTAATTTTTTGTGCAGTTATAAAAGGTTCTATTATCTTAAAGGAAACATCTTTTTCTGCAATTACCCTTTTTGTCAATGTTTTCATCTTATTTCACCAAATATTTTTCGTCCCATTTTAATTGAACGCCTTCCAAAATTAATATTTCTTGAAATTGCTTAATTAATTCTTCTGATTGATATATTTGTTTAGGTGTTAGATTCATATCTAAACAAAAAGAGACGAAGTGTCCAGCTGATTCACCAATATTCCATTCAACTGGGTGTAATCGATAACAACCATTAGTAAGGTGCGTGGTACCAATATTTTTCGCGCCAGCTATCAAATTGACAGTTTCTACTGGTATTAACGCTCCTAGGGGGATTTGAAAAGGATAAACATCTTCATAGAGATGTGTTTTAGAATTAATTGTCATATGTAAATCAATTGGATACAAGCCCACCCCAACAGAATCAAAATAATTCGGTGCTTTCTTGGCATGTTTTTTCGCTATTTCATGTTCTTTAATAGTGTAAAGGGCTTTAATTCTTCGTGACTCTCTAATATAAGGGGCGAGTGCCAATCCTGATTTAGTTCCTAAGATTTCAGGAACTAAGAAAACTTCCGGATAACCAATACCACCATCATCCCTTGGTGCTTCATTTTGAAGCCAATATGCTAACGATAAAGTTAGTTCTTGAGCACACTTTTTATTTTCTTCTTTATTAGTCACTTCAATGATATTGCCAAAAATATAATCGTTTTGAGGCCAATTTATTAAAGAAACATCATACGGAAAGTATCCTTCTTCAAATTTTGTTTTATCAATAATTTTACGGTAATGAAACAATCCTTCTGCTGTCTCGCTAGGCTGTAAAAAAGATAATTTTCGATACGTCTTATTATCAAGTCCTGCTACGTACCAGCTTAGCAGTGGTTTATTAAATGGTAATATCTGATTTTTAAAAAAATCATATTGAGACGGTTTATCAATTTTAATTTTATTATTTTTACTAAAACCCAAAGCACAAACCCAAGTAATTGGTTGCATATCCAACGGATCAGCTTCTTGAGGGGCGCTAGGCTCATTCGTTTCTGAAAAACTTTCTGCTCCAGTAAAATATTTTGTCTTTGTTAAAGGCAACAAATCACCTAAATCAGTAGCGTCAATAAAATATTTAGCCTCTGCATAAAAATCTTCTCCTTGATGATTAAAATGAACACCTTTAATAATATTGCTGTTTTTTATTGCTTTATTAACTATTGTTTCTGTTAATATTGTTAATGTTCCTCTTTCAACAAAAGGCTTTAACAAGTTTTCGAAATAAGTCAAGGCTTCCTGTGGTTGGAAGGCAAGCCTCGTAACCCACCCTCCACCAGGATTAAAAACTTTTTTATTTCTATACATTTCTTTTATTGACGGATTATTCCTATAGTGGGTTCTAATCGAATCGCGAAATTTTCGATAAGTGTTTGAACAGCCTGTTTCCTCAATAAAAGGATGCTCATCCAAAGGAACTCCCTGATTAGTAAGTTGACCACCAATCCATTTCGTTTGTTCAATTAATAACGTTTTTTTACCACTTTTAGCAAGAGTATAGCTTGCTAATACACCACCAAGAGAACCACCATACACAATGCAATCATATATCATATAATGTCACTTCTTTTCTCTGTATTTTACTGTTAAACCCACTTCAAATGTCCTGTTCCAAGGGGAATATATATCTTTAATAATAATCTCCCTCTCTTCATTATTTAATTCTTCTTTTATAAAATCATCCAGTCCTTTTTTAATATCAGAAACTATTTTTCCTTTTTTACCATCAAGATAAAAACGATGATACGGTTCTTTTAATTCGCTAATTATTTTTTGCCTCACAACGCTACAATAACCAATATCCTCAACATAACGAAGTGACAAGAAATCAAATCTTGAATCTCGATTCGGATAGATTAAATTAATAAAACCATAAGGGATTGCTGTCCCTAATGTATTAGAGGAAGTATTCCAACCGGCATAGCTTGATACCTTATAAAGCAAATCCTTTTGATTAAGTAAATTAAAAAATTCAATATCTCCTCCATTGCCATAAGCTACATCAGCAATAACAACCGGTTTTTCAAGAACATTAATCGCGTAATTAGCATATTCAACATGTTCAATAAGAGTCCTAAAAGCATCATAGTAAATGGTTTTAATATGCTGGTTATAAGCTCCCATCATATTGGTTGAAGGGGAATTAACTAGTAAAATCACATCAGCATTATCTTCGCTGGCGGTAATCATTCCACCTGCAGTTAAAATATGATATTTAAGGGTCTCTTCTAAATATCTATCTTCATATTGGGGGATGATAGAGCCTGCATTAACACTAGAATATCTCAAATATACTTTAGGAGTGAGATTGTTGTCGCTCATTATCATTCTTGATAAAAGACTATTTGTTACTGCATCAGCATCAGGATACATATAACATTTCAATTGGATTCCTAAAGTAGATATTTGTTTTCTAATTGTTTGTTGATCCTTCGCGGTCAGACCGTAAGGCGATGAATCATCTTGAGGAATAATCGCAAAGTCTATTATCTCCTTCTTAACATACTGCAAAAATTCTTTATTGATTTCAATGTTTTTTTCTCTTCTTGTTAAATAATCATTTAAATTATCATAATTAATAGTTTTTTTAATTTTTTCATATGACTCTTTTTCTGTATCTGTTATTTCCCCAATTTCAATTTTATGTTGATAAACACCAAATAGGTGGATGTTTCTACCTTCGGTCTCATAATAATCGGGTTCTTCTTCACTAGATGAATAAGCGGGATTTCTCATCAATAGGTTATATGCAAATAATTTAATATCTTTATTTTGTCTTTTAATTTCTTTTAATGTTTCTAAACGCGCCTTTAACGTTGAAACATCATCATAATGAAGCCTTGAAGGGACAATTCCTCCATAAACTAAACTATCAACAGCGATAATTGCTCCGTAAGCATCCTGGCTTACTTCTTTTAACCACTGATTTATTTTGTTAATATTACCTGGCTTTTTCTTATCCCCTAAAATATTTAAAGGTGGCCTTATTATCTCATAATTTGTTTCTAGCGCCATTAAATAATTAAAATTATAGTTACATGGTCTTTCATCTAAAGGCAAAACAATAATTTTTTTCACTTTTTTTAATCCTCCCTATTTGGATGAATTGAAATCACTTCACCACCATTTTTATCAAGCTCTGTTCTGGAAATAAAGTTAGGATTTGGACAATCCATAATAGCTGCTCTTTCTTTCGTCATTGGAATACGATGTATTTGATTGTCAATTACTCTATATAAATATGTGTTATGCCAAATTGTATCAAATACCTCTGTGGTCGTGCTTGTTGCTGGTTTTCCTTCATTGGCAACTTGATCTATCGCATTTACTCTTTTAAAACTCGTTTTGATATTCGTTCCTTGTCCCGGTGAAGAAAAAATTGGTGAAATAAAGTTTTCAGGATCCTTCCATCCATTTTCACTTCTTAATTCCAATGAGTATGCTAGTGTTGATTTTTCAATTACTTCAATTTGTAATTGCATTTTCCCTGGTTCTGGAGATGCGACTACTATTCTTAATCTATCTCCCGGTAAGTAATAATATTGGGTATCTTGATAATCCCATTGCCCAAAACAATTCCTTTGAGTTCCTGAACCGGTACAACTAACAGCATAAAACCTCCCATTTAGTCGATCATAGGTGCCTAAATCATAATCTTTATTAGTAATATAGCGCCAAAATGGCCTAAACGCATAAGATCCTACGCTTATTGAGCCATCTTTTAAAAGCACTAATGACATCGAAAGGCCAACATCTGATTCAAGCCGGGCATTTCCGCCAAAGTAAAGGGACGGATTATCTAAGTTTTTCTTATTTGGATCTGCTGGCAGGGTAGCATCGAAATCACTTTGATAGCGATCAATTTTGTAAAAAGGTAACGTTACTTCGGCCTCAATACCAATCCAATAATCTTTAGATGAATTAACTTTATGATAAAAAGCTCCTGGAAAACAATTTTCTACTGTTGGGAATATTTCGTTCTCTATGACTCCAGAGTAAATAGGATATCTTTCTAATATTGTATACATTCTTCTTACCTCAATTGTTTTATAAATAAAATTAGAAACATTTTGTGCTCTATCTTTAACATAAAAGATCACTTCATAAGTTCCGACTATATCTTTGTCAAAATCGCCACTGTCAACTTCTATTTTATCGGTTATATCACCTTCTAAATTATCAATGGCCACTAAACCTTCAAAAAGATTAATTTCTTCGCCCTGATAAATAATGGCGTTACTATATCCCGATTCAACTCTTAAAACCGGAGGAATTTTATCGTTTAAATATTTTTCATTATCATTTTGACAAGCTACCAAAATAACACTTAAAAAAGCTATTAACCAGACTATTATCTTTTTATTACTACTCATCATAATAATTTTCTGGTAAATTATATCTTTGAATTAGCATCGCCCTTAATGTCGACTCTAAAGATTCCATTTTTGCTCTCTCATCACCAAATTGAATAGCATTTTGAATATCCAACATATAAGCTCCTTCTTCATGATTTTTAGATTCATCTAAAGAGTAAAACAAGTCTGGATAAGGCATGCTAAAAACACTTAAATGTGCTTCCCTAGATTTCTCAGTAGGATAACTTGGCAGTAAAACAACATTATAAAAATCATCTTCTATTTCTGTGATGCTTTCAGGGAAATATTGCATATCAGCCCAAATTTTAAAAATAGTTTCATCATGAATCATCATATCTTCATATCCTGCAGGAATATTAGCTTTTGAATAAGCAGATGAAATAACAAAAGTGTAATTTCCATTAATTGTTGATACGCGATAATTAGACATATCTTCCTCAATGTTTGGTCCTTTTGGCCAAGGAACAAAGTTTATTTCAAAATCAGCACCCAACCATTTGTTAGAGCCCTTAATATGCCACGATTGTCCGTTTTGGAAAACAACATTCCCTTGTTTAAATTGCGGTTGAGAAGCATTATCTAAGGGAGCGTCGTCAATCCACATTCCTGATACTTCATAAAGACTATGCAAGTAAGTCATTACATCTAAAAAGGGTTCTTCAGTTAAATGAGTATTAAGATTTTCATCAACAATAGCTGTACCATTAGCGCCAACCATTCCATATAAATAATTATATGTTCTTCCCCCTAAAACATATTGAGGGCCACCTTGCTCTGGGGTTCTTTCATGATCAAGTTTATCTTTTAGTTCCAGCGACAAAGTTTTAAAGGCTTCCCAATCCCAATTACCTTCTAACCATAAATCTGTCGGCTCTGTTTTTCTACTTTCATTTAAAACCTTTCCTAATAAGGTTGAATTATAATAGAGCCCGTCATCAGCAAAAGGATAATTATCATCATAACCGTAATGTTTCCCTAAAACTAATCCATATTGTTTTTTAATATCCCAAAATTTATTTGAACCATAAGCTTCAATATAGTCATCAATAGGACTAATTGCTTTTTTTAACGCCAAATTAGGAATACTAACAGAAGTAATTTCAAAAACATGAGGCGGTATTTCAGCATCTTTTCCTTGGTCAATAATCCATCTTTCTCTTGCCCCTCCCCAAGTTGCAGTTCCTGGATAAGTTTTATAAACTACTTTGATATTATATTTTCTTTCTACCTCAGCAATTTTAGCAATTTTTTCTTCTTTAAACATTCTTTCATACTGAGCACTTCTTGGATCAGCAGTAATAGCGTTATTAGCCATAATAACAAAATCAATGCCACCTAAATCATATTCACCATCCCCATTTGAAGGCGGTTTTTTATCACATCCGCCTATAAAGATAATAGTGAACATTAATAAAAAAGTTAATATTGTTTTTTTCATTTTTCCTTTACACATACATTTCTAGCAACACATTAATTTTGTATGTTTTCTCCTTCTCTTTAGTTTATGTTGCTGCTTTACTTATAATAATCTTTTGGTAATTGATATTTTTCAATTATTGTTTCACGTAATTCTGATTCTAAAGATTCCATTTTTGCTCTAGTATCACCAAATCGAATAGCATTTTGAATTCTAATCATATATGACCCATCAACATGATTTTTTGATTCGTCTAAAGAATAAAACAAATCTGATTGCGGTCTCTCAAAAACTTCTAAATGTGCTTTTCTTGAGTCTTCAGTTGCATAATAAGGCAATAAAATAGTATTATAAAAATCATCTTTGATATCAGCTATCGATTGCGGGAAATATTGTAAATCGGCCCATATTTTAAATATCATTTCATCGTGCAACATTAAATCTTCATAACCTTCTGGTACTAATGATTTTGAATATGCTGATGAAATTACAAAAGTATAGTTACCTGCAACAATAGAAACATAGTAATTTGAAAAATCTTCTTTTATGTTAGGTCCCTTGGGCCAAGGCACATAATTAATTTCAAAATCAGCGCCCTTCCATTTGTTATCAACTCTTATATGCCAAGACTGTCCGTTTTGAAAAGCAACATTCCCTTGTTTGAATTCTCTTTGGGAATCATTTTCAAGAGGTGCATCATCAATCCACATTCCATCAATTTCACGAAGGTTATTGAGAAAGTTAACGGTATCTAAAAACGGTTCTTCTGTTAAATATGTTTTAAAATCATTATCGACAATAGCTGTTCCATTAGCTCCAACCATTCCATATAAATAATTATAAGTTCTTCCCCCTAAAACATATTGTGGACCGCCTTCTTCTTGGCTTCTTTCATGATTGAGCTTATCTTTCATTTCCATAGCCAAAGACTCAAAAGCCTCCCAATCCCATTTACCTTCCAACCATAGTTGTGTTGGCTCAGTTTTTCTACTATTACCCAATATTTGAGCCATTAAATCTGAGTTATAATAAAGCCCATCATCAGCATATGGGTAATTATCATCATAACCATAATGCTTACCCAAAACTAACCCATATTGCTTTTTTACATCCCAAAATTTCTTATCACCGTATGTTTCTAAATAATTATCAAGGGGGCTAATAGCCTTGTTAAGTGCCAGTGTTGGAATACTTATTGAAGTGATTTCAAAGATATGAGGTGGGATTTGTGCATCTTTACCTTGAGCAATAATCCATCTTTCTCGAGCTCCGCCCCATGTCGAAGTTCCTGGGTAAGTTCGGTAAACAATGTTAATGTTATATTTTTCTTCAACAAAATTAATTTTTGCAATCTTTTCCTCTTGAAACATTCTTTCATATCGCAGGTTGCGAGGGTCTGCAGTAAGGGCGTCATTCACCATAATTACAAAGTCAATTCCCCCCAAATCATAATTAGATGTTTCTTTCTTACAACCAACAATAAAAAACAATAAAAACACTATTATTACCATTAACGACTTTTTCATAACTCCCCCTCTCAGTTATTATTAAGCTTAACTACTTGCCCTCCAAACTCATCGATATTTGAAGCATCAATATAGCTACTATTAGGGCATTCCATTACTGCCGCCCTTGCTTGATTCATTGGTACTCGATAAACTGTACCAGCAATTTTTCTATATAAATAAGTATTATGCCAAACGGCTTCAAATATCTCAGTTGTAGTAGGAATAACATCCTGCTTTTCGTTGCCTAATTGATCAATCGCATTTACTCTTTTAAACTTAGTTTTAGTATCAAAACCATAGCCTGGCGAGGAGAAAACAGGAGAAATAAAATTTTCTGGATCTTTCCAGTTATGTTCTTTTCTTAAATT
>DUQU01000002.1 GCA_012837645.1 Acholeplasmataceae bacterium | reverse complement strand
GATGTTTGGTGTAATATTCATTATTATGTAAGGGGGCATTTATGAATAATAATAACAATAACTACGAAGAACAGGATGATTTCGCAGAAAAAATTTTTGAAAAGGTTCAGGTAAGCAAAAATGAAGAAATGAAATATTGCGTTCATTGTGGTAAACAAATTTATAAAGATGCTGAAATTTGCATTTATTGTGGAAGAAGAGTTAAAACAAACACACAAAACGTTCAAAAAGACGCAAGCTATGTTTTAGGTATTATTTCAATTGTAATAGGAGTTTTTGTTCCTATAGTAGCTTGGATTTGTGGTGGAATTGGATTAGCCACTGCCAACAAAAACAATAATGATTATGGAAGACTTTTAAGTGTTATTGGCTTAATACTAGGAACGATTATGTTTTTCATTTATTTCGCAATTTTAATTTAAATTTTTAATAGCAAAATTTATTCAAAAATAAACGAAATAGAAGATTAAAGTTAATTGATAAATTAAGATGCTTTTGGTAGTTTTTATTAAAAGTTCAGTTTTTGTAATTGTTTCATGTCCGGAAGCAAAAGTTAATAGCAAAATTGCTATTAAAGATATCTTAAGTTGTAATAACCGAGTAAAAGATTTGTCTAATGAAGCTGATCTTTATAATAATGTACTGTTGAACTTGGATAAAAGGCTTTCAATAGATGAATTAAATAATTACTTATCTTATCTATTGTTGTGTTACCCTCGTGAATTTTGTTTATAGGTAAATAAAAGGTTTACTATGATAGACTTTTTTATATTTGCATATAATAAAATCAATAATAACATTTATATTATATAGGTTGAATATATCTTTAATCAAAGTTATAAAAAGTATTTTATAAGTGTTTTTTATTGCTTTAATTGTATAAAAGATTCATTTTAAATGATGTTTTTTATGTTAAGATAATAATAAGGAAATTGAAATGGGTATGATTATTGAGTTTTTAAAAGCAGAAAAAATAGAATATAAAACGATTACTTTAAAGGATATTGTTTTTGATGAGTCTTTAAGTAGGTATTGTAAGACTAATCAATGTGGCCTTTATAATTCTACTTGGATTTGTTCTAGTGAGTGTAAGGAATATTTTAATTTGGAGCGAATTTATCGGAGGGATAAAGTTATCTTTTTTAGTAAGTTTTACCAACTGAGAGATTCTTTTGATTATGAAAAAATGGTTGAAGCGAAAGCTGATTTTGAAAAATTATTAAGAAAGATAATTAAGATTAAGACTAAAGATGAGATGGTTTTTGGTCCTGGTGGTTGTACATTATGTAAAGAATGTACTTATCCCCATAGTGATTGTAGGTTTCCAAACTTAGTTATTTATCCAGTAGAAAAGATGGATATTCATGTTTCAGCGACAGCCTCTAAAAACGGTTTAAAATACAACAACGGTCCTAATACAGTAACTTATTTCTCTTTAATTTTTTTAGGTGAAAACGATGATTAAAGTTGATTTAATTGTAAATAATAAAAGAGAGAAGCATTATTTAAAAGAGCCTATTTTAGCGCTTGATTTTTTAAGTGAACAAGGTATATATATTCCTGTCGCTTGTAATAGAGCAGGAAAATGTAAAAAATGCACTTGCTTAGTTAATGGTGAAAAGGTGTTATCATGTCAATATTTAATTGAATCTTCTTGTCAAATTGAAATAAATCAAACTGAAGAAATAGCGACGACCGTTAAAAAAGTTAATTTAACAGTTAATAAAATCGGTATTGGATTAGACTTAGGGACGACTACTCTAGGTTTTTATGTAGTAGATTTGGAAAAAGGAGAGCTGCTAGAAAGTTATTCTGTTTTAAATAAACAAGCTAATTACGGGAGCGATGTTATTAGTAGGATTGATTACGCTATCAATAAGAGTTTAACTGATTTATCTGCTGCGGTTTTAACACAAGTAAGAAGTTTTTTAAACTATTTAAAGAAATATTATCCTCATAGTAATGTTCTAAAAATGGTTGTAGCGGGGAATACTGTTATGAATCATCTTTTTTTAAATGTTTCTCCTCAAAGTTTAGGTTTCGCTCCTTATAAACCAGAATTCATTAATAAAGTTATAGTTGAAGGGGAAAAGCTTGGCTTAAAAATTAATGAGGTGGTTGTTTTTCCTAGTATTGATGGTTATATCGGTGGAGATATTACTAGTGGGCTTTTATTGACTCCTATTTATGATGAGAATGATCTTAATATTTTGTTTGTTGATTTTGGAACTAATGGTGAATTAGTTTTAAAAGTAGGTAAAAACATTCTTGCAACATCGGCTGCTGTCGGCCCTGCTTTTGAAGGGGCTAAAATCGAAATGGGCTTGGGTGGAGTTTCAGGAGCGATTAAAGAAGTTAAATATCTTAGTAATGAATTTTTAATTAAAACTATTAATGATAAAGAGGCGTTAGGGATTTGCGGAAGTGGGCTGACTGATGTTATTGCGATATTATTAGAAAATAAGAAACTTGATTTTTCCGGAAAGCTGATTACTGAAAAAGTTTATTTAACTAAGGAAGTATATTTAACTCAACAAGATATAAGAGAGTTTCAACTAGCAAAAAGCGCTGTTAAATCAGCAATTGAAACTTTGTTATTTGAAGCTAAGATAACTTTAGAAGAATTAGATTATTTGTATTTAAGCGGTGGTTTTGGTTTTCATTTAAATAAAGAAAGTGCTATTAAAACGGGATTAATACCTAATTTAAATCGAGATAAAATTATTACTATCGATAATGCTTGTGGGAAGGGTACTATTATTGGTCTTCTTGATAGTAAGAAAATTGAGTTAGGTGAAAACATTAATAAAAAAATTAAAGTAATTAATTTGGCAACTAATACCTTTTTTAATAATCGCTTTATTGAAAATATTTTGTTTGAGGGGGAAGAATAATGAAAAAAACGTTATCCCAACCGCTTTTAAAAGAAGTCTTAAATTTTGCTCAAGTAAAAGAACTATTTGATAGTTTTGTGCAATTAACAAAAATTGATGTTTCTTTAGTTGATGTTAATGGTAATGAAGTTATTTCGAATAAATTAGATAAAACAAAATCGATCTGTTTTGTTGCTAAAAAGACCCCTTTAATAAAGGCTTGCCTTAGCCACACTAGTTATGCTTTATTTAAATCGGCAGAAATTGGAGAACCTTATACTTTTAAATGTGGTGAAATGATCAGGTGTATCGCTCCATTGTTAAATGATAAAAAGATTATCGGTGGTATTGCTTTAGGCCCTGTTATTTTATGGGATTCAACTGACTTTGTTTCAGGCGAGTTGAGCAGTTTAAAAGAAAGTTTTAATTTGACTGAAAGTGAAGTTAAAGAAGTTATTAACTACACCACTAAAATGTCTTGTGAGGAAATGAATCATGCTGCGAAACTATTATCTTTTATTGTTGGTCTTCTATGTAAGGAAGATAACGAGTTTTATAAACAAAGAAATAGAATTATGATGCAACAAAGACAAATATCCGAACTAATTCAAGAAAAAAAGGAATTAGAAAGTCAATTTAATAAAACTATTAAACAAAATAAAGATTTAGAAAGAGAGTTCATCGGTTATGCTCAATTAGGGGATAAGAAGATGGCTTTAAAAAAAATCAATGAAATTTTAGGAGTTTTATTAACAAGCTCACGAGGGAATTTAGATTTAATTAAAACCAAAAGTTTAGAGATGATTACGGAACTATCTAAATCTGCTTCTGAACTTGGAACTGAATCATTAGAATTAGCTAATATTATTATTACCTACACAAAAAAGATAATTGAAAGTCAAGACTTTGATAAAATCTTTTTATTATTACAAGAAGGATTAGAAGAAATTATCGATACCATTTATGAAGAACGAGGTTATTCTAAATCAAATGAAAACATTATTAGAGCGATAAATTACATTAGAACTAATTATAGCGATAACATTAAAATAGAAGAAGTAGCAGAAAACTCTTATATAAGTCCAGATTACTTAAGCCACCTCTTTAGAAAAGAGCTTAATATGACTTATTCTAATTTTTTAACTAAAACAAGAATAGATAACGCTGTTAAACTTATTCAAAACGGAGAAACAGAAGTTCAAAACATTGCTTTTCAAGTTGGTTATAATGACTCAAGTTATTTTATTAAAGTTTTTAAAGATAAAGTTGGAATTACACCATATAGTTATATAAAAATGATTGAAGAAAACAAATAGTTTTTGATGTTTTCAAACCGAACACTGTCTTCTGATAGTGTTTTTTTGCGATTTTAGTTGTAAAATAGCATATTTTTACTATTTTCAGCAAATAATTGTTATAAAGCGTTTTCAGTCTTTGTTATAATTAAAATGGAAGATTTAATAATGGGAGGTATATTAATGATTTTAACTGATATTTCATTAATGTTGCAAAAAGGGAGAGCAAATGAAGTGAAAAAGCTTGTTCAAGAAGCGCTTGATGAAGGTATTGATCACAACAAAATTTTAAATGATGGTTTGCTAGGTGGGATGAATGTAATTGGAAGAAAGTTTAAAGCGAATGAGATTTTTGTACCAGAGGTTTTAATTGCCGCGCGTGCAATGAATTCTGGAATGGAGATTTTAAAACCTGTTTTAACTAATAAAGGTGTAAAACCAATTGGTAAGGCAATGATTTGTACTGTTAAAGGTGATTTACACGATATTGGTAAAAACCTCGTTAAAATGATGTTTGAAGGTAAAGGAATTGAAGTGATTGACTTAGGAGTAGATATTGATGGCGATCAAGTAATTGAGGGGATTAAAGAACATAATCCAGATATATTATGTCTTTCTGCTCTTTTGACAACAACAATGTTTTCCCAAAAAGAAATTATCGAAGCGTTAATTGAAGTTGATATTAGAAAAGAAGTAGCGATTATGATTGGTGGTGCTCCTGTTACGAAAGAATATGCAGTGCAAATTGGTGCCGATTCTTATCGTCCTGATGCAGCTAGTGCAGCAGAATGGGCAGCCGACTATTTGAAGGAAAAATATAATGTTTAAATCATTAGAATACTATAAGCCAAATATTGATGAAACAGTAAAATGGTATCAAAAAATGTATCATGATGCTTTAAATCACAAAAAAGGTCACGTTTCTTTTAGAGCGTTACCTCCAAGCGATGTTGATTACTATGAAAAAATGGATTTAACCATTTATTCTTTTCCTCGCGATAATAAGAAATATGCAGAAGATTTATGTCGATTTTTAGAAAAATCATTTCGATTAAGAAAAGAAGTTGATGATAACTTTATACCCGTAATAACGATTAATTTAGGAATTGGTGATTATAGCGCTTTTGTTAATGGTGATATCGTTTTTCAAAAAGATACGAGTTGGTCAAAACCGAGTTTAGAAAACTTAACAGATTATAAAAAGTTTAATGAGCTGGGAACGCAAATGTGGTACCAAAACTTTTTAGCTATTACTGAAGAAATCTTAAAGATAAGTGCTCCATCAGGAATTCCTTTTTCACGGGGATTTTTTTCACCTTTAGATTTAGCTTATGCTCTAAGAGGAGATAAAATCTTTTATGATTTTTATGATCATCCTGAAGAATTAAAAGAGTTTCTAGATTATTGTGCGGAGGCGACAATTAAATTTGCTAATGATATTTATCAACTAGCGAAAAAGTATTTAGGAAATAGTAAATATGGGATGTTTTATCTTGAAAATATTATTAATATGAGCGAAGATACCGCTTGCTTAATTTCGGGAGAACAATATCAAGAATTTTCAGCTCCCTATACTCAAAAAGTAATCGATCATTTCGGTTTAGGTCATATGCACACACACTCTAGATCATTATATTTGGTTAAAGAGATTTCCAGTTTAAGAAATGTTGTTAATTTGTGGTTACCAACAGATCCCAACGCTCCAAAACCAATTGAACATGCCGCCTCTTTAGCAGAAGATGCCAATGGTGTTCATTTAGCGATTGATTGTGAGAGTTTTGCGCAAATTGAGGAAAACTTTCAGGACTTAAAAAAAGGGAATTATTCTGTTACACTTCCTGTTAAAGATATTGATGAAGCGATAAAGTTTGCAAAAAAATTTAAAGAACTTTAGAAAGAGGTTTGCAAAGTGAAAAAAACAATTAGTTGTCTTTTGCTTGTTTTACTTTTCTTTTTTAGTTTTTCTTTAGTGAAAATTAGTGCTAAAAATGACTCAATTAGAATTTGGGTTGGAGCGATTGAAAAAGAAAAAGAAGCGATGCAAGCAATTGGTAACCAATTTAAAAATGAAACGGGAATTTCAGTTGAAGTAATTCAAAAACTGGAAATTTTTACTGTTCCTACAGCTCTTGTAAATAATGCTAAATTAAGCTCCGCTCCGGATATTGTTTATTTACAGGCCCCTGATATTGGCGGTTTGGTAAAATCGGATTTATTAGAACCAATTACTATTTCGGATGAACTAAAAAATAGTTTTGTCGATGTTGCTTTTGAGGCTTTTACGCTTGATGGAGAAGTTTATGGGATTGGCTATAATAATAGTACTAGCGGATTACTTTATAACAAAGATATAATTACTGAAGAAGAACTGCCAGAAACTTGGGATGAGTTTTTTTCATTAGCTAAAGATAAAACTATTTTTAATGATAAAAATGAAATTGTGAGAAGGGGCGCTTATTTTAATTTAACAGATATGTGGTTTAACTATCCGATTATTCGTCATTATGGTGGTTATT
>DUQU01000001.1 GCA_012837645.1 Acholeplasmataceae bacterium | reverse complement strand
GATATCAGGATTGGAATGAATTTCTTCACCGTTAATAAGATCTTTAAGATAAAAATGTGAAGTGGTTTCATCTAAATACAATTCATAATTATTGTTGCTGGCAATTAATTTATTTTCATTAGTTAAAAAGTTAGCATCAATGAAGCCTTCTGCCTCCTCATATGAATAAGGAAAATCCATTATATCAGCGAACAGTTTATTACTCTTTTTAAGCGAAAAAGAAAAAATATAAGCTACACTTATTAAAGCAATTACTAATAAAAATAAAATTATTTTAATTGTTAAATTAATTTTTTTCATTTTCTCACCTCTAATACCTTAAACTAAGTTCTTGCCAAATCATCTTAATGAAAGTAATAAATTGTTGAATTAAATCAAAAAACAAAAGACCAACAAAAATCATCGCCGCCATCGAAAGAATTGTTAAAAGAAAAGCAGCAAGCGTCTTAAAAAGACCATATTCATGAATATTAAGCATTCCCATAAATAACATCCAAGCAGTCAAAACAATTGCAATTATCTTAATCAAACTATACAAACCCACTTCATCTAAAGTAATTAAATTTGAAACAAGAATAGTTGGAAAACCGATTAGTATCATCGGTAATAAAGAATAACCTGTTACCATGAAAATTTCTTTGGCTGAGCCTTTCCCATTCATTAAAGTTGTTACTGACCAATTACCAACAACAAAAAGAAAAACAATTAATATTGTTGCAATTAACTCTTTTAAACTATTTAAATTTTTAGGATTAAAGTCGCTAACAATAAAACCACTATATTGGTACTCTATTATTCTTAAAAAAGCAAACAAAAGAATAAAGATAATTGCAACTATTAGGCTCCCTTTTTTACCTCGTTTAAAATCATCATAACCATCAAAAGGGTGAAAGAGGATATAAAGAGGAAACTTTAAATAATTGTGATAAACTTTTTTAAAAAATGTCTTCATTTTATCCGCCCTTTTCTTTTATTAACAACAACTTTTAAAACTACCACCACAGCAATTAAAGCTAATGTACCACCAATAAATTTTAAAAAATTCTCTTTAATATATAAATTGCGTTGTTCTTTAAAAGCTTTTGAATAGTAATAACGATCATGACCCAGTTTAAAATTCTTCATCGCTTCTTGATAATTTTTTTCTCTTAAATAATATCTCCCAATCCCATTATAAGCAATTTCATAATTAGTATTTAGCTTTAATACCTTTTCCCATTCCAAAGATGCTTCATAAAATTCACCTTTTGTATAGTGTTTAACTGCTTGATTAACAGCATCACCAAACTCTGTAGGTCGGTAAACCAAAATTGTCCCCGTTTGATCAACAACAACTAAATTATTTTCAATATATTCAAGAGCAACCCCACCTGTAAACTTGTCACTTTGAATTCCTTTATCACCATTAACATATAGCAAATTTCCTTCGCTATCATAAGTGAATATTCTTGATCTTTTGGCATCTAAGACACTATAAATTCCATTTTCTCCAAGTGCGATATCAACCAAATTTGAAGGGCCTTCAATAACATAGTTGTTTTTTCCTTCAACATAAATAATGTCTCCAATAGGGCGGTGATAACCATTTCTTTTTAAAACATCTACCCCTTTCGGATTAATTAATTGAATCATATTTTCAGCAATACCCTCCCTTGGTTTTGCAGTAGCGAAAATAAAGCTTTTTTCATTGAGAACTAAATTGGTAAAATCAGTTGGCAAATACTTTTGTAATTTAGCTCTTTGAGCTTCAGTCATTAAAAATCTTTTCAAAACTTCTAAAGGAGTTAACTTAATCGGATTTACACCTGTATAACGATTGAAATTGCCTTTAGAATCAAGTTCGATAATACCTTCAAAAACTCCACTTGCAATAACATACATCCTTTCTGACGTATCAACCGTAATTTTAAGCGGCTTATAAACATGACTAATAAAAGTATCATCATCAACATCGTAAAAAGCATCGATCACCTCAAAATCATGATTCAATTTTAAAATTCTACCGTTTTCAGTATCAGCAAGGTAAATCCCACTCTCAACGACTTCAATTCCTCTCGCTTTAGCTGTTTTATATTTTTCTAAAAACATGGAACCATGAATTTTACTGACAAGCAAATCATCTTCCGCTTCCATTTTTTCCATTTTTATTTCATAAAACGTTATTTCATTTTCTTCATCAACTACGTCTTCTTCATCAGTTATTTTAAACGTAAAACGATAGTTTTCATAAATAAATTCGTTTTTTTCTAAAGGAAGTTGGGCTTCAATTAGTTCTTTTACAGTCAAATAAGAAAGATCGTCAAATTCAGTTTTAAAAACTTCATTTAGATCGCTTAATAATACATCCTCACTTAAACTATAAGAAAAACCTTCTTTTAAGCCTTTAACATTTTCTATTTTAGGAACGACATTGACTTCAAAATTCAAACTTTTTGTTTGACCCCAAAGCGTCATCTCAAGTTCTAATTCTGCAGTAACAACCTCATCGGTATCATTGCTTGTTATACCTGAATCAGTAACTATCTCTGGTTTTGAAGAAGTCCAACTAGCCTCAATACTTTCAATTATTTTGTTAATGTTATCAAAAGGAATTTTAATTTCTGGGTAAATAATAGTATTTGAAAACAAATCTTGATACATGTTCTCAATCATTTCAAAAGCGTTATCAACTTCTTTTTGAATAGTTTCCTTATAAGGATTAGTAAGATTAAATTCCTTAACGACATCAAGGACATTAAAGTTTTTATCCATAATAAGAATTATATCGCTATTATCATCATCTTTAGCAAGAAGATAAATTGTTTCATTGTAATACTTAATATCTTGGGGATCTTTATATTTTACATCAAGTCTTTGCTGATCAAAATGAGTAATATAATTATAACCTGGTGAAGAATGTAAAACATCGCCATAATAACTATAGTTATAAGCTTTAGAACTCAAAAAAGGTAATAGCGACAACAAGAACAAAATAGTAATTTTCTTTTTCATCATTACACCTCTATTTCATACCCGAATGAGTAAACGTCTCAACAATTTTTGATTGAGAAATTACAAAAAATATAATCGGTACTATCATCATAATAAATGAAACAGCAGCCACTGTCCCACTTCTTTCAATCGAGCCAGTCGCAACTTGTCTTAAAGCATAAGAAAGAGGTTTTAGTTCTTCACTAAAAAGCAACGCCCCGCCATCTGTCACCCAGAGCCTTTGAAACAATAAAATTACTAGCGTTAACCAAGCCGGCTTAACAAGAGGCATAACAATTGTAAAGAAAATTCGATATTCGCTAGCACCGTCAATTTTAGCAGATTCAATTAATTCCATTGGAATTTGCTCCATAAATTGTTTCATTAAATAAAATCCAATGCTAGAAGCAATCGCTGGCAAAATGATCGCCAATGGAGTATCAATCAAACCAATTGAGGAAATAATAATATAGTTAGGGATTGCAGTTACTTGCGGTGCAAACATTAACGAATAAACAACTAAAGCAAATAATAGTTTCTTTCCAGGAAAATCATATTTAGCAATTGGATAAGCGGCCATAGAAGCAATTAAAACATGACCAACTGTACCTAAGAGAGTAATAAAAATAGTATTAAAGAAATAACGGGAAAAAGGAATCCATGACCCCGCCATTAACTCCGATAAATCTCGGAAATTGTCAAAAGTAACATTGCGAGGAAAGATTCTTGGCGGAAACAAAAACAATTCATCTAATGGCTTAAAAGCATTAGAAGCTGTCATTATTAAAGGATAAGCACTAAAAGCTCCAAAAATAACCAAAACTAAAATTAAAAAGATGTTGCTATATTTTGATCGATTGACGCGATGTTCCTTTTTAATTTTTCTTTTAAGAAGGAATTCTTGCCATCTATTTTTTAATTTTAAAATCATTTTTATTCACCAACCTTTCTTAAGATTTTTCTTACTAAAAGGTTTGCACCTATCATAATAAAAAACAAAACAGTCGCAATCGCACTTGCATAACCTAAATCAAACCTAATCGTGCCGTAGTCTATTAAGTGTGTGACGATAGTATGACCTTCATATTGGGTCGAAGGAAATCCCAAGAGTTGAATCGAAACTTCTGCTATTGCAAGACTAGTGGTAATTTGCATTACAGCGCCAAATAATAGTTGCGGTCTCATTGTTGGTAAAGTAATATACCATAACTCTTGCCAGCGATTCTTTATTCCATCTATTGCTCCAGCTTCATATAAAGTTTTATCAACATTTTGCAATCCAGCAATAAAAGCTAAAAAACTAACTCCTAAACTTAACCATAATTGGACAATTATTAAAACTGGTAACATATACTTAGGATCTTTTAACCATAAAATAGGGTTGTCAAGAAAACCCCATTTCATTAAAAAAGCATTTGCATAACCATGCATATCTCCTGAAAAAATAATTAACCAAATTAAAAAAGCATTGCCCGAAATAGAGGGAATATAAAATATCACAGTCATCAAAGCCCTTAATTTGGGTTTTAATTCATTTATTAACCAAGCAAACAAAAAAGCTGCTAAATAACTAACAGGACCAGTCACTATCGCTAAAATTAAAGTGTTTTTTAAAGCAATTATAAAAACTTCATCATCTAAAAATAATTTTAAATAATTAGAAAAACCAATAAACTTCGGTGTTTCTAAAATATTATAATAGCTAAAACTAATTCCAAGAGACATAAATACTGGAACAACCGTAAAGGCAAAAAACAAAATAAAATAAGGAGCTAATAAAACATAGCCGTGCTTATGTTCTTTTATTTTTTTTATAGTTACTTTCCATTTGGAAAGTTTTTTAGTTTCTAATACAGCCTCCACTAAATCGCCTCCTTAATCACCAAATTCTTCGCGTTTTTTTCTAATTTCTTCATTAATGATTTGAACATAATCATAAATTGTTTCACGCGGATTTGCTCTTTCATTAATTACTAATCGAAAGGCGTTATCTAAATGTCTTCCCGTCATATAAGAACCTGGAACCTCTGGAATTCCTTTGACTGTTTTCCATTGTTCTTTTAATATTTCAATTTCATTAACACGCCATGGTAAACTTTCCATTGCCTCCATATTCGCAGTTGGATAGCGAGCTGCAGCACCTAAAATACCTTCCATCTCTCTCCCAAATCTTAATTGTGTTTCAGCACTGGTCCACCATTTTAAAAACTTCCATGATGCATCAACATTTTTTGTTTTCGCTAAAATCATACTACCATTAACAGCGGACACAGTTTCTCTTCTAATTATTTCCTCACCAAATTCATCCTTAATTGGAGTTCCATTTTCATCTTTTAAAACAGTTCCTGGAACTAGTGTGAAACTCCACTTGCCTCTTATTTCTGGAGCGAAAACACTTAAAGTATTATAGAGATTATAATAGGTAATTCCAATTGGCATTTGGCCACTACGGAATCTATTTACAAAATCAGCTTGAACTGGGAAAGAATAGTCAGTATAAAACTCAGTCCAGCGCTCAAATACTTCTGGACCCAAACCTTCATCAAAACCACTTTCGGTATTATTATTGAGATAAAATTCACCATCATTTTGATAAAACATCGTTGAAAAAATCGGATTAGGAGGCAGATTAATTACCGCTCCCTCGGATACAGGGATAGGCAAGTAAAATTCTAAATTATAATTTTGTAAATCCACTACAGAAGAAATAACTTCATCCCATGTATTTGGCACCTTAAGGCCATATTCTTCAAAAATATCTTTTCGGTAGAACATCATTAGAAACATTTGTTGTTCAGGAAGTGCATAAACGCCATCTTCATAACTAAAAGGCACTAATGCACTCTCGTGAAATTGCGCTTTTATTTCATCGTAATCTTCAAAAGAGCTAATATCATAAGCTGCATTTCTTAAAGCGTAATTAACAGGAACATTATAACCTACTCCTAAAGCAACATCAGGTCCCTTACCAGATAAAGTTGCAGGCAACAAAGCAGCCCCGCTAACTAACTTCAAATCAACTCGAACTCCTTCTTTACTTGAAAATTGTTCATCAATTAATTTCCTTAAAATATTAGCTTGATCTTTACCAACAGTAATCCAAACTTCAATTTTTTCTGCATTCGGATTATCATAAGTCATTCCCATCGCACTATAATCTGTAAAGAAGGTTGCGATAAATGATCTTATTTTAAAGAAATTACTAGAAAAAACATCTTTTCGCGCCCTTGGTAGTTTGACATCGTCACCATGAATGATAAAGTAATCAATTTCTAAAGGATGGGCGCTTAATAAAATAACTAACGTTCCTAGTGATGAAATATTATCATTAAAAGGTTTTATTTTTTTGTGAATATCACTAGGTTTTTTAATAAAATCTTTTAATTGAAATATTATTGTATCTAAGATGCCTGTTTTTTCACTTTTACTGCCAGAAAGAGCGATTAAATCGCTTCTTACTTTTTCCAAATTAGTTAATTCATCAGTTAAGATATTTATTAAATTAGGAATTCGTTTTAAAAGTAAAAAATCTCTATTTACATCTGGCTCTGGTCCTGTAAACTTAATAATTTCACGGTACAAAGAACTTAAGTTATTAATAATGCTTTCCAAAGAAGCAATTCTCGAACCATATTGGCCTAAAGAAGTTTCCATTTTAATTTGATAATTTTTTCCTGCTTCAAAATAAAAATAAAAAGGTTCATCTTTAGTACCTAAAGTTTGATTTCGCCAACCATTGCTATGTTTAAAGGAATAATTAAGCATTTCTTTAAAGGGGATTTCATCATTAATATAAATATTTCTTCCCGCAGACATTCCCGTTGCTAAATTTTGTTTAAGTCGATAGGTAATTTGATATAGACCACTCTCGGAAACGGTAAAATCCCAAGCTATCATCCCTCCAGCAATACGCCAGTTATTCCCACCAATAGTATTTAATTTTACTTTTTTTGGACTGTTGTTTGGGGATGTAGCTGGATCATTACTATTTTCAGGATATAAAGTTGGGGATGTAGTAAAACTACTATTTTCTCCCTCTATTAACAACTTTGTCGCTTCAACTTTTTGATAGCCTAACTTATCATATTCTGCTGAAATTTCCTGATAACTTTTCAATTCCTTGACAGGTACAAGCTTCAGAGAACTAATTAAAAATGGTTCTCTTTCCGCAACCAAAGTTAAGGTATTCAAACCTTCTCTAAAATAAAATTGATAGTTTCCAGCAACATAACCAACAGGATCTTTAAAAAAATGGCTAACCCAGTTGGGCTTTTCAACTTGAGTTGGTCTAATGTCATTGCCATAAATATCTTGATTTATTTCTGTTTCATTTCCCCATATTCTTGGAAATAAAATGTTTTCTGAACCAAAAAAAGGTATTTCTCCATTAATTTTAATCGTTCTCTCAATGTCGGAACTTTTACCAACGATAGGATAATACTCCACTAACAAATAATAAAATCCTGGATTATCAACATTAAAATCCCAAGTAATTTCACCATATTCAGGTGTTGAAATAACCTTCTCTTTTCCTTCGTAATTAGTTATTATTTGTTTGTCAAAATCAACTGTTTCAACAATACTTTCTAAGTCGATTTCTATTACTTCTTTATTTGTCGAATCTTCTTTATCATCAATAAGATAATAGTAATACTCTTCCCTACTACTATTTTTAAGTTCTTCTAAATTGACATTCTCATATTCACTATTATACTTCAAGGAGTTCGTTGAAAAAATTAAAATCGCACTATCAACCAAAACATAAATAAAAAGTAGCGTTATAAGACTAATCAATAAAATTGTTGTTTTTTTCATAGTCATCCTCCTCTTTAAATAATTCCCCTCGATTAAAGGGGAATTATTTATTAAGTTGCTTTAATAATTAAATTTCTTTATTAAAATTATTCTTCCTCAGCTACTTTACCTAAAAACCTGTCTAAAGCTTCTTCATATACAGCGATTATTTCTTCCATCTTTGTTCTAGTTGTATTATCTTGTACTCCTAGATTTACTCTTGAATACCATGAATGTTCACCATATTGACTAAATCCTAAATCGGTATAAGCATCATAATATACTTTATTGTAGATTTGCATATAAACATCGACAAATTTTTCTGCATCAAATACTTTAACTAACCAATCTTCAAAATTTTCTTCATATGATTGCAAAGTTTCCCATAATTGAATTCTATTCCAAACCTCAAAAGCGAGTTCTTCTTTAGCTCTATTTTCTGGATTTGCAGCAACTACATAAACGGCTTCTCCTCCTATTGGGATAATATAATCATCTTTTGTTTTCCCTTCTGGAAGCGGATAAGGAACAACACCAATATCTCCGTTTTTAACAAATTGATACTGCCCAAAACGATTATCGGCTCTTACAAACCACAAATTACCAGGATGGAACAACACATTTCCGCCACCCCAAAGTTCGCTACCGGCATCATATTTAGGGCTTTCTTCAAATAAACCTTTATCATATAATCTAGATAAATATTCATATGCAGCATTAGCAGCTGGTGCAGTAAAACCTACTTTTTCTAGGAGCGGATTAACAATATAACCACCATTTAAGGGAACTAAACTTTCCGCCCAAATTGCTGGATATCCCCCTAAGACACTTCGCTCTGAACCAATTTTTGCTTGCGCTTCTAAAGCATAGTCTTCAAATTTATCCCAAGTCCATTCTCCCCTATTCCATAAATCAACAGGATCATCTAAGTTTAACTCTTCAATAATAGCAGTATTATAAAAGAGACCTTTTTCACCATTAAGTGGTTCTGGTGCAAATCCCCAGGTCTTTTTATCAAAAGTTGTCATATCTAAAACAGAGTCATCTAAGTTTCTACCATATCTACTTAACCAACTATCAATCGGAACAATAGCATTACTAGCCATAATTTCTCCTAGCCAAATAGTCGTAATCCAGTAAATATCTGCTTTTGCATTTCCACCTGCATGCCATTGAATAATCGCGTCCCGCCTTCCAGGGCCCCAGGGAGCATCAGCGGGATATTGTTTATAAACTATTTTAACATTTAATTCTTCCTCGATTTGTTCGTGTAAAGCAATTCTTGCTGCTGCTTCAGAACCAGTAAAATCTTTATGTCTCGGATCAACTTCAGTAACTGCTCCATGCATGATTACTATCTCTGTTGGTTTTCCTTGGGGTGGTTTGTCATTACCATTGTCTCCACCATTACCATCTCCATTACCTACGCCATCGCATCCAATAAGGACAAAAACTAGCAAAAAGGCAATTAAAAATCCTAATACTCTTTTTTTCATAAGTTCCTCCTCTAGAATCTTCTTTCTTTTATTTATTATAACCTAATTATAAGTTTTTTTAAAACGCTAATGAGAGCGCTTTTAAATTGTTTCATAGTTAAAAAAGTTGTTTTCATTATGTGAAAGTTTTTTTTATCTCCACAAACCTTCTACGATCACAGAAAATGTCTTTTCTAATTTTTCGCCATTTTTCATCTCAATTTCAATTGTATAAGAAACTTTTGTTGTTCTATTTGGTATTTTGATGATTGCACCTTCGTTACTTAAGATTTCTTCGTTATGAGAAATAAAATTATAATTATCAATTTCTTCACCAAAATTCTTTTTAAAGTAATATTCGTTCGCTACTAATTCTTCAAAAAATGGAACTAATCCAGCTTTCCTTAAAGTTTGCGGACATTCTTTTCCACTAAAGTCATTGTGATACTTTTGGTGCGACAAAGGTAAATTAAATTGAATTAATAAATCGGCCACTAATTTAGCAGTATTTTGCCAAGTTTTAAAAATGTGACCATCGCGTTGAATAGACATTTCAATCCCAATCCCGTTAGAATTTCCACCACCCAAAGCCGGACTTTCATTTCCAAGCGCTGGCTTTCTAGAGCCGTCACCAGCATGATAAGCCCACTCATCTAAAGGCATATGTTGATAAGCCTCTTTAGAATCAACTGTAAAATGCCAAGAGGCTTC
>DUQU01000009.1 GCA_012837645.1 Acholeplasmataceae bacterium | reverse complement strand
TATACGCATTTACTCTTTGGCTATCAAGCTCTATTGAAGCTAAGAAGGCTCCTCTTAAAATTAATCCATCAGCGTTGAAAATGGTCGCTTTATCTTGGTATTCAAAAACACTAGAATCAGCGTGACCCTTAAAAGTAATATTAAATCTCCCATTCTCGATAATACTATTTTCGATTACAAAAGTACGATCTTTATTACTTTTAGCAACCATCCCCACATTAATAATGTTTTCATAAGGAAGACCATTTTCATCAAGCCCTCCAATAATGTGAGTATTATAAAGACCACTACCATCACCATTAAACTCAAGCGCGAATCTATTAATATATTGTATTTTACCATCATTTGTTAAATCTGTATACTCCATTAAGTTGGAATGATCTATTTTATGGTTGTTACCGTACACTTTCATCCCATTACTAAATACTATTCGTTCTTTTAAATCGATATTTTTAAGTAAGAAAACACTAGTATTTAAAGTGTGTAAGGCGCTCCCTTCTACTTTAACAAAAAGATCATCATAATCATAAACATTATAACCATTCTTAACATCAAAATGATAAGAAGCGTTTTTAACTAAATTCTTAGTGGCGATTGAAGCTCCATAGTTAAGAGCGTCCTTATTAAAGTTTAAGGTTAATAAGCCTCTACCATCACTAATAACTTCATTTTGATAATTAGCATTAAGGTAGTTAAGACTTAATGATAAATTTTCTGCTTTTTCTTTTAAACTAGCATTAATCTCTTCTTGTTCGCTAATAGTTAAGTTAGTGGGAGCTTTTTTAGGATAATAAGTATAAGATAATTTAATTGCATTTTTATCACCAAATAAGTAATCCTTATGAAGTTCATTTAAATCAAAAACAACACCATAAATCTCCTTAGGATCCCAATTTGGATCATTAACAGCGATATCACTTTGGCCTTCATAAGCACCATCAACAGTTTTAATAATTAGTTTCATAAAGCCAATGTTTTTAGCTCTTATTTTTAAAGTTACTTCACCTTTATCAATTTTAAAACTATCTTCTAAAATATCAGCGCTCAAATTAACATCTAGACTAGTTTTTGAAGTAAATTTCTTACCATGATAAGAAGCTAATTCCACACCATTTTCATCATGAATAGTAAAAGAGTTATCACGAGCACCCTCAGGGCCAATTTTAAACTCAAGTGTTTCTTCTTCATCGACATTGCTAAAGAAGATATCACTCCCCTTAGTAACGGTTAAACTATTAACGGCGATCGGTACACTATAACTAATTATCGTCGAGGTAAAACTTACCACCGCGAAGATTAAAATCGGAAAAGCTAATAAAAACATAATTAAAATCTTTTTCATACCCTTTTAACCGCCTTTCTTAATCTTAATGCACTTATGAGTGCATAAAGACCAATAGTCAGGAAAATAACAGCGTAAAGCATGTTATAAGCTCTTTTTTCAGTAATAGAAATATAAATAAATCCTAAGATTTTAAAAGTTCTCGTAATTGGAAACAATTT
>DUQU01000008.1 GCA_012837645.1 Acholeplasmataceae bacterium | reverse complement strand
TGTTTCTGACATGCAAGGAACAACCAAATCTCATTATGATATGTGGTTAAAGACCATTAATGCAATGAGTTCTAATTTCAAGAATATTGACGTCATGTTGTTAAGTGGGGATTTAGCTGACTCAATGGGTTTACAAAGTAAGGCCAATAATGAGATGGGATGGCTTTTAAATGGAGCTAACAACTATTTAAAAGATTTAGTGCTTACTCCCGCTGCCGGCAATCACGATACCGCTAATAATATTTTTTACGCTCATTTTAATGTTAATCTTAGTAATGATCAAGATTACAAATGGGGGATGTATTATAATTATAAAATTGGTGATACCGAAGTAATTGTATTAAATACTAATGATGATTTAAATAATAACTTTAGATTAAATAGCAAACAAGTTAATTGGTTTGGAGAAGTATTAAAAAACTCAACAGCAAAATGGAAAATCGTTGTTATTCATGAAGCCTTAATTTCTACCGGTAAGCATATGAACGATAGATCATCGCGGTATATTAGAGAGGACTTAATGCCGCTTATTTCAGAGTATCATGTTGATTTGGTTTTGTCTGGTCATGATCATGTTTATTCGAGAAGTAATCCTTATTTGTGGGACAATGAAGAAGGAACAATGTCTAATCAAGGAATAGAGATGACTTTAATAAATGATAATAACCATTTAAAAAACTATTATAACACTCCAGGAACATTTTACGTTACTCAAAATGCAACCACTGGTGTGGAAGGAAAAAGAAGAGAGCCAAGCAAACAAACATCAGAGCCAGAATGGTTTGATTTAGCGACTTCAACTATTAATGATAAATATATGAGTTATCAACCTGACGCGCCAACTTTTGGACATTTAGAAATAAAGAATAATAAATTAACTTATAGTTCCTATTATGTGAATAACCATGATGAATTGGTTTTGTTTGATACTTTTGATGTTATTAAAGATGTAGATAGTAATCCTAAAGTTAATTATCTTAATGAACTTATTTTTAAGGCGTTTTTACAGGCTGATAGCGACGTAATAGCAGAAATAGATGAGCAACTAACTTTATTAACAGCTGTTGAAAAAGATGACGTTATGCTTTTAACTGATTATTATCAACTGAGGGCAGACTATCAAAGCAAAATTAGTGCAATTAGGGTTGTAAATAAAATTGACAAACTTTTACTAACTGCCGATATCGATACAAGCGATATTAAAGAAGCGAGAACATTATATAGTGTATTAAGTGATGAGGCTAAATATTACGTGACTAACTATTTTATTTTAGTAAAATTAGAAATTGAGGTCGGAATGTATCGAAGACAGGTGAGTGATTAAAATGAAAAAAATACTAACAATAATCGTTGTTTCTATCTTAACTTTAATACTTTTTTCGTGCGATAAAGAAATTAATTTAAAAGCTCCTATAATTAGCGTTAATGAAGGTCAGACAATTAGTTGGAAGAGCATTAATAACGCCTCTGGATATGAAGTTTTTTTAAATGGTGAAATAATTAAAATAAAAAACAATAACTATCAACTTATTGACTCAGGTGAATATCAAATTAAAGTTAGATCTTATCAAGAGAGTGGAGAAGAATTAATTTATAGCAATTGGAGTAATTTATTAGAACTTACTTTTAAAAAAGAAAATCAATTAGCCATTCCTATTTTAGTATTGTTTACTGAATCACTTCTCATTTGGGAAGAAATAGAGAACGCCAACATTTATGAACTTAATGTTAATGGCGAAATAGTTATTACTAATAACACTTATTTTAATTTAACAAAGGCAGGACTTAATGTTGTTAAAATAAAAAGTGTGAGCGCTCCGAATTCTATTTATCGTTCGAGCGAATATTCAGAAGCACTGGATTTTAATGTAGTCGAGCAAGAAAAATTAGGTGCGGTTATTTTAGAAAGTACTTATTTAGAAGTAATATATAATGATGAATTTTATCTTAATAGTGAGGTTTTCCCGAACAACGATAATCTTGTTTATGATTATGAAGTTAGTAACGATAACTTAATAAATGTAGAGAGTAATAAATTTAAGGCAGTTGAGCTAGGAACGAGTTATATTAAAGTAAAAGTTGCTAATTATTTAGACGCAATAATTAAAATAAACGTTATTCCAAAATTAGAAGTGGAAAGTGAAATTACTTTAAATAAAGGAGACACTTTTAAACTTAATGTAATTGTAGAACCACTACTAAAAGAAAACGAGTTTATTGGTTATATTAGTGATAACGAAGAAGTCATTAAGGTAACTAATGATGGTTATCTTTATGGCGTTGAAAGAGGGACTAGTTCAATTCTAATTATAACTTCAAATGGTGGGAAATTGACCATTAACGTTACCGTTAGATGAGAAATAAAATGAAAAAGATTATTGTTTCTGATTTAGATGGCACACTTTTAAGTTATCAAAACGGCAAAGCCATTATTAGTGAAGAAAACATTAAAATGATTAAGCTGTGGCAAAAAGACAATTACTTTACTATCGCCACAGGAAGAAATGTCTATGAAGTAAAAGAGTTTTTAAAAGAAGCCGGTATTATTCCTAATACGTATTTAATTTGTAGTAATGGTGCTATTTTATATGATTACGATAACGACGTTATTGTTAATGAAGAAAATATGCCTATTACATATGCACTAGAGATTCTTCAGTATTTTAAAAATAATGATTGCGGGTATTTAAGCATGAGCACTAATAGTGATTCTTTTAATATTAATCATCAAGTGAGTGTTGATAAATATCAAAAAATAGTAAATCTAATCGAAAACAATAAGATAACTAAAATGGGTTATTATTTTAAAGGTTATCCAATAAAAGAAATATATAATGATCTATCGAAGTTCGCAGGGGTAGAAGAAGTCGATTTAATCTTTTCAAGTGATACTTATTTAGATATTCAAGGCAAAACAACTTCAAAAGGAAAAGCACTAAATAAATTAAGGAAGCACTTAAAAGAAGCAAACAAAATTTACGCAATTGGTGATTATTTAAATGATTATGATTTATTGCTAAATAGTGATCTTGCTTTCGCACCTAACAATAGCGCGAAAGAGATTATCGAAATAGCCGATTATATTGCGAGTGATTGCCATAATCACGCTGTCGCTGAGATGGTTGAAATAATAATTAAGGAGCAACTTTAAATAGTGTTTTTAATAAATAAGATTGTTAATTTATAAAAAAGTCTTTAAATTAAGCTTTTTGATAGGATACCTTTAAAGTAGACACGTTAAATAACAAAACGTTTAATGCAATACTTTGGAGGTATTTTATTTATGTCAAAAAGAAAGAGATTAAGCTTTGAAGAAAAACTATTAGAGGCTTTAACAGGGACTAATGAAAAAAAGGAAGAACAAACCCTTAAGAAAAAGAAGTCCTTTAGAATGTTGAGGATTGATGTTAAGTCAGATGACGGAGATGATGTTAACCTTAAAATTCCTTTAGAGTTTGCGAGAGTCTTTAAAGGCGGTAAAATAGGGAGGGTTAACTTTAGTGATAAAGGAATAGATTTTGATGCTGTTTTAGAAATGATCGATGCTGGCGCTGATGGTGAATTAGTTAATGTTACTTCCAGTGATGGTGATATTGTTAAAATCTATATTAAATAAATAATAACTTTAAAGCACTGATGCCAGAGAAATTAACTCTGGCCTTTGTACTTAATAATGGTTATCTTTAAAAAAAGGCCTTTACCAATTAACTATTATAAGTATTTCGAGTGGCTGGTAAACTATTGAATAAGTGAGTATTAATGATAGAATGATATGAGTGCTTTATTTTAATAATAAAGAAATATCTTTTTAAGGGTTGATATTATCGAAGGACGAAAAATAAGAGAAAAAGAAAATATTAAAGATAAACTATTAAAAATTAAAACTGGTGGAATAAGAGATTGGCGTAATCATAATCACTATAACAGATATGAACCAACTCCTTATCGTTCTTTAAAAGCTTTATTTAAACAACATCAATTAAGTGAAGATGATCATGTTGTTGATTTTGGTTCTGGCAAAGGAAGAGTAGTATTCTATCTTCATTATAAGTTTAATTGTTATGTTAAAGGGATAGAAGCTAATCCGCTTACTTATGATGAAGGAATTGAGAATCTTCATAGTTATCTCTATCACAAAAAAGACTACAATAACCGTATCTCTTTTAAACTTGGAACCGCTGAAGGTTACCAAGTACGAAGAGAAGATAATGTTTTTTATTTGTTTCATCCTTTTTCAATTACTATTTTTAAAAAGGTAATAACTAATATCTTGTCTTCTTTAAAAGAACACCCTCGCAGTGTTACTTTAATTCTCTTTTATACAATCTCTGAATATCTTGATTTTATCGATAATCATACTCCATTTGTCTTAAAGATGAGAATAAAAACACCTAATAAAACAGACCGCAAACAACACTTCTTAATTTATCAATACGAACCATAAAAAAAGGGGCTAAAAGAGCTCCGATTTTTTAATTTAATCTTCTTTTCAATAGTTCAAAAAAAGTCAAGTAACTTCTTATTTAATGTGATTGTTTTCTTTTTTAAAAGCGATGTTATTAATAATAGTTTTATTTTTAAAGGAGTCATAGTAAAGAATTAAGCCACCGACAATAGCCCCTAGGGTATCGACGATTAAATCGATCATCGTATCACGCAAAGCAGCCTGACCGATAAAAGAGGTCCCCGTATGGACGTCTTTAAAACGCTGCATGTTGCTGCCGTCGAATAAGGAGTCTACTAAAAACTCATAAATTTCCCATATTGGTCCGATCGCGATTGAAATTAAAACGGCCACGAAAATAATTGCAGGAAGATTATTGTCGCTATTTTTAACTAAGTATTTAACGACTGCAAAGGCAATAACAACTATCGCAATGCCATTTAAAAAATGGATTGTAGTGTCATAATAACTAAAAATAATATAAAAACGGAAGATAAAGCCGCCACCCATTGAAAGTAAAAAGGAAATTAAAATTATCGAATAAAGAGTATTACTAATAATTATTTTTTTGCGTTTCAACATTTTCGGAAGATAAGTAACTAAAAAGATAAAAATACTACTAATGATCACAGAAACAGTACTACCGATTAGCTCGCCTTCTCCTTTTCCAAAAAAGATTAATAGCACTAACGCGGCTAAACTAGCCATTACAACGAATACTCGAATAATAATATTAACAGTTTTCATTTTTGACTCCTAGTGAAAAGATTTGATGATACAATTGTTTTTATAAAAAACTAAATTAACATTTATATTTTAGCAAATCTTTTAATAAATACCAAACTTTGTTGGTCTTACAATGACGATTGCCTAACAAGATAATAAATCTTTTGGCACTTTATCCTTGACTTTGCCAAAAGGATTGATAAAATATTATATGGTAGGTGATTATTAGTGAAAAAAAGAAAGTTTAAAACGGAATCAGAAAAGCTCCTTCATTTGATGGCGCATTCAATCTACACTCAAAAAGAAATCTTTTTAAGAGAGTTAATATCTAATAGTAGTGATGCTTTAGACAAAAGGCATTTTCTCGCTCTTACCGATGAATCGATTAGAGAAGATAATTACCAGATTGTGATTTCGCTTTTAAAAGAGGAAAGAATTTTAAAGATTAGTGATAATGGGATTGGTTTTACTGAAGAAGAACTAATTAATAATTTAGGTATGATCGCTAAAAGCGGCAGTAAAGAATTTTTAGAAGGATTAGAAAAAAATGACACTAACATTATCGGTCAGTTTGGTGTTGGTTTTTATAGTGCTTTTATGGTTAGTGAAAAAGTTGAAGTAGTTACGAAATCAATTAAAAGCGAAAAAGCTTATAAATGGGCTAGCAATGGAGTGGAAACTTATACAATACAAGAGGCTGAAAAAGCTGAAATTGGTACTGACATTTTTCTTTATTTAAAAGAAGATCTTAAGGAAGAAGAAAATAAAGAATCATTTAGCATTTTCTTAGAAGATCATGAGATTAAAAATTTAGTTAAGAAGTACAGTAACTATATTAGTTATCCAATCTATTTAAATGATAATTTAGAAGAACCTTTAAATGAAATGACTCCACTTTGGAAAAGAAGTAAAAAAGATATTAAAGAAGCGGACTTAAAGGAGTTTTATAAACAAAAGTACTATGATAGTGAAGACCCGCTTAGAAGCATTCATATGAGTATTGAAGGCTTATTGGAGTTTGACGCTCTTTTATTTATTCCTAAAAAAGCTCCTTATAATTTTTATAGTGAAAGTTTTGAGAAAGGTTTAGAACTTTACAGTAAAGGTGTTTTCATCCAAGCTAATAATAAAGATTTAATTGGCGATCATTTTAAGTTTGTAAGAGGTTTAGTTGACAGTAGTGATTTAAGTTTAAACATTAGTAGAGAACTACTCCAACAAGACCGTCAGTTAAAAAGAATTAGCACTACGATAGAAAAAAGAATTAAATCGGAGCTATTAAAAATGCTTAATAATGAAAGAGAACTCTATGAAACTTTTTATGAAGAGTATAAAACTGTTTTAAAGTATGGCGTTTATACAAGCTTTGGCTTAAAAAAAGAACTTTTAGAAGACTTATTAATGTTTAAAACAAGTAAAGAAGATAAATATCTAACCTTAAAAGAGTATTTAGATAAGAAACCAGAAGAACAAAAAGAAATCTATTACGCTACTGGTAATTCAAGAGCAGCAATCTTAAATCTTCCGCAAATGGAAATAATTAAGGCGAAAGGTTATGATGTTTTACTATTTACTGATGAAGTAGATGAGTTTATGATTGGTATTTTAAATAATTATCAAGACATTCCATTTAAATCGATTCAAACTGCTGATTTTGATGTTTTAGACGAAAAAGAAAAAGCAGAACTAGAAACATTAAGTGAAGAGCATAAAGATCTTCTTGAAAGTTTAAAAGAAATCTTAAAAGAGAAAGTTAGCGATGTCAGACTTTCAAAAAGATTAAAAGAAGCGCCTGTTTGTATTGTCAGTGGTGAAGGTGTTAGTTTAGAGATGGAAAAAGTCTTAAAACAAGTTCCTAATGCCGGCAATGTTAAAGCTGATAAAATCTTAGAAATAAATGGTGATCATAAACTTTTTAAAGTTTTAAATAATCTTAAAGATGATCAAGATGCTTTAAAGAGTTACGCCAACTTGCTTTACCATCAAGCTTTATTGATTGAAGGAATTAAATTAGAGAATCCTCAAGAATATTTAGATGACGTCTTTAAATTAATGACAAAAGAATTATAAGTTTTTTAACACCATAATAAAAAACCTCTTTTAGACTCTCCTGTTAGAGGTTTTTTTGTTTGAAAGGGATTGACAAACCGCTAGGCAATTGTGGTACAATTATGTTAAAAGGATGGATGGGAAAATGAAGCTGAAAAAACTAGTCTATTTAACGCTAATGACTTTAGTGTTAATACTTACTGGATGTAAAAAGAAATATTTTATAGTCGACTTCGATAGCGCTGGAGGTAGCCCTAATCCAGAGCAGCAAGAGATTATTAAAAGAGGAAAAGCAACGAAACCTAACGATCCCACTAAAGAAGGATATCAATTTATTTATTGGGAATTAAATGAAAAGGAATATGATTTTGGAACTAAAGTTAAAAAAAGTTTCACTTTAACTGCAAAATGGGAACTTAAAGAATACCAAGTAACTTTTAAAGATGGGGACGAAGAAATTGCTAAAAAATTAGTTAAGTGGAATAATAAAGTAACACCACCACCAACACCAATAAAAGCCGAATTTCAATTCGTTTCTTGGCAATTAGATGATACTGATTTTGATTTTGATACTGCTATCAAAACGAACATAACTTTAGTAGCTAAGTGGAAAGAAATAATAGTTGAGCCTGAGACTTTCGCAGTTACCTTTGATAGTGATGGTGGCACAATAATTGAGCCAATTACAGTAGAAGAAGGAACTAAAGTAACGAGACCAACAGATCCCGAAAAAGCAGGTTTTGAATTTGTCGAATGGCAACTCGCTGGTGTTAAGTTTAATTTTAACACCCCAATTACTAGCGAC
>DUQU01000007.1 GCA_012837645.1 Acholeplasmataceae bacterium | reverse complement strand
TTGGCGGTTTCATCTTATTTGAAGTAAAATATTTAGATAGAAGGAGAAGAGTTCTTAATAAATGACAGAAGTAATATTAGATCAAGTTAGTGTCTCTTATGTTATTGATAAGAAAACAAGAAATAAAGTTATTGATAAATTATCAATAACCTTTGGTAATGGTTTATTTCATGTTATTATCGGCGAATCTGGAACGGGTAAAACTACTTTATTAAAAGCGATTCTTGGCTTAGTTTCTTACGAAGGAGGAATTTATTTTGGTAATGTTGATGCAAATTCTTTACCGCTTGATCAAAGAAATTTCTCGCTAGTTTCACAATCATATGTCTTATATCCCCATATGAATATTTTTGACAATATCGCATATCCCTTAAAAAATGCTTCCGCCCCTAAAAAAGAGATTATTGAAAGAGTTTACGAAGTAGCAGAAGAATTAGATCTCACTCATACTTTAACAAGAAAACCACGACATATTTCAGGTGGACAGCAACAAAGAGCTGCATTAGCAAGAGCGTTAGTTAAAAGACCAACGTTAATTGCTTTTGATGAACCGCTTTCTAATGTTGATCCACATCAACGAGCTGAACTTAGGTTATTAATAAAAAATGTTATTAAAGCACGAGGGATTACAGCTCTTTATGTTACCCATGACTTTGAAGAAGCATTAGCACTCGCAGATGTTCTTCATGTGATGGATAAGGGGCAAATCGTTCTATCTGGTTCTTCTAGAGAAGTTTTTTATTCTAATCACGAAGTGGTAGAAAATCTAAAGAAAGTGTTACAAAAACAAAAAAATGTATACTAAGCAATATTTACAAAAAACCTTACAAAAACGAACTCTTTTTATCATTTTGTTTGCGATTTGTGAAGTTATTTTATTAATATCTGCTGTTTTAATTCTTGTTTTTAATAATGAAATTAATAGCGTTATTGCTTTAATTTTATTATCTATAATACTTACTTTATTTGGATGGTTTATTTTATATTTTGTTTATCGAATTGTACGTTTCAGGTTTATTATCAACCATTTAGAGCTTGTAATTAATTCAGATTCTTCATTTGTTGATGGAGAAGTTTTGTTAATAGATGAAGATATCACTTTATCTAGATATATACTAGTAGACGAGATTGTTTTAAGTGACAAAAAGGTTCTTTATATAAATAAGAATTTTTTTGAAAATAAAATAATTAAAGGTGTAAAATACCACTTCGAAGTTAAAAGTAATTTTATAGTTGAAATGGAGAAAATAGATGGATAAGTTTACAAAACTTTATCTTAAAAAGAGCTGGCCGCTTTATGTTTTGGTCGCTTTGGTTGCTACTGTTGCTTCTTCAATTTTAGTTGATACTTTTTCTGGTGTTTTAAAAACAGAAAGAGTTAATGTTTTTATTGCAGGCGAAAAAGAAGGATCCATCAAGGATTTGCAAGATTACGCTACCAATAACCGTCCCTCATATTTAAAAGAAGTTAATATCGACAATTATTTAACCACATCTTCCTATTTTGAAATATATTATTCTGTACAAGGATTTCAAAATTCTGACATTCTCCTTCTTCCGGTTTCGACTTTTAATAATTCACAATCTATTTCCTATATCACGCAGTATTGCTTAGATCTAAATGAAGAAGTAATTAACAATCGATTTGGTAATAATTTTGAGTATTATCAAATTGAACTCAACTATACAATTAGTAGTTATGGCTTAAAAGTATATGATCATGAAACTAATTCAGGTATATTAAAAAATGCTTTAACTAATATAATAAATAGCAATGATGATTATTATGCATTTTTTAATAAATCATCATCTCATCTTTTATCATTTGATTCATCCTTAAGAGATGATGGAATTTTAGATGTAATGGAGGTGCTTAGTAATTATGCTCTTTAATCCATTAAAAAAGTCAAATAAGGATTTTACGACATCGGATTTACCGTCAAATCGTTTTGAAGTAATAAAAGATGTTATTCTTGTTGATTTTCCCCTTCTTTTAAAACTAGGCTTATTAATAACAATATTTGCTATTCCTCTTTTAGCAGGAATCGTTGCAAAAGATGTTTTATTAATTGGTTTTAAAACAATGGTTGATAATGGTGAGATTGATCAGAGTGCATATATTAACATGTATAATACGACAAGAATCGCCTTTTCAGGATTAATAGGAATATCATTTCCACT
>DUQU01000006.1 GCA_012837645.1 Acholeplasmataceae bacterium | reverse complement strand
GATTCACAAGGTGAAGATAATTTATTTACTTATTTTAAAAAAGCGGAATATGTAACAGTATCGTTTGAGGTTCCAGGAGCAGGTAAATATAGAATAGTTTATAAAGCGCCATCAGCAACCTCGACCACAAACACAGCTTATGCTCTTACCTTTGATAATTTTATTATTACCGGGGAAAAAGCCCCAACTAAACCAATTGATCCTGAAACCACATTTTATGATTTGGATTTCTCTCAATTAACAAATGCTACAACATATGTAACAACACCTACAGAATTTACAGTAGAAGGATTGGATCTTGAAAGATTAAATGCAAATATTAGTGAATCAGGAGATCATAAAGGAGTTGTATTGGGAATTAGATCAGGTAATAATTGGGAAAGCCCATATTTAGTAGTTAATGAAAAAATTGAAGCAACTAAAGTTGAGTTTGTTGTTACAAATTGGACTAAAGACGCCCAATTCAATTTAAATTATGCTGATCATATTTATATTCAAACTTCAACTGATGGTGAGACTTGGACAAATGTTAAAGATTTTAAAGCAGATTGGGATACCGAGTCTTCAGCGACTAACACGTTAACAATTGATGATTTAGATGGAAGTCCTATATATATTAGATTGTTCGTTGAAAGTGCTGGAGAACAAGAAGGAACACATCAACTTAGATTAATTGTAAAGTCGCTTAAAATTTGGACAGAGTAGATGGTTTATTATTTACAGTAAGATAGATTCTTTTAAAGAGGGGGTTAAACCAAATGAGGTTTGCTCCTTTTTTTTAGTTATAACGATAATTATATCGAAAAAAATAATGTTAATATAAAAACTTTGATAGAAATAAGAGCTTGTTTTTATTAATTTAATGATTTTAGTTTTAATGCTAATAAAAAAGAAAGATGGGTTTAATATGATAGTAAAATCCATCTTTTTATGTTATAATTGTCGTATAAATTTGGGTGAGGTGTAAAATGAAAAAGTTTAAACTAAGTGTAATTTTATTATTAGTTTTAGGGATGTTTTTTTTAAAAATAGCTAATATTAAGGGGGAAGAAATCATTGATCCCCCAATTATTAATGTTAATAAAGGAAAGTTACCAATAACTATAATTGTTGGGTCTTTAGAAACACTAGATTTTTATAGTTACTTTGAGGTTAGAGATAATGGCGAAGAAATTAATTTAAAAGCTGGTGATAGCAATAGGGATGATGATGTTTGGTGGCAATTAGATTATTATTATTGGGATGAAGATATTAATGATTGGGACTTTTTAAATACAAAGCCCGATTTGCTTGTTATAAACAGATATCGTATAACTTTAGTTTATAACGGTAAAGATGGAAAACTTCTTGAACCTTCAATTGATATTGCAGTAGTTGACGAAGACATAAAGGCGCCCGTTTTCTCTAGTGAGGTGAGAGATGAGTATAAGTATGAAGTACATGATGAAGATGATTTAGCAAGGTTTTATCGTCGGTTTTCGGCTTATGACGATGTTGATGGGGTAATGGAGTTTGAGAGCAACGACGAGATTGTTGATATTGAAACTGTCAATATTCACGAATTAGGAACTTATCAAGTTAAAGTTAGATTTGAAGATAATGCTGGTAACATCTTAGAAAAAGCAACAACAATTAAAGTTGAGGACACTAAGCCGCCTTCAATTTTATTAAAAAGACTAATAGTAACTAAAAAAGGTAAAGAAATTGCTTATCAAAAAGAGATTTCTTATAAAGATAATTATGACTCTGTTGAAGATATTGAAATTGACTATCTTTATGAATTTAAAGGTAATAAAGTAGAAGGAGTCGATTTTGATAAAGTAGGAGAACATAAGGTTACTGTTACAGCAACCGACTCTTCGGGTAATTATCAAATAGAAAGCTTCCGAATTATCGTTGAAAATGGTTTAGGTTTTTGGGTTTTAATCTTAATAATAAATGGAGCATTGTTAGTTGTGGTGGGAGCGATTATTGGAATTAGATATGCTTTAAAAGCAACAAAAAAGTAAAGTGAATTGGTGAAATACGATGAGAAAGATAGTATTAGTTTTCGCAATAGTGATTAGTTTGTTTTTAGGTGGTTGTAAAGACAAAAAGATAAAACTGCCAGAATTAGACAATAAGACAAAAGCTGAAATAGAAATCATTTTAAAAGATTTTGATGTGGAGTTTAATTATTTTTATGATATTAGTGAAAAAGATGAAGTTTTTAGTCATTATGGAGATGGTTTTAAAGTAAACGATAGTCTTAAAAAGGGCGACAAAGTAATTGTCTTTTTAACTGTAAATAAAACAAAAGCACCAAATTTAGAAAATAAATCAAAACAAGAAATAATTACTCTTTTTAATGAGATTGGAAAAGAGGAATTAAACATTGAATTAGAGTTTGTTAATTATTATTTATCACATTTAAATGAAACAAAAGAAGATCTTTTTTATAAGTATGAAGATAAAGAAGTTGGCGATCAAATTCAAAATAACGAAAGAGTTGTAATCTACTTACAATCTTCTACTATCGTCTTACCAGACTTAACTAATTTAAGAAAAGAAAGCATCATCACGGCTTTTGATAAAATTGGAGTTTATGGCAGTGATGTTAATTTAAAATTTGTCGATTACTTCTTAGATGATGTAACGAGTAGCGATGAAGGTCTTTTCCATAAGTATGAAACTAATTTTGTTAAAGGAGATTATTTTGACAAGAAAGAATTAACAGTCTTTTTAAAGTCTTCAACAATTAATATTCCTAATTTAAATGGTAAAACAAAAGAAGAAATGATTGCTATTTTTAATGACATGGGAATTAGTGAAGAATACTTAACATTCGTTCCAGAAGATCATGCTGGCGTAGTTCCATCTACCTTTATTAGATATGAAAAGCATAAAAGAGGCGAAGAATATTTCCCTTATAAAGGCGATAAAATAAAAATATACTATGATTCAAGGAGATTACTCCCAGACTTAACAGGGCTTAATCAAAAACAAATTTTAAAAGAATTGCAAGAACAATCAATTACAAACATCAATTTTGAATACGAAATTAATAACGATAAAGAAGCGGATACTTTTAATAGATACGATCACGATTTAATGCCTGGAGATGGAATAAGAACGGATCAGTCATTAACTATTATTCTTTATGAAAATAATAATTACGATGAGTATAAATTAATTATTTCTAAACAAATGGATGGTAAAAATAATAATAAAGCATTAGAACTATATAATTTTGGTAATGAAGAACTTGAATTAAGCGATTATTATTTAGCAATCTTAGCAAGAGGAGCTTTAAGCCCCACTTATACGATTGAGTTAACTGGAACATTAATGGCAAATGAAACGCATTTACTAGTAAAAGAAGGTGCGGAAGAGTCGTTGTTAGATAAAGCTAACCAAGTAGTTGATGAACTCTTTGTTGGCGCTAATAATGTTGTTCAATTAAGAAATAAACATAACGATACCTATTTTGATACTATTTATGATATCGGTAATGTTAGTTTAATTTTTGATAATGAAATATTTGTAAGGAGAACTGAAACTTTCTTGGGAGAAGAACTGAAACCAAAAAGAAGTTTTAACACCAAAGAATGGATGGGATATATACCGGAAGCAATTGAAATATTAGGAACTCATCCTGTCGATGCCGAAACAGGCCCCGCCTTTAAGTTATTAGCAGATATTTTTCCTGAGTATGGAATGACAAAAATGAAGTTTCTTAGCGCTGCTGATGGCGATACAGTGTATTTTGATTCTTTGGATCCAAGAGATACTAATAGTTATAAAGGAGACGCAAGAATTAGATTTTTAATGGTCGATACACCTGAAACTGATAAACCAGGAGTAGTGGGACAACCATATGCAAATGTCGCAACAAACTTCACGAGAACGTTATTAGGCGAAGCGAGCGAAATATACTTACAAGCAGATAGAAATGCTGGTTTAATAGAAACTTACGGCCGTACTTTAGGTTTGATTTGGTTTAAGTTAGATAATCCAGTAACATTTAATAATATTGCAAAATCTGGCAACGTAGTAATTAGCGAAGGCTGGCATTTACTAAACTATGAGTTATTAAAATATGGTTTAGGTATTAGTGGCATTGGTAAAACCGGCGAATATTATAATTCACCTATTTTTGGTAATAGATATTTATATCAATGGGGTCAAGAAGCGGTATGGTATGCAGAAGCAAACGAGTACGGCTTATATAGTGGAGTTTCTAGAAATTAATGAAGGTATTTTACCGAATAATATATGCTTTAGTAGTAGCCATTTTATTGTTTTATGTGCACCGGCAAGCTAATGAAAAAACAGCAAATAAATATTTTGAAGTAGAAGGAACGAAAGCTTTTAGTGATGATAATCCTGACAAGTATCGTTTTTTCTATTCGCCTTTAGGTTATCATAAAAAAGAACCCACTTATGCGATTACAAAAAGCGGATTTAAGATTCAGTTTTTTGAAGTTAACCGTGTTTTTGTGAACCGGAAAAAAGATGTTAAAGCGGATGAGTATTTTTACATAATAATAGAAAATGAAAACTATCCACTTTTAAAAGAATTCCCACAACGTTATTGGTTTAGATTTATCAATGAGGAAGAAAAATTAGCTTACAAAATCTATCAGTTTAGGGATTTCCCTTTTTCAGTAGTAGTAGATGAAGAAGAAAAATCTTTAATCGATGCAGCTAAAATAATCGCCGGTAACTATCAAGAAATAGAAATTATTTTATTTGAAGATGATGAAGAAGAAATCTTAGTTAAAAGCGAATTAGAGGTAAGTTCAGAAGATTTAATTATTAAAAATGAAGTGCTTAAAGGCTATCAAGAAGAGGAGTATTTAAATAGTAAAGGAATTTACTTCGTTGAAGAAATAAATCATAGTAGTTACTTTTATATTTATTACTTAATAATGGCAGCTTATCTTGTCGGTGTTATTATTACAACTTATTTACTTTTCTTTTTTATTCCTAAAAAAATGGGACGAAAAAAACCATCACCACACTTTAATAAATAAAAAAAACCCTAAGACTAATTTTGATTCTTAGGGTTTTTAATATCTATAAATTGTTTAACCTTTATTTTCGAGGTTTTTTAATGTTTGCTTGTGCGGCTGCGAGCCTCGCAATTGGTACTCTAAATGGTGAACAAGAAACATAATCTAAACCGATATCATGGCAGAATTCAACACTTTGTGGATCGCCACCATGCTCCCCGCAAATACCTAAGGAGATATCAGGTCTGGTTTGTTTTCCTAATTTAACACCAAACTCCATTAACTTACCAACACCTGCTTGGTCGATGTGAGCGAACGGATCAGCTTCATAAATCTTTTTATCATAATAATAGGATAAGAATTTAGCAGCGTCATCACGGCTAAATCCAAACGCCATTTGAGTTAAGTCGTTAGTTCCAAAGGAGAAGAACTCAGCTTCTTTTGCGATTTCATCAGCGAGTAAAGTCGCTCTTGGAATCTCTATCATCGTTCCCACTAAATATTTAAGATCGACATTAGCTTCTTTAATTATTTCATCAGCTACTTTAACTACGAAATCTTTAATATATTTAAGTTCTTTAACCTCACCAACTAAAGGAATCATAATTTCAGGAACCACTTTAATACCTTTTTTGCTTACTTCAATAGCTGCTTCAATGACCGCTCTTGTTTGCATTTCGGCAATTTCAGGATAAGTTACTGAAAGTCTTACACCACGATGTCCTAACATTGGGTTCGTTTCATGAAGTTCATCAACAGTTTGTTTTAATTCTTGGAATGTTACGCCCATATCTTTAGCTAAAGCTTCGATATCTTTATCTTCATGCGGTAAGAATTCATGTAAGGGTGGATCTAAGTAACGGATCGTTACCGGGAGTCCGTCCATAACTTCATAAATACCGATAAAGTCTTCTTTTTGCATTGGAAGAATTTTCGCTAAAGCTTTTTCTCTATCTTCTTGAGTTTTCGCTAAAATCATTTCTCTAACCGCTTTAATTCTGGTTGCTTCAAAGAACATATGTTCCGTTCTTACTAGTCCAATACCTTGGGCGCCAAAGTCTCTGGCAACTTGAGCATCTTTAGGTGTATCTGCATTAGTTCTAACTTCTAAGACACGGTATTTGTCTGCCCAAGCCATTAAAGTTGCGAAATCGCCACTTACTTCAGCTTCAACAGTTTCAATCTTTTCACCATAAACTTTACCAGTAGAACCATTTAAAGAAATAAATTCGCCTTCTTTAAATCTATTACCTCTAATCTCAAAGTAACCTTCTTCTTCATTAATACTCATATGATCAGCACCAGCAACACAACAAGTACCCATTCCTCTCGCAACAACCGCTGCGTGACTTGTCATTCCGCCGCGTGCAGTTAAAATACCACTGGCGATAACCATTCCTTCAATATCTTCAGGAGAAGTTTCTACTCTTACTAAAATGATTGGTGAGTTTGGTTCTTTGGCGTGAAGTTCTTGAGCTTTTTCAGCTGTAAAGACAACTTTACCATAGGCAGCACCTGGAGAAGCTGCTAAACCTTCACCGACGACTTTAGCCTTTTTTAAAGCTTCTTCATCAAAAGCAGGGTGAAGCATTTGGTCTAAGGAAGCTGGATCGACTCTTAAAACTGCTTCTTTTTCATCGATTAAACCTTCATTAACCATATCAATAGCGATTTTAATAGCGGCGTGAGCCGTTCTTTTACCACTTCTTGTTTGTAAAATATAAAGTTTGTTTCTTTCGATAGTAAACTCTAAGTCTTGCATTTCTTTATAATGATGTTCTAATTTATCACTAATTTCATGAAACTCTTGATAAAGTTCTGGAGCCTCTTTTTTAAGTTCACTAATCGGTTTTGGAGTTCTAATACCAGCAACGACGTCTTCTCCTTGAGCATTAAATAAATACTCACCAAAAAGTTCATTTTCACCAGTTGCTGGATTTCTCGAAAAGGCAACACCAGTTCCGCAATCATCACCCATATTACCGAAAACCATCGTTTGGACGTTAACAGCGGTTCCCCATGAATAAGGAATGTGATGTAATCTTCTGTAAGTGTTCGCTCTTGGGTTATCCCACGATCTAAAGACAGCACTAACGGCTTCAATTAATTGTTCTTTTGGATCTTGAGGGAAAGGTTCACCTTTTAATTCTTGATAACGAGCTAAAAAGGCATCAGCGATATAAATCATATCTTCAGCTGTTAAATCAGCATCATCGCTAACTTTTCTTTGTTTTTTTCTCTCATCAAAAATCTTATCAAAGTTTTCTTTACCAATCTCCATAACAACATCAGCGAACATCATGATAAATCTGCGGTAAGAATCATAAGCAAAACGGGGGTTAGCTGTTAGTTTAGCTAAGCCTTTAACAACCTCATCATTTAAACCTAAGTTTAAGATTGTATCCATCATTCCTGGCATCGAAGCACGCGCCCCTGAACGCACTGAAACTAAGAGGGGATTGTTGACGTCACCAAATGTTTTGTTAGCTTCTTTTTCTAACTCAGTTACTGCAGTAAATATTTCTTTAACAATAGCATCATCAATTTTTTTGCCATCTTCGTAGTATTTAGTACAGGCTTCAGTTGAAACAGTGAAACCGAAAGGTACTGGAAGACCAATTTTAGTCATTTCGGCCAAATTTGCACCTTTGCCGCCGAGCAGATTTCTCATTGTTGCGTCGGCTTCGTTAAATAAATAAACATATTTTTTCAAATAAATCATCCTTTCTATTATGTAATTTAATCCGAAAACATTATAGCATAAAACATAGTTTTATCAATAAAATAACAGTATGGTAAGCGCATACAATAAATAAAAACTATCATAAGTTTAAAAAAAGGAGTCGAGAAACTATCGTAGTAAAAACAAAATAAACGAGAAAGATGTAATAAAAAGAAAACTAAGAGCATTGCAATAAACACTAATTTTTCTTTGCTTGTCTTAAAAATGGCGATAACTTTTAAATGAAAAGTAAGTCTCTTAGTGGTATAATTTAAAGTAATGAGAAATGAGGTTTCTATGTATAAAAAAATAGCTCAATTAATAAAAAAATATCATACTATTATTATTCACCGTCATAAAAATCCCGATATGGACGCGATTGGCTCTCAAATGGGTCTTTATTATTTAATTAAAACAAGATATCCTCAAAAGTTAGTGTTTGTTGTTGGCGATGAAAATAGATATACTAAAGAAAAAATGAATGTGATTGCTGATAATATATTTGAGGATAGCCTAAGTATTATTGTCGATGTCGCTGTCAGTGAAATGGTAAGTGATGAGAGATACCTTTTAGCGAAAGAAGTCTTAATAATCGATCATCATACTAACGACACAAATATTAAAGCGACTACTTTTATTGATAGTTCTTATAGTTCTGCGGCTGAATATCTAACTACTATTTTTAGAACATTAAAATATAAATTCACAGTTGAAGCTAGTTATTATTTCTATGCGGGAATAGTAACCGATACAGGGCGATTTCAGTATTTAAAAAATGCTAGTAGCACCTTTGAAACAGCAGCCTTTTTAACGAAAGCAGAATTTAATGTTTTAGCACTTTATGATTGGCTCTACGTAGAACCTTTAGAAAGAAGATTGCTAAAACAAAAGTTCGCGAGTAGATTTGTTTTTGAAGAGGGAATTGCCTATTTAAAAAACACTAAAGAAGATTTAGAAAAACTCGACATTGACACCTTTTCAGCTTCAAGGGGAATGGTTAACATTGCCAGTGGTATTGAAGAGATTAAAATTTGGCTGAACTTTACTTATGATAAAGATACTAATAAAATAATTGGTGAATTTAGAAGTAGAGGAATCGTGATTGTTGAACTTGCAAAACGTTATGGAGGCGGCGGTCATAATTATGCTTGCGGTGCTAGTTTTGAGAGTTGGGAAAAGGTTGATGAAATAATAAAAGAATATAAAAAATTACTGGAGGAAGAAGATGACAGCGAAACAATTACTACTTAAAAAAATAAAAGAATATGAAAGAATAATTATCCATGGTCATACGAGGCCTGATGGAGACTGCTATGGAGCGCAATTTGGTCTTTATAATATTATCAAAGAAACTTATCCAACTAAGAAGGTTTTCGTTGTTGGTGAAGAAAGTGAGTATGTTAGTTTTGTTGGTACACCCGATAAAATTAAAGACGAAGCTTACCAAGGTGCTTTAAGTATTGTCGTGGATACCGGTAGTGAAAACCGCATTAGTGACCAAAGATACAAACTCGCTAAAGAAATCTTTAAAATCGATCATCATGTTGAAGAAGATGACTCTTTTTATGCTAATTATTATTGGGTTGATGATAGTTTACCTTCATGCAGTCAAATGATTGCTGATTTTTATGAAAGTTATCAAGATCAATTAAAACTATCATTTTTAGGAGCGCGAGCGATGTATGTCGGTATTGTTACTGATACTGGTCGTTTTCGTTATCGTGGCGTTAATAGAAGAACCCATGAACTAGCAGGAATGTTACTTGATTTTGGTGTCGATATTGAAGACATTGACAATAAACTCTCCGTAGATGATATGAATTCAATTAGACTTAAGGGTGAAGTGTTGAGCAACTTTGTTACTACTGAGGGCGGTTTCATTTATTATATTATGAAAAAAGAAATGATGACTAAAATGAATGTTAGTCACGAAAGCGCTAGTGCGATGGTTAATAATTTAGCAGGTATTGAAGGTTATCCTGTTTGGGCTTTGTTTATTGAAAGCGCAGACGAATACCGGATTAGACTAAGAAGTAGAGGTCCAGAAATTCAACAACTCGCTACTAAATGGCGAGGTGGAGGGCATCAAAAAGCTGCTGGTGCTACTTTAAAGGATTTAAATGAATTAGATGAGTTTATTAGTGATGTTGAAAAATTGATTAAAGATGAAAAAAGTTCCCAAAACAAATAAGCTAACCACCTTAATAAAACCCTTAAAAGAAATTGAAAGAAGCCTTGGCACGAGTTATCGTAAGGCTTTATGGAAACCCTTTATTAAAGCGATTAGGGAGTTTAATTTAATCGAAGAAAATGATAAGATTGCGGTCGCTGTTAGCGGTGGTAAAGATTCGTTACTCTTAGCGAAAATATTAATGGAATTACAAAAGTATAGTGAAATAGCTTTTAGTTTAGAATATCTCGCTATGGATCCCGGTTTTAATACTATTAACAGAGAACTATTAGAAGAAAATGCTAAACTTTTAGAGATTCCTCTTATTATTAGAGAAAACAATAACTTTAATGTTGTTAGTAAGATTGCTACAGATAACCCTTGTTATATGTGTGCGAGGATGAGAAGAGGCTTTTTATATGAATTTGCTGAGAGTCTAGGTTGTAATAAACTTGCCTTAGGACATCATTTTAATGATGTTATTGAAACAACGTTATTAAATGTCTTTTATGGTTCTCAATTTAAAACAATGGTACCTAAAATCAATTCAGAGAATTTTACTATTAAACTTATTAGACCACTAATATATATTAAAGAAAAAGACATTATTAGATTTATTAAGAGCACAGGCTTAACGGTGATGGATTGTGGTTGTGAAGTAGCTGCGAAAAATTATGGTTCGAAAAGAGCGGTAATAAAAGAGTTAGTTAAAGACTTAAAGAAAGATAATCCTCAAATTGAAAATTCAATTTTTAGAAGCGCCACTAATATCAATTTAAATCAAGTTTATGGTTATCAATTAAATAATGAAAAAGTGGCTTTTAATGAAATTTTTGCAGAAACGCTTAAAAAGGATAAGTGATTGAAATGATTTTAGATACTATTTGTGCAATTTCTACAGCTTATGGTACTGCTGGTATTAGCGTTATTAGGGTAACGGGAATGGAAGCGATCACCAAAGTGAATGAAATCTTTAAAGGGAAAGACTTAAGAAAAGTCAAGTCTCATACTGTTAGTTATGGTTATATTCTTGATGAAGATAATAAAACACTCGATGAAGTAATGGTAGCGGTTTTTAAAGCACCGCGAAGTTTTACTAGCGAAGATATGGTGGAAATATCTACCCATGGTGGTATTTTGGTAACTAATCAAGTTTTAAAAAGACTTTTAAGTGTTGGTTTAAGATTAGCTAATCCGGGTGAATTTACCGAACGAGCTTTCGTTCACGGTAGAATTGACCTAGCTGAAAGTGAAGCTGTGATGGACTTAATTAGTGCTAAAAATGAAAAAGCGATGAAGTTAGCGATGCACGGACTTAAAGGCGATACTTCAAACTTGATTAAAAACTTAAGAGAAAAACTATTAGCGATTATCGCTGTTATTGAAGTTAATATCGATTATCCTGAATATGACGATACTGAAGAAATGACTAATGAAATTATTAAACCTCAAATCATCGAATTTAAAAAAGATTTAGAGGAAATTTTAAAACATGCTAAAAAAGGGAGAATGATAAGGGAGGGTGTTAAAACCGCAATTGTCGGGAAACCTAATGTTGGTAAATCGAGTTTATTAAATGCTCTCTTAGATGAAGAAAGAGCGATCGTAACTGAAATTGCAGGAACGACGAGAGATACCATTGAAGCGAACATTAACATCGGCGGAATTACATTAAATTTAATCGATACAGCAGGGATAAGAGAAACTAGCGATATTGTAGAAAAAATTGGTGTAAAAAGAAGTAAAAAAGCGATTGATGAAGCGGAGTTAGTCATTTTAGTATTAGACATGAGTGATGAATTATCAAAAGAAGATGAAGAATTACTAGAACTAACTAAAAATAAATTAAGAATTGTTGTCGGTAATAAAAAAGATTTAGGCAAGAAAACGATTTTAAAAGAAATGATTTCTTTAAGCGCTTTAAGTAAGGAAGGATTAAACTTATTAGAAGAAGCGATTATTAAAAAGTTAGAATTGAATGAACTCGGAGATGATTTTAATTATCTTTCCAACGCGAGACATATTCAAAAAATAGAAGAAACTAAAAAGTTAATGAAGGAAGTAATTAATTCCATCGAAATCGGTCTACCGATTGATATGGTGGAAATAGATATTAAAAAAGGTTGGCAAACTTTAGGTGAAATAATTGGCGAGTATCATCCCGAAGATTTAATTGAGGAATTATTTTCCAAGTTTTGCCTAGGAAAGTGAGAGAGAAAAATGGAAGTATTGGTAAAAACAACAAATTTAACAAAAGTATATAAAGAGACAGTCGCCGTCAGCAATCTCAATATGACAATTAATAAAGGGGAAATTTATGGATTTATCGGCGAGAATGGTGCAGGGAAATCAACAGTTATTAAACTACTTACAAACATTGTTAATCCCACTAGCGGAAGCTATCAAATTAATATTGATAAAAGAATCGGCAATATCGCTGCAATAGTAGAAAATCCAGCAATCCATAATTCTTTAAACGCGCTTAATAATATGGTTTTTCAAGCTAAAATGTTAGGTTTAAAGAAAAGTGTAGAAGAACTTAAAGAACTTTTAATTCAAGTCGGATTAGAAGATGTTATTCATTTAAAAAAGCGCGCTAAAGATTTTTCTTTAGGAATGAAACAAAGACTGAGCATCGCTTTAGCTTTAATAGGTGACCCAGAGTTTATTTTGTTAGATGAACCGATGAATGGGCTCGATCCATTAGGAATAAGGAAGATGAGAGAGTTGATTATCCTTTTAAATAGGGAAAGAAATATTACATTTTTAATCTCCAGTCATATTTTAACTGAACTCGACAAAGTGGCGACTAGGTATGGTTTTATTAGTAAGGGGAAGTTAATTAAAGAAATAACACAAAAAGAATTACACGAGTTGGATATTGGAATTGAAGATTATTATTTAGAAATTGTGGAGGGGATTAAATATGTTTAATATTTTAAAAGCAGAATTAAATAAATTTTTAAGAAGTAAAATTTTTATCGCTTTAACGATTTTACTTTTTGCTTTTCCACTTTTAACGGCTTCTATGTATCAAGTAGTAAAGAATACACTTTTAGGCGGTATTATTGGATCAAACGAGGGCGATCTTGCTAGAGAGACTTTTTTAGCATCCTTTTCACCGATGAACAACTTTGGGTTGTTATTATTGGTTTTACTTTTGATCGTAATTGTAGGAGATTTTACTAATAACACCATTAGAAATAAAGTTATTGCCGGTTATAAAAGAAGTAAAATTTATGGAGCGAGCGCTTTATTTACTTTAATAGCAGTTGTAGTTTTCGCAACCGCATATGCACTTTTATCTTATGGGGCTATTGGTTTAGTGATGGGTTTTAAAAAGATAGATGTTGGTAAAATGGCACTTCATTATTTTTTATTGATAAGCTCATTATTAGTTGTTTATAGTTTTATTCATTTGTTAGCTTTTCTTTTTAAAAGTATTGGCGCGACCATTGGGTTAGGGATTGGAACCTTTTTTGCCTTAATGATCGTTGTTAGTATTTTAGGGTTAAAGGGGCAGGGAGAACTTTTAATAAAGATCTTCCCGTTTTTAGGTCTTTCTAGTACTGCTGTTTATAGTTATGGGGAAACATTATTATTAATAGTAATAAATCTTGGTTATCTGGCTTTATTTACTGGTTTAGGTTTTTACGCTAACAATAAATTGGATTATAAATAAGATAAAACAAAGTGATGATAAAAAAACTTCGAATTCTTTTTAAAAAGCTGTTTAGCAGTTTTTTTGACTCAATATATAAAGCGTCGTCACTATTATTTTATTTTGTATCTTACTAGATACATGTTATAATATTAGACACGAGAAAGGAGAATGTAAAGAGTGGGTTACCAAGCATTATACCGGACGTATCGCCCTAAAAGATTTAGCGACGTTGTCGGTCAAAACGTCATAATTAGAACGCTGCAAAATGCGATTTTAAACAATAAGGTTGCCCATGCTTATCTTTTTTCTGGTCCAAGGGGAACGGGTAAAACGAGCGTTGCCAAGATTTTTGCTAAAGCGGTTAATTGTGAAAAAGCACCTAGTCTAGAGCCTTGCGGGGAGTGCGAAACTTGTCAGCTTATTGAAGAAGGTCACTTAAGCGATGTTATTGAGATCGACGCTGCTAGTAATAATGGTGTTGAAGAAATAAGAGAATTAAGAGATAAAGTTAATTATCTTCCTTCTTTTGGAAAATATAAGGTTTACATCATCGACGAAGTGCATATGTTAACTCAGGCAGCCTTTAATGCTTTATTAAAAACTTTAGAAGAACCACCAGCACATGTTATTTTTATTTTAGCGACGACAGAACCTAATAAAGTAATTCCTACTATTTTGTCTCGTTGCCAAAGATTTGATTTTAGAGGTATTTCTCCTAGCGATATTAATAAGAAGTTAATAGAAATTAGAGATAAAGAAGAAATTGATATTAGCGATGAAGCCTTAAATGAAATTGCTTTAAATGCTGAAGGCGGATTAAGAGACGCGATTAGTTTACTTGATCAAACTGTTTCTTTTTCTGGGGAAAAGATAACTATTGAAGATGTCTACCAAGTGTCTGGTTCTGTTTCTAAAGATAACTTAATTAAGTTAGTTAATTATTTAAAGGATAAAGACGCTTCAAATGCTTTCTTTTTACTTAATGAAATCATTGAAGATGGTAAAGAAATCTCAAAAATTGTCGCTGATATAATCGCTTTATTAAGAGATATTCTAATTGAAAAGAATATTACTTTTGAAATCGAGCGGCCGACAAGCTATTTAAAAGATTTAGCGCAAGATTACTCTAATGATAGACTTTTCTTTTATTTAGACGTTTTAAACGAAACGCAAAACAATATTAAATGGACGATGCAAAAAAGAGCTTATTTAGAGTTAGCCTTATTTAAAATGATCGACCACCAGGATGTTGTCAGAATTGAAGAAAAAGAAGAAATTGGTTTGTTGATGAATAAAATTAATGAACTGGAAAGATCATACCGAGAATTAGAAAAAAGGCCAGTTCAAGAAATAGTGGTAAAAAATAGCGAAGAAGAAATAAAATCGCAACCAAAAAGAAAAGATGGGCGCGAAATAACGGTTAAAGAAATTGAAGAAATATTAAATAGTGGCAATAAAACGAAGAAAAACTTACTTGCGAGAGGTTGGCCTAATTTAGCTAATCTTAAAACACCACATTTACAAACAACAGCGGAACTGCTTTTAAAAGGTGAATTGGTAGCTTGTTCGGATGATAAAATGCTAATAGTCTATCCGGATAAGACGAGTTGTTTAATGTTATTAAGAGAGTCAACGAAAAAACTAGCTTTAGAAATTATTAATAGTAAAGAAAATCATGTTAATGATATTGTTTGTTTAGATAAAACTAATTGGGATTTACTATTTACCTCCTTTTTAAAACAATGGGGAGAAGGTAATAAAAAGCCTAAGCTGCCAAAAGTTGACTTAGGAATATTTGCAACAAATGAAAAAAAATATCAATCGGAAACATTAAGTTTAGCTAAAGATTTTTTCGGTGCTGATAAAGTAATAGTAGAGGGGGAATAAGATGAATCAAAATATGGTAAAAAAATTACAAAAAATGCAGAAAGAAATGCAAGAAACACAAGAACGCCTACAAATGACAGAGTTTATCGGTAAAGCTACTGGAGTAACAGTTATTATGTTAGGTTCTCACCAAATAATAGATGTTAAAATTGATGATGAGCTATTAGAAGATAAAGAAATGCTACAAGATGCAATTGTAGTGGCGATCAATAACGGTGTTGAAGTTGTTGATAAAAAAACTCAAGAAGAGATGAGTCGTTTTACAATGGGGATGAGGTTTTAAATGAATTACCCAAAAGCTTTTAATAATTTAAAGGAAGCTTTTAAACAACTCCCAGGGATTGGTGAAAAAACAGCGATTAGGTTAGCACTCTTTGTTTATAATGAAAAAGATAACAATCTTATTAAGAGTTTATCTTCATCATTAGTAGAGTTAAAAGAAAAACTAAAGACTTGCCCTATTTGCAATGCCATGATGGAAGATAAATGTCCCTTTTGTAGCGATGATAGCAGAGATCAAACAACTATTATGGTTGTAGAGTCGGTAAAAGATCTCTTTATTATCGATAAAACGGATTATCAAGGCTTGTATCATGTCTTGGGGGGATTAATAGATATTTCTAGAGGAGTAGAACCAGAAGATATAACAGTTGCTAAGCTGTTGAAAAGAACTAAAGGGGTTAAAGAAATAATTATCGCCTTGGATGGTACTTTAAATGGCGAGTTGACAGCGAGTTACTTAAAAGAATTATTAAAAAACTCGCCAGTAAAGACAACACGTATTGGTTATGGTATTCCTGTTGGTTCCGATCTCTCCTATGCAGATGAAAAAACATTAAAAAAAGCTCTTGATAATAGAGTAGAAATGGAGTAATTAAAATGGCTGGAATGGTAGATACAGTAAAAGAATTTTTTGTAAATTTATACAACAATGTTAATGGGTTTTCTGATGATGTTTATAATAAGGCACTTGGATTAATAGAACCTTTTATAAGCAGTGTGCCAGGAATATTAAAACTAATTGGATTAGTATTTACTGCTTTGTTTGTTGTCTTAGGCGCGATTAGTTTTGCTAAAAAACTATTTAAACTATTTATTGTTTTAATCTTAATAGCTGCAATTTTAGGTGCGATTATTTATTTTACTCAAATGCGATAAAGCAAAGATAGTTGTTGTTATTTAAATTTAATTTAAACCAGAATAAGTTCTCTGGTTTTTTGATTTTAAAGTAAACTTTTTTGTGTTATAATAGCGGTTGTGAAAAAAGAAGGTGTAAATTTGAAGAAGAGATTTTTAATAGTGGCGTTGATGTTGTTATTGACGCTATTTGGTTGTAATAGAACTCACAATGATGATTTAAAAGATGAATACTTAGTTACTTTTAATTATAATTATCAAGATTCGCCAGAAAACTATGAGGTTTTAGTTCGATCTGGTGAAAAGGTTGAGAAACCTTCGGACCCAAATAGAGAAACACATACTTTTGAAGGTTGGTTTATTACTGAGGAAGAGTTTGACTTTGAAACACCAATTATAGAAGCGATAACCTTAGTGGCTAAATGGAAAGAGATTGAGGTTGAACCAGATACATTCTCAGTCACTTTTAATAGTGATGGTGGCATAGAGATCGAAACTATTAAAGTTGTTAGTAATGATTTAGTAAAGAAACCATTAGATCCAACAAAAAACGGATACGAGTTTTTAGGTTGGTTTATTAATGGAGAAGAGTTTGACTTTGAAACACCAATTACAGAATCAATAACTTTGGTAGCGAAATGGGATGAAATAATAGTTGAAGTTAATAAATTTATTGTGACTTTAATTTACGGTTATGATGATAAGCCCAATGATAATATTATTGTAGAAGAAGGAAACTATTTAACTTTAAGTGAAGAACCAACTAGAGCGGGTCATCAATTTTTAGGTTGGTACTACTATGATTCATTATTTGATTTGAAAACTCCAATTACAAAAAATATTACTTTGTCAGCGCGCTGGAAGGAGAATGAAGTTCCTCCAATAGAAGGTGAAAAAGAAGTTGATATTTATTATTTAAATGATCTTCATGGGGCTTTATCGAGTCAAGACGCAGGTATTGGTCTTGATTATTTTGCTAATGTAATTATGGCTGAACAAGAAGATAAAGATGTGCTCTTTATTACTGGCGGGGATATTTTACAAGGTCAATTACTATCTAATCATTTTTATGGAGAGTCAATTATTTTCGCTCTTAATGAAATGAAGTTAGATGCGTTCGTGATTGGTAATCATGAGTTTGATTGGGGCTTAGAGAAGATATGCTTGGTTATTTTAATGGTGAAAATGAAATTCAAGCTGATTTCCCCTTTTTAGGCGCGAATGTCTTTTTAAAAGAAACGGATAAACTTCCAAACGGTCTTGAACCTTATACAATCGTTAATAAAAACGGTTTAAAAATTCTTATTATTGGAACGATTGGCTATGGTTTAGAAACTAGTATTGATGGCGGTTTAGTAAAAGATTATTATTTCGCTGATCCTGTTCCGATAGTAAGTTCTTATATTGAAGAGTTTAAAGATGAAGTTGACGTGGTCGTCGCTGTTCATCATGGTGCTGATAATTATTACAACACTAATGTTGCCCATGATGGTGCTGACGTTATTTTAAACGGACATACCCACCAAGCTTATGTGAGAGACCAAAACGGTGTCCCTGTTTTACAATCTGGCAGTAGCGGTAGTTATTTAGGGAAGGTTGAAGTTAGTGTTGATGATAATAAAAGCGTTGGTGCTGTTGCTAAAAACTTATCTCCTCAAGATGACAAGAGGCTTTATCAAAATAGAGAAGAAATAACAACTATAATAGAATATTATGCAGAACAAATAACTTATAAATACGATACTATTTTAATTTCTAAACAATATTATTCGGTTAGTGATTTAAGTTTTTATATCGCTAAAGTAATGAGAGAAAAAACTGATGCTGATATTGCCTTTCATAACAGCGGCGGCACGAGAACTTATCTTTCTAAAGGCGAAGCAATAAGTGAAGCGACAGTTTTAAATATTTTCCCCTTTGATAACTTTATAATTACAGTTAATTTAAAAGGTTCTGAGATTAATAGCTTTTTAAATAGTGGGTATGGGGGAATAAACGATAAAAGACCAGGTATTTCTAACTTTAAAAGCAACGAGACATATAAAGTGGCAGTACATAGTTATACTTTTAACTTTGCTGATAATCCGTTTATGTATGGGGATAATATTGTTCGTACTGGTATTGTTTTAAGAGAAGCGATTGTTGAGGTTTTGAAGTCGCAAAAATCGCATGGTTATCAATACTTTGATATCAATTCGCCCATTACATTTGATATTCAAGAAACAGGTTATAAGTGGGAAGAAAAAGAATTAGCAACATTATTTGCAAAAAAACTTGCATTATTAGAAACTATCGTATAAAATGATGGAGACTTTTAGTTAAGGAGGATTTTTAATGGCTAAATTTGATAAAACAAAATCAATGGTTGAAATTGCTGTCCAATACGTTAAAGAAAACGGCAAACAAAACATTTATACATTGTTAAGTGAAGTAGCGAAGATAAAAGAGTTAAGTGAAAATGATATGGATAAGTTATCGCAACTCTACTTAGATATGACTTTAAACGCTAATTTCGTTTATTGTGGGAACGATGAATGGGATTTAAAAGAAAACAATTTAGATTTATGGGATAAGGATGGTTCGTTTTTCAATAAAGATGAGCCTTACGAAGAAGAAGACGATGATGACATCCAATTAGAAGATTATTTTGTAGAAGAAGAAATCGTGGAAGCTGAAGTAAGTGAAAGCGATGAAGACGATGAAGAATTTAAATTGGATGAAGATGAAGAAGAAATAGTAATTGATGATCATGTTAAAGTCTATTCTACCGATGATGAAGACGAAGTAGTTGATTTAGATTTTGATGATGATGATTACAATAAAATAATGGATGATTACGAAGATATGTATGATGAATAATAAAAGGTGCCCGAGGGGCATTTTTTATTATTGTTAATAGATGGTGATTTTGATATAATATTTAAGGGCAGACAAGCACCCCTAAAAGGGTATTTTTTAATTTTAGAGGAAAGGATTTTATGAAAACAAAATTTATTTTCGTAACAGGTGGAGTTGTTTCTTCTTTAGGGAAGGGTATAATGGCTTCTAGTGTTGGCCAAATTTTAAAAAATAGAGGATTAAAAGTTTATATGCTGAAGTTTGATCCTTATATTAATGTTGATCCGGGGACGATGAGTCCTTACCAACATGGTGAAGTTTTCGTAACTGATGATGGAGCGGAAACGGATTTGGATTTAGGCCACTATGAGCGTTTTTTAGATGTCAACTTATCAAAAGAAGCCTCAGTATCTACTGGAAAAATCTACTCGAAAGTAATCGAAGACGAACGTAAAGGTAAGTTTTTAGGGGCGACTATTCAAGTTATTCCTCATATTACTAATGAAATTAAAAAAAGATTAATTGCAGCAGCTAAAATCTCAAAAGCTGATGTCGTAATTACTGAGATTGGTGGTACCGTTGGTGATATCGAGTCGCTGCCTTTTTTAGAGGCGATTAGACAGGCTAGAAGAGATTTTGGTTTTAATAACACCTTATATATTCATACTACGCTAGTACCTTACTTAAAGGCGGCGAAAGAAATTAAAACAAAGCCTACTCAACATTCGGTTAAAGAGTTAAGAAGTTTAGGAATAACTCCTGATATGATTGTATTAAGAAGTGAAGTCGCGATTAGCAGTAATATTAAAGAAAAAATTGCGCTTTTTTGTGATATTAAAAAAGAAAAGGTTTTTCAATCTGTTGATGTCGATATCGTTTATAAAATGATTTTAGAGTTTAAAAAGCAAAATATTGATGAACAAATAATAAGGCACTTTAAAATTGCCAGTAAAACTAATAAGGCTGATTTAACGGAATGGGAAGAATTAATTGAAAAAATAAGCACCCCTAAAAGCAGTGTTAAAGTCGCTGTGATTGGTAAATATACCTCGCTTAAAGACGCATACTTATCTGTTAGCGAAGCCTTAAACCATGCCTCTTATCAATTAGAGACAAAAATTGAAATAGTTTACTTGGATAGCGAAAAGATTAATCCTAGCAATAGTTTTAAAATGTTGTCTAAGTTTGCAGGCATTTTAATACCTGGTGGCTTTGGTAGAAGGGGTATTAATGGCAAAATTCTCGCTATTAAATATGCTCGTGAAAACAATATTCCTTTGTTGGGAATTTGTTTGGGGATGCAGTTAAGTTTAATTGAGTTTGCCCGTAATGTTGTTGGTTTAAAGGACGCTACTTCTAGTGAATTTCATCCTCATACAAAATACGCTGTGATTGATTTAATTAAAGGAAAAGAAGGAGAAAAACTTCTTAAACCGGAACGCTTAGGGTTAGCTAGTTTTACTCTTAAACCTAAAACACTCGCTTATCGTCTATACCGAAAAAAACATGTTCAAGAGCGCCATCGTCACCGCTATGAATTTAACTTAGATTATCAAGAACTATTTACTGATCACGGTTTGGTTTTTAGTGGTTTAAATGATTTTAATAGAGGAGCGGAAATAATTGAATACCCTCAGAATGATTTTTATATTAGTGTTCAATTTCATCCTGAATTCATTTCAAGACCATTAAGACCGCATCCTTTGTTTAGTGGATTTTTAAAAGCAGCTTTAAACTATCAGAAAAAATTAGCACTATGATAATTGCTTGCTTAATTATTTATTGAAGGTATAATATTTGATATATAGAAGGAGGAAACTATGGAAAATATATTTAATGATTATGCTAGTTGGTTTTTGGAACAAGCCCCTCTCATAGAAGAATTAACAAAACTTAATTCCTCACTTTTAAAATATAATAAACACGTTATCGATGTTGTGAAGCATCTTTATAATAAAGTTTTAGAAGAGAAGAAATTATCCTCTGATGAAGAAACTATTTTTACGACTGGTTTCTATTATTTATTTGAGCAGTTTGAACAAATTAATTTAATCCTAAAGCACCATTATGATGATAATGTTATAAAGTTTAATAAACAAGCGAAGACGATGTTATTGTTGCTAGATTTAATTAACTTAGAAAACGAATTATATGATTTAATTGGTGATGAGGAAAAACTGAAGCCTTTAATCGCCTTAGAAAATGAAATAATTGCTTATTTGGCTAAAAACAAACAAGCCCCAAAAAGCTTATTTGATAAACTTAATCAAGTAAGTGAGTTGGCTTTTTTAGAAGTGAGCGATGATTTTTATCCCTTAAAAGAAATATTTTATGATATCGCTGATGAATACAACTTATTGTAATTATTAAAAACCATTTTAAAGTATTTAAAAGAAGATGATTTCCTTAAAATCGAGACTCTTAATTATAAAAGAGAGTTTGCAGAGAGGAAATCTTTTTTATAACTAAAAATAGAAGGTGGAGATGAAACTTTCTTATTTAGGTGTGGTAGTTTAAGGTTTTTCTAAGATGATATTTGAAATTGATTTTAACTAATTAAAGTCATTAAATATTGTAATTATTTAATTATTAAAATGGGATACCTTTACTAAATAGTTTAAAAAAGGTCTAACCTTGATACTAGACCTTTATAATAGTATTAATTTGATAAAATTTTCATTTTAAGAACTGGCAATAATTTAGGAGAAAGCCTAATTATAGCGGTTTGCCCCTTTATTATCGATGCCTCATATGAGGGAATAGAATTACATCTCTAATATTGTCAACTTCTAACAATAACATAATAAAACGGTCAATTCCAATTCCTAAACCACCAGTAGGAGGCATCCCATATTCTAAAGCTTCTACGTAATCGGTATCCATTTCATTAGCTTCAACATTACCGAGTTCTCTTTCTTTTAATTGATTTAAAAAGCGTTCCTTTTGATCGATGGGGTCATTGAGTTCGCTAAAAGCATTAGCGTATTCTCTGCCGTCAATAAAGAGTTCAAATCTTTCTGTAAAACGAGGATCGCTTGTTTTTTTAGCCAAAGGACTTATTTCTATAGGATATTCATAAATAAAGGTAGGCTGGACAATTGTTTTTTCAACGTATTTATCAAAGAAAGCTTCAATAATATGACCGACATCAAAGTGTTTTTCTGTTTTTATATCGTGTTCTTTAGCTAAAAGAAGTGCTTCCTTTAAAGTATACTCTTTTTTAAAGTCGATATTAGTTTTTTCCTTAATAGCATCAGTCATAGAAATCCGTTTAAAGCTTTTTTTAAAAACAATCGTGCCATTTTCTGATTGGACTTGGTTGCTTTTTAAAACTTCCTCGCAAACATAAATTAAGACATCTTCAGTTAAATTCATCATGCCTTCTAAATCACTGTAAGCTTCATAGGCTTCTAAAGTAGTGAATTCCGGATTATGTTTGGGGCTCATACCTTCATTTCTAAACAATCTTCCTATTTCATAAACTTTTTCCAAGCCGCCAACAATTAAACGCTTTAATGGAAGTTCAGTAGCGATTCTTAAGTAAAACTCCATATCTAAAGTATTATGATGAGTAATAAAAGGTCTAGCAGAAGCACCTCCTAAAATCGGTTGTAAGACTGGTGTTTCCACTTCAAGGTAGCCGTGATTATCGAAATACTTTTGAAAGGCACGGATGATTTTAGGTCTTAAAAAAGCAATTTTGCGAGCTTCTTCATTAACGATTAAGTCGAGATATCTCCTTCTCCTCATTTCTTCCTTATCTTGGAGTCCGCTCCATTTATCAGGAAGTGGTCTTAAAGCTTTACTAAGATGAGTTAATTTAGTAGCTTTAATAGTTAATTCATTAGTTCTTGTTCTAAATAATTCGCCTTCAATACCAACAATATCACCTAAATCGGAAATTAAAAAGACTTCAAAAGCATCAGCGCCGATGTTTTCTTTTCTTAAATAAACCTGTAAGCTGTCAAGTTGATCTTGGATAACTAAAAAACCGGCTTTTCCTTGAACACGTTTTCTAATTATTCTTCCAGCAATGATAACATGTTGGTTTAGTTTCTCTAATTCATCATGATCATAGCGGGAGAACTTTTCTTTAATATCATTAGTTAAGTGAGTTCTTTTAAAAGCCTTCCCAAAAGGGTCAACTCCTAACTCTTTTAACGTGGATAGTTTTTTTCTTCTAATTATTTCTTGTTCAGTTAACATAATACACCTTCCTTAAACACAATTAATATTATATCAAATGGCATTAAATATTGCCATTTTATCTTTGGGTTGTGTTTAATTTAAGTGTTGCTGGCCTTTGATATTTCCTATTTATTTAAAGTAAATAGTATTGTTAATAATTTAGTTATGCTTAATAAAGTAGGTTTTAAGATTGATAACAGTAAAAGATTTAATTGTTTCAGTTATAGTTTAAGTGCCATTAGAAAGAATGGTGACATCAATGGTGACATCAATGGTGACAACTATGGTGACATAATGGCTGTAAAAGATGAAGAAAATAACAAGATAATGTCTATAATAAGGCGATAACAATGGTGACATCAATGGTGACAATAATAGTGACAAATTTAATTTTAATGGTATAATCATAATAAAGGAGTGTGTTTTTAAATGATAGAAAATAAACACAATGAATTTAAACGTGCTTTAAATGATAAATTTGAAAAAGAAGTAGTGGCCTTGCTTAATTCAAAAGATGGCGGTAGTATTTATGTTGGAATAGATGATGAAGGGAAGATTATTGGAATTGATAACGTTGACAAAAAACAGCTTGAAATTAAAGATCGCATAAAACATAATATTAGCCCATCAACATTAGGTTTGTTTGATGTTATTGCTGAGAAAAGAGATGGTGTTAATATTATTCACGTTTTTGTAGCTAGTGGGCCAGAAAAGCCATATTACCTTAGAAAGAAGGGGATGTCACCAGAGGGTTCTTTTATTCGAGTAGGCAGTTCCGTAGAACCTATAAATAAAGAAATGATTATTGATTTGTTTACAAAAAGGACTAAAAACTCATTAAGAAATATAGCCTCACCAAACCAAAACTTAATTTTTTCTCAATTAAAGATTTATTACGAAGAATTAGGTTATGAGATTGGTTCAAACTTTCTCCAACAATTGGAATTAGTAAATGATGATGGAAGCTATAACTATGTAGCTTATTTATTATCAGATAATAATAGTGTTTCAATTCAAGTTGCGAAATATTCAGGCATCGACACATTTAATTTAGTGGAAAGTGAAGAATTCGGTCATTGCTCCCTTATTAAAGCGACTAAAAACGTTTTGAACAAACTTGAATTAGAAAATAAAACATTTACTAAAATAACTCATGTTGAACGTAAAGAAATCAAAATGGTCGAACCAATTGCATTAAGAGAGGCTGTCATTAACGCAATAGTCCATAATGATTATACCTATGAGCAAGCAGCAAAATTTGAAATTTTCGATGATAGAATTGAAATATCATCAAATGGAGGATTGCCTGAAAGATTCACAAAGGAAGACTTCTTGGGCGGGTTTTCTGCTCCAAAAAACAAAGAGTTAATGAGAGTTTTTAAAGATATTGGTTTAGTGGAGCAATTAGGAACAGGCATTAGAAGAATTCTTAAGTATTATAATGAGGATGTCTATGATATTTATCCTAATTTTATTAAGGTGTCGTTTAAATATAGAAATAAAGAAGATATTGCACTTAAAAATAAACATGCCCATAATTTGAACGAAGTACAAAGGGATATAATTAGTATTGTTTTAAATAACCCCAATGTCACGCAAGAATTAATAGCGTTAGAATTATCAATCTCAAAAAGAACGGTTATTAGACATATGAACACACTAGTAAATATGGGAGTATTAAAAAGAGTTGGTGGTAATAGAACAGGCTATTGGTTGGTTACTAAGATAGAATAAAAAGCTATTAAGTGAAGCCAAACTCAAGGCTAATAAAAAACCACCTTTTTTAATAATTAAAGGTGGTTAAAGGGTTTAAATTATTTTTTAACTTCTTGGACTAAATGATACATTAATTGTCCTTTTTTTGGAACTTCAAGAGTTGTGACTTTAATAGTAACTGCTTTTAATTTAAAATTAATCGTAATGATATCATCAACTTTGACCAGATAAGAAGGTTTTTTTACGACGCCATTAACTAAAACAAAGTTTCCTAAAGCGGCATCTTTAGCTACAGTGCGCCTTCTAATTAAACGAGCTGCTTTTAAATATTTATCAAGTCTCATCGACATCTTTTTCTTGAGAAGCAGAGTTATTGTTTTTTTGTTCATGGCGGATGAGTTTGCCAGTTTCGACAATTTCATCGATATCTTGTTTAGTTAAGGTTTCCATTTCTAATAAATAATAACTAATAGTATCTAATAATTTTCGGTTCTTAGTAATGATATCATAAGCTTGATCATAAGCTTGAGTAACAATGTTTCTTACTTCTTTGTCGATTTCTAAAGCGATTTGATCACTAAAGTTCTTTTCTTTTAAGTAGTCTCTTCCTAAAAAGACATTACCACTATTGGACTCATATTGAATCGGTCCTAAATCGCTCATCCCGTATTCAGTAACCATCGCACGAGCAATTTTTGTAGCAGTTTGAAAGTCTTGATAAGCTCCAGTAGTGACGTCTTTAAAGACGATTTCTTCGGCTACTCTTCCTCCTAAATAACCGGTAATACGGGCTAATAAAGAAGTTTTTGACTCTAAGAAAGTTTCTTCCTCGGGAGTCATAAGGTTATATCCTCCTGCTTGACCACGTGCGACAATCGTTACTTTTTGAACAATATTCGAACCTTCTAATTTTAGTCCAATTACAGCGTGACCAGCTTCGTGATAGGCGATGATTTTTCTTTCTTTATCGGTAATCTTTCTTGATCTTTTAGCAGGACCTAACATGACCCTGTCCATCGCTTCATCGATATCTTCTAAATTGATAATTTTCCGGTTATGTCGAGCCGCTAATAAAGCCGCTTCATTAAGTAAGTTTTCAATATCAGCACCACTAAAGCCAGGAATTCGTTTAGAAACATCAGCGAAACTAATGCCCGGTTCTAACTTCTTATTGCGGGCGTGAACTTCTAAAATAGCCTCTCTACCTTTAACATCGGGTAAGTCAATAGTAATTTGTCTATCAAAACGGCCTGGTCTTAATAGAGCAGGGTCTAAAACATCAGGACGGTTGGTTGCGGCCATCATAATAATGCCGGCATTAGGATTAAAACCATCCATTTCTACTAAGAGCTGGTTAAGAGTTTGTTCACGTTCATCATGACCGCCGCCCATCCCAGCACCACGTTGTCTTCCAACAGCGTCAATTTCATCGATAAAAATAATACAAGGTGAATTTTCTTTAGCTATTTTAAATAGATCTCTTACCCTACTAGCACCAACTCCAACAAACATTTCCACGAAATCGGAACCACTAATAGAAAAGAAAGGAACATGGGCTTCGCCACTAACAGCTTTAGCTAATAAAGTTTTTCCAGTACCTGGGGCACCAACTAACAAAACACCTTTAGGAACTCGCGCTCCAATTTCCACGTATTTACGAGGGTTTTTCAAAAAGTCGATAATTTCTTCTAATTCTTGTTTTTCTTCATTGCAACCAGCTACATCTTTAAAAGTAATGCTTTTAGTAGAAGCGAGACGCGCTCTCGATTTAGCAAAATCAAATGCTTGCCTATTGGCTCCACCACCACTCATTGAGCGGAAGATGAAGACAGCCAAAATTACTAACATAATAATTGGTAAAATGATCGATAAAACATCCCAAAAAGAAACTCCAGATCTTTCTTTATAGATAAAATCGATGTTTTCGCTAGTAAGAATTGTTTCAATTTCTTCTGTAAAGTTTTTATGGGAAATATAAAAATCATAAGTCACTTTTGATTTTCCATCAATTTTTTGATAAACTTTCACATGATAAAAATTACTATCTGTAACAACTGGATTTAAAACTAATTCAGCACGATTAAAATCACCAGCTTCAATTTTAGTTATTAATTCACTAACGGAGAGTTTGTCAGGTTCATCAGGTTTAAATAAATTATTAATAAAGAAAAAACTGCCTAATAAAATTAGAGCGAAGATAATATAAATTCCAAAGCCACGAAAAGGCCCTCTTTTGTTTTGTTGTTTTTTTTGCATATAGTCACCTATTTTTTATATATACTTTCTTTTAAAATACCAATATAAGGAAGATTGCGATAATACTGTTGGTAGTCTAAACCAAAACCAACCACGAAGACTTTTGGAATAACATAGCCAATATACTTCGGTTTAAATGGAGTAATTCTTCCATCGGGCTTGTCCAGTAAAGTAACAACCTCCACGCTGCGAGCACCGCGATGATGTAAAAGCCTAATTACTGTATTTAAGGTTTGGCCCGTGTCAACAATATCCTCGCAAATAATTACATCTCTATTAAAAACAGAAACATCAATATCTTTTTTAATTTTAACATCACCACTAGATTTAATATCATTACCATAACTACTAACATCCATAAATTCAATTTCTAAAGGGAAAGTAAGATAGTTCATTAAATAACTCATAAAAGGGACGCAACCCTTTAATAAACCTAATAATATCGGCTTAGAAGAGTTTTTATAATCGGCAGAAATTAAAGAACCAAGTTTCTTGGTAATAGTTAAGATTTCTTCATGACTTAACAAAACTTCTTTAATATCTTTATTCACTAACTTTTCCTCCATACTTCAGTTGAATCGTGCTTGTTAGAGTTGCTTTATTATTAAGATATCTTCCTAAAACAACTAGGATTTCTCCTTTATTATCGGTGATGATAATATCTTTATTACGTTTTATTAAAGGGACTTTTTCATCAATATAAAAGTCTTTTAATTTTTTATGTCCATAGTTAAAATAAAGCAAGTCTCCCTCTCTCCTCGTTCTCGCGATAAGAGGAAGCGCGTTCTTATTATAGCATAAATTAATGATGAAACCATCTTCAAAGTTAAATTCTTCGGAAAACTCAATAAAAACACCATTAGGAAGTACATTAAAAGCTTTTAAATCAAGTTTTTGCTGGAAGGAAATAATAGCAACTTTAGAGCGGATAAAGGCTACACTATACTCTTTTATGAACTCTTTTTCATTTGATAAAGAATAACTAGCATTAGGCCCAGCACCATTAATAAAGTTAATTAAATCGGTAATTTTATTTTGGTTAAAATCAAGCTTTTCTCTTTCCAATAAGTAACAAATAACATCTTCTTGAATGACTTCATCTAAAAGCGAAAAATCCTCAATAACAATCTTCTCGCTATTTCCTAAAAATTCTTTAGTTGTCTTTCTCAAATAATTAAATGTTTTCGTTAAAGTGTTATTATATTGGATTACTTTAGCAAAAGGGAACTCGTCCTCCTCTTTTAAAAGTGGTAAGAGATAATTTCTAATCCGATTTCTAAAATAATCATCACTAACATTAGAGACGTCTTCAAAATATTTAATATGATGGAGGCGAGCATAGTTAATCAATTTTTCTTTTTTAAAAGTCAACAAAGGTTTTAAATAGTAAAAACCATCTTTAAAGTATCTTTCATTAATGCCGGCATACCCTAATAAATTAGAACCTCTAGCAATCTTTAGTAAGATAGTTTCTAATAAATCATTTAAATGGTGAGCAGTAACGATAACGTCAGTATGATATTTTAAAGCAACTTCTTGCAAGTGTTTTTTCCTAAGATGATGAGCTTGGTTTTGAAAGTCAGTTTTAATATCTAAAATAAAATATTCAAAAGGAATATTTAACTTTTCTGTCAGCTCTTTCAAATAGTCAGCTTCAATTTTGGAGGCTGCTCTTTTTTGATGATTAAAGTGTACCAATACAAGTTCAAATTTCAATTCTAATAAAAGATTAAAAAGCACCAGCGAATCAACTCCGCCGGAAACGCTAACAATTATTTTCTTGTTTTGATGCTCTTTTAAGATTTTCAAGACTTGTTTTTTCATAATTATACCTACTAAAAATATTATACCATAGCGATAATTATAATTCTCGTTTCTTAAGCAAAGGAATTTAGAAAAGATGTATCTTTTTTCTGATTCGTGTTATAATAACTTCAATTAGGGGGGATTATATGCTAATACTAGCAAGCAATTCTCAAAGGCGCATCAAGCTTTTAAGCGACATTGGCCTAACATTTAAGACGATTGTTAACGAAGTTAGTGAAGAGGTTGAAAAGAATTTAAGGCCTCACGAAATTGTCGAAACGCTCTCAAAAAGAAAAGCACAAGCAGCCTTTGAAAAACATCCTAAAGATACAATTATCGCCGCTGATACGATTGTCTATTTAGATGGTGAGGTAATTGGTAAACCAAAAGATGAAGATGAAGCATTTTTAATGCTTAAAAAGTTATCAGGACAAAAACATTATGTTTATACTGGTGTTACTATTGTTAATCAGTATAAAGAAAAAACATTTTACTCACAATCAGAAGTTTATATGAAACAATTAAACGATATTCAAATTTATGAATATATTAGAACAGAAGAACCACTTGGAAAGGCAGGAGCTTATGCAATCCAAGGGGAAGGCGGAAAATTAATTGAAAAACATACAGGTGATTTCTTTACTATTATGGGATTGCCAGTAAAAGAACTTCAAAAACACTTAAAAGAATTTAATTATTAAAAAAAAAGTATCCTAATTGAGTTTTAAAGGACACTTTTTTATTAGTTATCAGTTGAAAAATATTTTAAAGCATTTCTTTAAATAAAGAACTTAACCAAGACAACAAAGTCAAAAAGATCTCCTTACTCTTTTTTAAAGGAGCGACTTCGACGTTATCATTTATTTCATATTCACCATCACTGTTGACTAATAAGCTATCAGCGATTATTAAATCAAATTTTTCATTTAAAGCGTCTCTAAATTGTTTTGAATAAATGACGACAGCACTTTCGGTACTTAAATAAAAGCTGCGATGGTCAATGTTTTGGGAACCAATAATAGCGATATCATCGCCGATGATAATCGATTTAGCATGATCGCCAATTGGGCGTTGTGATTCATAAACTTGATAATCTAAGGCAAGTTTATTTCTGATTCTTAAGTATCCAGAGGTTGCGAAAGGGTTAGGGTTGATAGCCACACTATTAGTAATAAAAGTGATGTCTTTATCAGCGAAAGCAAAGTTTTTCTTCATCGCTTTTGAAATCGTAATATAAGGTGATTGAATAATTAGATTATCGCTGTTTGAAGCTAAATCATTGATAGTGTTAAAGAGTACTGGTTCTTTGTTAAAGCGATTGAGTGGGCTTCTTACAAAAGTGATATTATCAACCGCTATTGCTTCATTGATGACTTTTTGAAAATCATAGCTATCATCAAAATAATTGAGATAATTAGAGAGGTACTCATTTTCTTGATAACTCATTGTTGTTTTCATTAATTTAGTATAACGAGAAGATATTAATTCTAAAGTATATTCATTCATCGCTAGAGTGGCGTCGTTATCATTTTCTTTACTAAAAACTAAAACGTCTCGATCATCAGTTTGCATTTTGCTATCGGGAAAATAAAAACGATCGCCGATATTCCTTCCTCCAATCAAACTATATTTATTATCGATAGTAATAAATTTATCGTGTAAAGAGTTATGAAGGGTAAAAGGCATTAAGAGGGAAAAACGTTCAAAACGGTAAACGTTAATATTAGGGTGAGCAATAAAGGTTTTAAATAAAGTTGTTTTTCTAAAAAACTTATTATCGACAATAATATTTATTTTAACATCTTCATCAGCTTTCTTTAATAATAAGCCACCAATAATCTCTCCCGATCTGTCACTTTCAAACATATAATAAACGATATTAATACAATTCTTAGCTTCATTAATTAAAGAAAGTCTAAGATCGAGTGCTTCTTGAGGTTCTTCGGCAATAGAGGCATATTGATCTTCTTTTTTTACTAACATTTCTTCGCTATCATACTTTAAATCGGAAGGTTTTGAATAAGGAATTTTAAAAATTAAAATGCCAAAAATAAAAAGATAACTAATTAAACTTAGTAATGTAATGGTAATAATTTTTCTGATTCTTTTTCTTACTTTCATTTTTTTACCTCAAAGAGATTATTTTAAGCAACTATTTTTTGGAGTTAATTAACGTCGCGATTTCATCTTTAGTAAATAAATACTTCTTTTTACAATACTCACAAACAATTTCCGTAGTATCGTCGCTTAAAAACTCACTTAAAGTTTCCTTATTTAATTTAAGTAAAGCGTTTTGATAATAATTTTTATCGCAACCACAGTAATAACTGATTTTATTTGTTGCGAGGATTTGATAATTATTGTTAGTTAATAAGCTTAAAATGTCTTCTAAAGTTAAGTTCTTTTCTAAAAGAGCAGTAACACTAGTTATTTTTGTTAAATTGGTTTCTAGTGCTTGAATAACTTCTTCACTCGTATGCGGTAAAAGCTGGACAATAAAACCGCCTGCCTCTTTAACGCTTTTATCTAAATTTGTTAAAACCCCTAAACCAACGGCGGTAGGGATTTGTTCTGATTGATGGAAATAAAGCGCTAAATCATCACCGATTTCACCGCTAACTAGTTCAACCGAGGATTGATAATTAGCACCTTTTTTATCTTGTCTTCGTGCTGTTAAAAATCCTTTTCCAATCGCCTTTCCTACCGCTAATTTATTAGAATCAGGGTAAATAAGATAGACATTAGGATTGGAAATTGTTCCTCTAACTGTTCCTTTTTTAAGTGATTCCGCAATCAAATATTCAAGCGGGCCGTCACCCGTAATTTTAAGTGCTAAAAAATGAGCGTCTTTATACATAAACTCCATCATCGAAAGCGCGATTAATAATCTCCCTAACGCTGCTGTAGAAGTAGGTTCAGTGTTATGGATAAGGCGGGCTTTTTCTACTAGTTTTTTTGTATAAGATAAATAAATTCTAATTTGATTATTAAATCCGGTCGCGATTAATACTTGATCTTTCATTTAAAGACCTCCTTTAATTAGTTTATCATAAACAATTTAAAGTTAATAACTAAAATTATGTTATAATTGTTGCGGTGAAAAAAATGTTTAAAATTGGTGAAATAACAATTCCTAATAAGACAGTATTAGCTCCAATGGCAGGGGTTTCTAATGCTGCCTATCGTGCAATTGCGAGAGAGTTCGGTGCGGGATTAACTTTTGCAGAAATGGTAAGCGATAAAGGCTTATTACACGGTAATAAAAAAACTAAAGCACTGCTTGTTAATTTTCCCAATGAGCATCCTTATGCTCAACAAATTTTTGGGGCGGAGATAGAATCATTATTAAAAGCTGCTCTTTATGTTGATCAACATACTAACGCTGATATTATCGATTTAAATATGGGTTGTCCAGTTCCCAAAGTGAGCTTAAGATCGCAAGCAGGCGCTTTTTTATTGAAGAGCCCTGAAAAGATCTACGAAATTGTTAAAACTCTTAAAAGTGAAGTCAAAAAACCATTAACAGTTAAAATTAGAAGCGGCTGGGATGAAAGTTCTATTAATGCTGACTTGGTGGCGAAAGCGATTGAAAAAGGCGGAGCCGATGCGATTACGATTCATGCCCGCACAAGAGCCCAACTTTATCGGGGAAAAGCGGATTTAGAAATCATTAAGAAAGTTAAAGCGGCGGTTTCCATACCAGTGATAGGTAACGGGGATATCGATTCAGGAAGGTCGGCTAAAAAGATGTTGGATGAAACTGGCTGCGATGCAGTAATGGTTGGTAGGAAAGCGCTAGGTAATCCTTGGATTTTTAAAGAAATAAATACTTATTTAAAGACTGGAACTATTCTTAAAGCACCCTCTTTAAAAGAAAGAAAAAATGTGATTTTAAAACATTATCATTATTTAGAAGAATTAAAAGGTGAAAAAATCGCTACTCTAGAGATGAGAGCGGGCTTTATCTATTATTTAAAAGGATTAACTAACACCAAAGAAACAAAACAAAAAATCTCACAAATGCAAACTAGAGCGGATTTTTACCAAATAATAGCTAGTTATTTTAAAGAAATTTAGTTTTAATTAAATAATCTTTAAATGATTCTAATTGTTTTCTAAAAATAATAACTTCATAAAGCGAACTATTATTAGTGTAACTAGTTTTAATTATTCTAGTTTCATCATTAATTAAAGCAATAATGCTTTGATCTTGATAAGGGACTTCTAAAGTTGCTAGTAAAGAAGAACCGAATAAGTTTTCATAAATCAAATGTAGGAGAGCATCTAAGTTAGTGTCTTCTAAATTAGATATCCAGAGGTTTTCATCTAAAGGCCTTTCTTTTAAGAGGTCAAGTTTAGTATATATTTCTAAAGTAGGAATGTTTTCAGCAGCCAATTCTTTTAAAACTTGATTGGTTGTTATTTGATGAAGATAGTTTTTAGGGTCAGATCCATCGATGATGTTTAAAATTAAATCGGAATTGCTAACTTCGTAAAGAGTAGCTTTAAAAGCATTTACGAAGGCGTGAGGTAGTTTATCGATAAAGCCGATTGTGTCAGTTAAAATAAAAGCGGGGTAACCCTTTTTTTTAATTTTTCTAGTATGAGTTCTTAAAGTAGCGAATAAAACGTCTTTTTCAAAGACTCTTTTATCGCTTTCAATAACGGTTAGTAAACTGTTTAAAGTAGCGCTTTTCCCAGCATTAGTATAGCCAACTAAACTGACGATGGGAATTGCTTTTAAAGTTCGTTTCTTTCTATTTAAAGTGTTTTCTTTTTCCCATTTCTTTAAATCCTTTTCTAATGATTTAATCGTTCTTAAAATGGTTCTCCGGTCTAATTCAAGTTTGGTTTCGCCGGGGCCTTTAGCATTATAAGTGCCACCGCCTTGTCTGCTTAAACTATCTCTCATTCCTACTAGTCGCGGTAGTAAATATTTTTGTTGGGCTAAAGAAACTTCTAAGTAAGCACCTTTAGTTTCCGCTCTTTCAGAAAAAATTGATAAAATCAAAAAACTACGATCAACAATTTGAGTGTTAAAATATTTTTCTAAAGTTCGAATTTGTGATGGTGTTAATTCATCGTTAAAAATTACAATGTCGGCATCGAGTGCTTCACTTGCATTTTTAACTTCGGCTATTTTACCTTTACCGAGATAAGTCTTTGGGTTTGGAAAAGGCCTTTTTTGCCAAAATTTGCCAATCGTTTCAATTTTCAGTGTTTTGGCAAGATTTTCTAATTCTAAAAGAGAATATTCAATTTCTTTTAAACCGTCATCGATGCCAATTAAGATTGCTTTATCCATCATATCGTTAAAAAAAGTAGCTAAACAGCTACCTTTATTATACTACAAATCACATTTAAGTTGGGCATTACAATTTGTGCAAGTATGACAACCGCCAATGTCTTGAACAATTCCCTCCCTACAAATAGGGCAAAGGTTACCAACCTCATTACCGATTTCTCGGTCTTGGCGATCACTTCTTAAAGGTGTTTTGGAAAAATCTTGTCTTGTTGGGGTTTGTTTATCACTCAATTCGATTCCTAAATCGATAATGTCTACTTGAACAGGAATTTCTTTTTTGTCTTCTTTCTTTAAAGTTAAGACTTGGGCATCTCTAGAGCCATCAACATAAACGGTACCGCCTTTAGCTCCGCCTTTGTAAAGACGCATATATAAATTTTCAACATCTTCAACGGTATAACCTCTAGGAGCGTTGACTGTTTTACTAATGGAAGAGTCTACCCAGTTTTGAATTATACATTGGGTATCGACATGTTCTTCAGGTGTTAGTTCCATCGCGCTAATAAAAATATCCGGGAGGTTATCTTTACTATGTTCAGGGTGGATACTTAAGTATTCTTCCACGATATGGGCGTTAACTTCAATAAATTTACCTAATCTTCCCGAACGAAAGTAAGTAAAAGCGAAATAAGGTTCTAATCCAGTAGAAACCCCAATCATCGTCCCAGTAGAGCCAGTGGGTGCGATTGTAAGAAGATGAGAATTTCTAATCCCATATTTTAAAATATCCTTTTGAATCTGAAGTGGAAGTTTTTGAATATAAGCACCTTCTACAAAAGCTTCTTTAGATCCGAACTCTTCTAAAAAGGGGAAACTACCTTTTTCTTGAGCAATCTCTATACTCGCTTCGTAGGATTTAGTAGCGATAAACTTAAATAAACGATCTAATAAAAGATTAGCTTCTTTTGATCCGTAGCGAAGACCACTATGAATAAGTAAATCATGAAGTCCCATGACACCTAGTCCGATTCGCCTTTCTCCTAAGGCTTGCTTTTTATTTTCATCTAAAAAATAATAAGTTTTATCGATGACGTTATCGAGCATTCTTACTGATGTTTTAATGGTTCTTTCTAAGGTTTCCCACTTGATTTCTTTTTCTTTAATATCGACCATTTTGGCGAGATTAAGGGCAGCTAAATTACAAACACTATAAGCGGCGAGAGGTTGTTCCCCGCAAGGGTTTGTACAAACCACTTTTTGACCATAAGCTTTCGCATTGGTAAAGTGGTTGGCATTGTCTAAAAAGAAAATCCCAGGTTCGGCACTATAAGTAGCACAGATATTTATTAAGTGCCATAATTCTTTGGCGGGTATTTGATGATAAACAAGAGATTTAAATCCATGTTTTTCCCATTCTCTGACATCACCAATATTGCGCCAATGCTCATCATAATATGCTTTTTCTTTTTTATTGTAAGAGTCTAAATCAGGAAACTTAAGTTCGTAAATGAGATCTTTTTCGACAGCCTCCATAAACTCCTTTGTTAAGGCGACGCTAATATTAGCACCGCTCATAAAATCGGGTTCATTTACTTCATAAAAACCGCCGTCTTTTAATAAGGAATAAGCCTTTTCAACCGTTGCTTTTGAAAACATATTGCCGTTTAATTCATGGATATTCGTGATGTTTTTATACATCGATAATTCATCGTCTGTTAAAGGGGTAAATTTTAACTTTTCTAAAGCAACTTTTTTAATTAATTCATCATTAGTAGTATCGATGATAAATTTTAATATTTTTGGATTTTGCATTTTTGCGATAATAAATTCAATAATGTCCGGATGCCAATCGGGAAGCATAATCATTTGAGCGCCTCTTCGAGAACCGCCTTGTTCGACTAAATGAGTTAGTTGGGCGAGGTCGTTTAACCAAGAAACAGAACCACTCGATTTGCCATTAACACCTTTCGCGATGGCATTTTTAGGTCTTAAAGTAGCACCGTTAGTTCCAACGCCACCGCCACGGGCCATTATTTCCATTACTTCTTTTCGGTGAAGAGCTAACCCTTCTCTAGAATCATCGATAAAAGGCATTACATAACAATTAAAATAAGTGACTTTAGCCTGAGAGCCAGCCCCGTATAAAATTCTTCCCGCAGGAACGAGATGAAGATTAGTTAATTCTTCAACGAAGTCATCAATAATGCTATCCTTTTCATTTTCTCCCAAATGAAAAGCAACTCTTTTGGCGATTTGTTCGTAGTAGAGCTCTAAAGGCTTTTCAACTTCCCTTTTTTGTCTTTTGATTAAGCCGTTTTGATGCTCATCGCCAATTTGTCCAATAAACTCATCATCGATTTGAATAAATAAATAATCGCGCTTGATTTCTTTAATATAACCAATACCACGAGCAGGAAACTTGGGGTCATCTTTGATGATGGTTAAAACTAAATCGCCCACTTTGAGCGTTTTTAGTGAAATATCTTTTTGAGTATATCGATCTAACATTACTAATCTAGAAACCCCAGAAAAAGATAGTCTCATTTCATTAGTGATAGGAAAAAGATGGGTAAAGTGTTTTTCAAGGTCTTTATTTAAGGTAGTAATTAAATTTTTATCGTAAACAATCATTGCGTCCTCCTGTTTGTGTAGTTAACATTATAAGCATAATCGGTATTAAAAACAAGCAACTTTTTTAAAATAAAATACCGCTTTTTAAGAAATTAAACGGCATATTGCCAAGCTGTGCGAATATCATTTTTAAATGAAAATATTTTCATTTTTAAAAAGATTAACTATTTAAAAAGATAATAAAAACGATGTGAAATTGTCTTAAATTATTAATCGTAAAAGCAGATTTAATTATGATATAATGTTAAAGAGGGTGTGATAAAAGTGCCAGAAGTTGTTAAAATGATAATAGATTTTTATTTACTATTTCTTTTAAGTTATTTTTTATTATCTTTCTTTTTAAGTTCGAAAAGAATTTTTAAATTACTTTTAATTGCACTTTTTGTTTATCTTATTACTTGGGGCGCAGGAAAATTAGATCTTAAAATTAGTTATCAGGTGCTTAAAGAAGTTAGATTTTGGCTTCCCCTAGTAATAATCATTATTTTAACTCCTGACATTAGAAGGAATTTTGAAAATGTTTGGTTGAGTGATCTTAAAACCGAAGGCGCCAACATTAATACCGAAGAAACTAAACAAGAAATCATCGACGCTGCTCTTTATTTATCCAGTCAAAGAAATGGCGCTCTTATTACGATTGAAAAATATAATTCTTTAGATGCTTTTGCGGAAAGAGCGATAATTATGGACGCGCTTGTTAGTAAGGAACTATTAATAAATATTTTCGTTCCTAATACCCCTTTGCATGATGGTGCGGTTATCATCAGAGGTAATCATATTCGTTGTGCGGGAGCTTATTACTTTTTATCGGAAACGGATAAACAAGAAAGGACAATGGGCTCAAGACATCGTGCTGCTTTAGGGGTTAGTGAAATCTCTGATTCATTAACGATTGTAGTTTCGGAGGAGACTGGTAATATCTCAATTGTTATTGAAGGAATAATGATTAGAGCTAATGATCGTGAGAAGCTGTTAGAATACTTGAACATGTATTTAAAGTAGGTGATTAAATGCGAAAAATAAAACTCTTTTTTAAATATTTGCTGTTATTTTTAATAAACCCTATTAAAACGATTGCTAGTGTTGATGTTAGTGACCGTTTTATCAATTATTTAACTAAAAATGCTTGGTTAAGAATTGTTATTGCCTTAGTAGTTTCTGCATTCTTCTTTTATTTAATTTATTACACCAACATTCTTTAAAGGATAGGAGGAAACAATTTGTCCTTATGGCCATTAGTATTAATAATAGTTAGTTTGGTGCTTGTTTTTACTATTATTATTAGTAGTTTACTCGAAAAAAAGTTAAAAAAGATATCTTTTAGTATTTTTTTAATTAATAGTTTCAGCTTTTTAAGCTATTTTTTTCTCTTTAAAGGAGAAGAAAAGGTTATTGAAATAATATTCATTACTCACAGTGTCTTAACGGTTCTTGCTTTGCTTTTTTATCTTTATCTTTTAATTAAAAAGACTTTGTTTTTATTAACTTACGAAGAAAAATTAACAAACTCTTTAAAAGAGATTAATAATAGCTTTTATTTTATTACCGATCGAAAAGAAAAGGTTATTAAGATGACGGAAAGTTTTTTAACTGAATTAGGTCTTGATTTTGAAGCTGTTAAGGGTAAAAACATTTTTACTCTATTTAATGAGACTATTAGAGTAACTAATTTTGATGGCGTTGATACTAATACTAATGCCTTGAGAGTTTTTTATGAAGATTACAGGAAAACGGCTAAGTTAAACCAAATCGATGAAAGAGAATTATTAATTCAAAACTATCAAGGGAAAAGTATTTATTTAACAATAGTTGAACAACCGCTCTTTTATTTTAATAAATATCAAGGCCGGATAAATATCGGGATTAAACAAGAAGATAAAGAACGAGCAGGTTTAGAAGGTAAACTTAAAAATATTTTAGCGGATTATGAATCGTTACGACTTAAATATATTGAGACTTTAAATTTATCGACGGATGGTTTTTATTATTTTGATTTAGACCAAAAAACAATTTGGCTTAGTGAAGTAGCTCTTAAAATGTTGGGTTTGTTAAAAGCGACTTTTTACGCAGAAGACTTTTATCAATATATTCATGAAGATGATTTACCATCACTATTAGGTTCATTATCAAACTTAACTAAAAAGAAGACTAGTTATAAAACGAGATATCGTTTTTTAAAAGGAAGCGATTATCTTTGGCTTAGTGATGAAGGAGTAAGAATTTTCGATGATCCTAACGCTAATATAATTATCGGTAAGTTTACTTTGCATGGGGGAAGTCAATATTCAAAATTAGGAAATGACGAAGTCGATGAGCTCAAGACTGAAAAAGAAATTTATTACCATTTGCAGCAACTTTTTTTAGAAAAAAGAACATTTCAATTGGCTCTATTTGAACTGAGTAATATTCCTCTTATTAATGAAGAGTATGGAAGAGAAGTTGGTAATTTATTAATAACGGAATATGTTAAGAAATTAAAGGCTTCTTTTATTAGTGAATCAAGTGAAATATTTAGGCTCTCAGGACTTGTTTTCGCCGTTACCATTACTGATCCTAGAAAGATGGACTTATTAAGAAGTGGACTTTTAAAAGATCAGGAGTTTTTAAATTTGGAAATGAATTATGGAGCGATTAACGTTAAAATGGAAATTTTCTTGGGTGTCGCTTCTTCTTATAAAGATGCTAAAGAAGAACACTCCTTATTACTTAATGCTAAAAAAGCTTTAAAAGTAGCACGCCATCAAGATTTTAAATTAAATGTTTGTTATTACGGTGATTTAAATGACTAAAAAGAAAGCGAGAACTTTTTTTAAAGAGCAATACCCGATGATTACTAAAGAAGAGAAACAAACTAGACAAAAGCAGTTGTTAACACTGATTAGTAATTTGAAAGAGTTTCAAGAAGCTTTAAAGGTGGCTCTTTATTATCCGCTTTATTATGAGATCGATTTGACTGATTTAATGGAGAAGTTTAGCGAAAAGCAATTTTATTTTCCTAAAGTGGTTAAAGATTCATTAAACTTTTATTTAGTTAAAGATGTTAATCTTTTAAAACCATCAGTATTTGGTTTAAAAGAACCATCAGAAAGTTTTCTTTTAGAACGGGAAATTGATCTTTATTTAGTGCCTTGTTTAGCGAGTAGTGATAATTATCGTTTAGGGCATGGTAAGGGTTACTATGATAAATATTTTCATCAATATAAAGGTTATAAGGTGGGTATTGTATACCTGAGATTTAAAAATTTAGATATTACTATTGATAGTCATGATATTCCTATGGACGTGATTTTATGACAGCGATTATTTTAGCTGCAGGGACTGGCAAAAGGTCCCAACAACAGTTAAACAAGGTATTAGTTGATTATCAGGGCGAGCCACTTTTTTTAAAAACCGTTAAGCTTTTTTTAAAGAAAGGCTTTCAAGTAATTGTAGTTATTAATAAAAACGATGAAAAAACTATTAAAGAGTATTATCAAGGATCATACGTTTATGGGGGAGTTAAGAGAAGTGATTCAGTTTTAGCGGGTTTAAAGTTAGTAACTTCAAAGTATGTTTTGATTCATGATGCTGCCCGTCCCTTTTTAAAAGAAGCAGTAATTGATGAACTCTTAAAAGAGGTTGCTCATTATGACGCTTTGATGGTAGCGAAAAGAGTTTATGATACTGTTTATGATAATAACTTAAATCTTCTTAAAAGGGAGGAACTAATTTTAGCGGAAACGCCTCAAGTTTTTAAGACTACTAAATTAAAAGAAGCCTTTTTAAACTCTAAGTGTGATTATCCTGATGAAGTTAGTTTATATAAAAGTTATTATGATGAGGAAGTGAAAGTGATTTTTCACGACACTAACAATAAAAAAATAACTACAAAAGAGGATTTGAAAATGCTAACAAGTCAATTTAAAATTGGTCACGCTTATGATATTCACCAAACTAAGGCTGGTGATGAAATAATTATTGGAGGGGTTAAAATAAAAGCTCCCTTTAAGATTCTCGCTCATAGTGACGGCGATGTCTTATTGCACGCTATCGCTGAAGCACTCTTAGGGGCTTTAGGGTTGGGAGATTTAGGTAGTCATTTTCCTGATAGCGATAAAAGGTTTAAAGACTTAGCCTCTCAAGAAATTATTTTTTATGTCAATGAGAAGTTAAAAGAGTTTGATTATTACGTCGTTAATATCGATGCTAGTGTTTATTTAGAAGAGCCTCGGCTTAATCCTTATTTAAACTTAATTAAAGAAAACGTTAGTAAACTTTTAAAAATTGATAATGCTTGTGTTAATATTAAAGCGGGCACTAATGAAGGTGTTGGTGCGATTGGAAAGAAAGAAGCGATTGCTAGCGAAGCGGTTTGTCTAATAAAAAGGAGAATAGAATGAAAATTATTGAATCAACGGTAGGAACATATGAGTTAGTTAACAATTACAAAGATGCTTTTGATATTGTAAAATTTCAAGAGCGCTATCTTGAAGAAATCTTTGACAAATATGATTTTATTGTTGGCGATGTTTCCGCTGATGTTTTAAGATTAAAAGGCTTTTATGCTGATTTGTCAAAACAGCAAAGCGTGAAAGAAATTCCGATTCACTTAAATGAAAGCTGTAATTATTATGCTGGTTATTTTATTTTAAAAAGAATTAAGTTGTGAGTATTATATTTGCAAAAGAAATTATTAATACGTATACTTTTTTTAGAAGGGTGATGAAAATGGACGAAACAGAAAAAATGGTGAGAGAATTAATTGAAAAAGTCCGACCATATATTCAAAATGATGGCGGCGATATTGAAATCGTCTCTGTTGATGAAGGGCTGGTGTATGTGAAAATGTTAGGGGCTTGCGATGGCTGCCCTTTAATCGATATCACACTAAGAGAAGGAATTGAAACGATGTTATTAGAAAACGTTCCTGGTGTAATTGGCGTTGTTTTAGTTTAAGTAATAGCAAGAAATTATTTAAAATATTCGGTAAGATAACTTACTGATATTAAGAGTTAAAATAAGTATTATTTCAAGATTAGTTTTAGACAAGTTTAAAAGTTTTCTTTTTCTTGTTAAAACTTTTCTTTTTTTATTAAGTGAGCGCTTAACAGTAATTAACTAGATAAATAAAGCTAAGAAAAAGATAATGGATTTTGCTTTTTCGCTTACTAAAAGTCTTAAAAAAAGGTATAATAGTTTCGGTGGTAAGATGTTTTCAAAAAGACAAATTGTGAGATGCGAAGTCACAGGTTATGCAAGTTATGGAGTCTTTGTAAAAGTAAAAGATTATATAGGTTTAATTCATATTTCTGAAATAAGCGATAAGTTTGTTCAAGATATATATTCTTTTGCAAGCATTGGCGACTTTGTTGATGCCCTTATTTTAGAGATTGATGAAGAAAACAAACAACTTAAATTGTCATACAAACAAGCAGAAAATAAAAAGAAGATTATTGTAAGAGATTTAGAAATAGGATTTAAAACACTTGAAGATGAGATGCCTTTCTTTTTAAAAAGGGCATTAAGAAATATTAAGGATGATAACGATGATTAAAGTAAATATTAATTATGCAAAACCTTTTTTTAAAAAAGAATTAAATTTAGAAAAGGAAATTAAAGAGATCCACCAAAAAATTCATGAAAAATCTGGTTTAGGCAGTGAGTTTTTAGGCTGGTTAGAGTTACCAATTAAGACTACTGAAAATGATTTAAAGAGTTTAATAAAAGCAGCTCAGGAAGCGAGGACGAAAAGCAGCACGTTATTAGTTATCGGTATCGGTGGTTCTTATTTAGGCTTAAAAGCAGGTTTAGAAATGTTAACAAGCACCTTTAATAAAGAGTTCGAAATTCTCTTTGCTGGCTTTAATCTTTCAGAAAGTTATCATCGTGATCTCTATGATTATTTAAAAGAAAAGGATTTTATTATTAATGTTATTTCCAAATCAGGAACAACCACTGAGCCGGCTTTGGCGTTTCGAATATTTAAAAAGCTGTTGGAAGATAAATATCATGAAAAGGCCAACGAAAGAATTTTCGTTACGACAGATAAAGAAAAAGGTTCATTAAGGAAAATGGCGTCTTTAAAGGGTTATCAAACCTTTGATTTAGCTAATGATATTGGTGGCCGTTTTAGCGTTTTGACTGCTGTGGGTCTTTTTCCATTAGCATTTGCAGGTCTTGATATAAAAGAGATTATGAGGGGAGCTAAAGCTAGTTATTATGATTTATTAAAACGCGATAATGATGCTTATTTATATGCGAAAACACGTTATCAGTTGTATTTAGAAGGCAAAACAATTGAAACCATCGTTAATTACGAACCGCAACTTAATTTCTTTTTAGAGTGGTGGATGCAGCTCTTTGGAGAGTCAGAAGGTAAAGATAATAAAGGCCTTTTTGTAAGTAGTGCTAAATTTACAACTGATCTGCACTCTTTGGGTCAACTATTTCAAGAGGGACCACGATTAATGTTTGAAACAGTTTTAAAAGTAAAAGAAAGTTCAAAGACAATTAAAATTCCTGCTGATAACGATAATTTTGATGATTTAAATTATTTAAAAGAAAAAAGCTTAACTGAAATCAACGATCAAGCCTTTTTAGCAACTTTGCTTGCTCATAGTGAAGGGGGCGTTCCTAATGTCGTTATTGAAATTGAAAAGTTGGATTGTTATCATTTTGGTTATTTGGTTTATTTCTTTTTTAAAGCTTGTGCGATGAGCGCTTATTTACTTGGTGTCAATCCTTTTAATCAGCCCGGTGTTGAGGCTTATAAAGACAATATGTTTGCTTTATTGGGAAAACAAGGTTATCAAGAACTAGCTCAAAAACTAACAAAAAAAATCGAGGATAAAAGTGAATAATATTAAAATAAAGAAAACTAATAGCGCTGAGGAAACCATTCATTTAGGTCATCAAGTAGGTTTGTTATTAAAGCCTGAGATGACCATTTTATTGGCTGGTGATTTAGCGGCTGGAAAGACAACGTTGACAAAAGGAATTGGATTAGCATTAGGAATAAAGGCAGTTATCAATAGTCCTAGTTTTACCATTTTAAAAAGATACCTTGAAGACGAAGTTAAACTTTATCATTTAGATTTATACCGCCTAGATGATGAGGGGATGGATTTTGATTTAGAAGATTATATTAATAGTGATGGTATTACTGTTATTGAATGGCCTTTTAATGTCAAGTCATTGTTGCCAAAAGAGTATTTATTAATTGAAATTGAAATTATTTCTGAAAATAAAAGAAATTTTACTTTTAAGGCGAAAGGTAGAAAGTATCAAGAGGTTGTTGATTATTTATGAAACAATTATTTTTAGATTCCGCTACTAATCTGTTGTATGTTGCGGTTGCAAAGAACGGTAATTTAATTGAAGAGACAATTAGAATTGGTAAAAAGGATCATGCTAAATATGTTGTCGATAGAATAGCGTTATTATTAAAAAGAAGAGAATTAAAAATTAAAGAGATTAAAGAGATTTATGTTGGTGTTGGTCCCGGGTCATATACTGGCCTTAGAGTAAGTGTAACGGTTGCTAAAATGCTCGCTTATGCACTGGGGATAAACCTTTATCAAGTTTCAAGTTTGTATTTTCTCGCTAGTGGATACAACTATCCTCATGCTCCGATGATCGATGCTAGAAACGGTAATGTATTCGCAGCCATTTATGATGAAGATAAAACTTTAAGGGAAGATTCTTTTTTAACAACGGACGCTTTAAAAGAGTTAGCAAAAAAAGAGGCTGTTAAACCCCTTATGTTGGATGAATATCATTATCAAATTGATCTTAAAAACATTATTAAAAAAGCGACTTTAGTTGTTGATGTTGATCTTTTAGAACCAAATTATTTAAGAAAGACTAAGATCTCTTAAAATGGAAATTAGAAAGGCTTCATTTAAAGATATAGAAGCGATTTTAATGTTATCAAAAGCAGCTTTAACTAGTTCTGTTAGTGAAAACTGGCTTCAAGATGTTATTAGGGCGGATGAAACCTATTACGTTTTTGTTTTAGTTGAAAAAAAGGTGGTTGGTTATTTAATTGTTTGGTTATCTTTAAAAAAAGGAGCTATTATCGATTTGGTTATTGCCGAAGAAAAAAGAAAGGGCGGCTATGGAAAGAAGTTGTTGGCTCATGGGATAAACTTTTTTTATAGTAATGATGTTGAAGAAATATCTTTAGAAGTGAAAGTTTCTAATCAAATAGCTTTAAAGCTTTACAACCAGTTTGGATTTAAAATTATAAAAACATTGCCGCATTATTATCAACAAGAAGATGGTTTTTTAATGGTAAGGAGAATGAATAAATGATTATTTTGGCAGTAGAAACGTCTTGCGATGAAACCAGTGTTGCGATTGTAAAAGATGGTAAAGAGGTTTTATCTAATGTAGTTTTATCGCAAATAAATATTCATCAAAAATATGGAGGAGTTGTTCCAGAAATAGCTTCACGTTATCACATTAGACATATTAGTTTAATTTTTAAAGAAGCAATTAAAGAAGCGAATATTTCTATAGGTGAAATTGATTTGGTTGCTGTTACCAAAGGACCTGGATTAATTGGTGCTTTATTAGTAGGAATTAATGCCGCGACTACTTTTGCTTTTGCTCATAATATTCCTTTAATTGGAATAAATCATTTAGCAGGTCATATTTATGCTGGCAATATCGATAGTGACTTGAAGTTTCCTTTGGTTGCATTGCTTGTTTCTGGAGGGCATACTGAGCTAGTTTATATGTCTGATCATATGGAATTTAAGATATTAGGGGAAACGCTTGATGATGCGGTTGGCGAAGCCTATGATAAGGTTGCTAGAATGATGGGTTTAGGTTATCCTGGGGGACCGCTCATTGACAAACTTGCCAAAGAAGGAAAAGACACTTTTAATTTAACGCGACCTTACTTAGATAAAGATGATTATAAATTTAGTTTCTCGGGAATAAAAAGTGCAGTCAATAATATTATTTACCACCAAGAAAGATTAAAAAATGATTATAGCAAAGCTGATTTAGCAGCTTCATTTCAAGAAGCAGTTGTTGATGTTTTAGTTTATAAATTAAACTTAGCTGTTGAAAATTTTAATCCTAAGCAAGTTTTAGTAGTTGGAGGAGTAGCTGCTAACTCTCGTTTGAGAGAAGTAGTGTTAAAAACTATTAAAAATAGAGAGATAAATATTCCGGATTTAAAATATTGCACTGACAATGCAGCGATGATTGGGGCTGCTGCTTATTATGCCTATTTAAAAAGAGGCGAAGAAAAGGATTATCAATTGGCGGGAATACCAGATTTAAGTTTAGAAGAAAATTAGTTAGTTACATTAATAAAAACAGAAAAAAGCCTCTTTGCAAAAAAGCAAGAAAGCCCCTGATTTAATTGTTAATAAAGCCTTTTTAGGGTATAATTAAAGCGGTGATAATATGGAAAAACATTCGAATTTTATTAAAACAATAATGGAAGAAGATTTAAAAAACAAAAAACATGACACTATCATTACGAGATTCCCACCAGAACCCAATGGTTTTTTACATATTGGTCATGCTAGAGCGATTATTATTAATTTTGAATTAGCAAAAAACTTTGGTGGTTATACTAACTTGAGATTTGATGATACCAATCCAGAAAAAGAAGAAGAAAAGTATGTGCACTCAATAATCGAAGATGTAAAATGGTTGGGTTATGAACCTAAAGCAATTTTATATGCCAGCGATTATTTTAACGAGATGTATCAAAGAGCACTATTGTTAATTAAAAAAGGATTGGCATATGTAGATGATCAAAGCGCAGAAGAAATATCCAAAACGAGAGGAACTTTAAATACTCCTGGCTTAAATTCACCTTATCGAAATCGGACGGTAGATGAGAACCTTAATCTATTTATTAAAATGAAAGAAGGTCACTTTCAAGAAGGTGAAAAAGTATTAAGAGCTAAAATTGATATGGCAAACCCTAATATTAATTTACGGGATCCAGTTATTTATAGAATTAGCTATGAAGCTCACCATCGTACTAAAAATGATTGGGTTATTTATCCGATGTATGATTATGCTCACCCTTTAGAGGATGCAATTGAAGGAATTACCCATTCTTTGTGCAGTTTAGAGTTCGAAAACCATCGCCCCATTTATGATTGGTTTGTAAAAGAAACTGAAATGGAAAAAATTCCAAGACAAATTGAATTTGGAAGGTTAAATATTGAAAACACAGTTATGAGTAAAAGATATTTAAAAGTATTGGTGGATAATAAAATAGTAACTGGTTGGGACGATCCACGACTTCCCACTTTAAGCGGATTAAGAAATCGTGGTTACACTAAAGAGGCAATTAAAGAATTTATTTTAGCGACTGGTCTTTCAAAAACTAATGCTTCTGTTTCAATGGCGATGTTAGAATCATTCATTAGAGATGATTTGCAAAACAAAACCTCCAAAATGATGGCGGTTTTAGACCCACTTAAAGTAACAATCACTAATTATCCTGATAATAAAATCGAAGAAATTATCGTTCCCTTAGACCAAAATAATCCAAGTTTGGGCGAGAAAACAGTTTATTTTTCTAAACATCTTTATATAGAAAAAGATGATTTCATATTGGAAAAACCAAATAAAAAATGGAAAAGATTAGCGAAAGATATTGAAGTGAGACTTTTTAATGCTTATTTTATCAAATGTCATGATGTAATTTATAATGACAAGGGAGAAATAATAGAACTATTAGTTACATATGATGAGGAAACAAAGAGTGGTTCTGGCTTTAATAAAAGGAAGCCAAACGGCACTATTCATTTTGTTTCTGCAGCGAAAGCACTACCGGCAACCTTTAATTTACTAGAACCGATAATATTTGATGGTGAAGAGCCACTTTTAGATAGAATAAACAAAAATTCATGGCAAACAAAACAAGGATATGTAGAAAAAGCGATGGAAAATAAAGATGAAGCAGTGCAATTTATTCGTAATGGTTATTTTATTCGTGATCAAAAGGAAAAAGAAAAATTAGCTTATCATCGAATTGTGGAATTAAAAAGTTCTTTTAAATAAAAAGGTTTAATACATTGTAGTAAAAGGAGTTAGAATGTTTTTAAAAGACTTAAATCAAAATCAATTTAAAGCGGTGACGAAAATTACAGGTTCATTAGCAGTTATTGCTGGTGCCGGTACAGGAAAGACGAGAACCTTAACTTATAGAATCGCCAATTTAATTAAGGAGGGAATTTCCCCTTATGCGATTGTAGCGATGACTTTTACTAATAAAGCTGCCCGGGAAATGAAAGAAAGGGTAGCGGAATTGGTTGGTGAAAGAGCATATCATCTTAAGGTATCGACTTTCCATTCTTTTTGTGCACGCTTTTTAAGAGATGAAATTCATCATCTTGACGGTTCCTATTCGAGAAACTTTTTAATACTTGATGAAGATGATAGTAAACAAATAATAAGAGACACTGTAAAAGAATTAAATTATGATGTTAATAAGTACAATTCTAATAACTTAAAAGATTTATTTTCTCGGTATAAAAATAAACAAATAAACTATTTAGACCAAGAAGAGAATAATATTTTTAATAAATATAATAACTATTTAAAAGAAAATAATGCTCTTGATTTTGATGACTTAATTGTTTTAACAATCAAGTTGCTTTCTTCTAATGAGTCTTTAAAAGATTATTATAATAAAGCATATACCCATTTTCTTATCGATGAATTTCAAGATACCAATTTAATTCAGTATCAATTAATTAAACTCTTAGGGGGGACTTTAAAAAATGTTTTTGTTGTTGGTGACCCCGACCAATCTATTTATGGCTTTAGAGGTGCTAATTATGATAATTTAGATTTATTTATTATCGACTTCGCACCTGAATTAATTGTTTTAGATCAAAATTATCGCTCTAAAACTAAAATTCTTGAGGTTGCTAATTTGTTAATAGGTCATGCAACAGATCGTCCAGAAAAAAACTTGAAAAGCAGTTTAGGAGAAGGTTTTCCGGTTATTTATGAAACTAGAGAATCTGATCGCGATGAAGCTTATTTTGTTAGTAAAGCGATTAAAATTTTTTTAGAAAATGGTTATCTTTATAATGAGATAGCGGTGCTTTATCGTGTTAATTCATTAAGCAGGGTTTTTGAAGAATCTTTTTTAAAAGAAAAACTCCCTTATCGGATTTATGGAGGTGTTTCTTTTTTTGAAAGAAAAGAGATTAAAGATATTTTGGCTTATTTAAGGCTAGCGATAAATCCTGCTGATAATATTTCTTTTAAGAGGGTTGTTAATATCCCCAGAAGAAAATTGGGTCAAGTTACAATTGGTAAGTTAGAAGTTTTTGCTAATTTAAATAAAATTTCACTTTTTGAAGCCATTGATACGATCAATTTACCAAAGCAAACGCTCAGTGCTTTAGAAAGTTTTAAGAAAATTATTTTTACAATTAAAGAGAAAATAAATGCCGTTGAAAAGTTAACCGATATTGTTGATATCGTTGGTAATGAAAGTGGTTATTATCAAATGTTAAAAAATGAAGGCGCTGAATCAAAGGATCGTCTTGAAAACGTTTATGAATTAAAAGCAATTTTTTATGAAGCTAGTTTAGATTATAGTTTGCCTAAGTTAGAAATTTTAGAAGAAGTCTTAAATGAGATGTCTTTAAAGACTAATTTAGATAAAACCACTTTGGTTGAAGCTATTACTTTAGCGAGCATTCATCAAGTTAAAGGATTGGAGTATAAAGTGGTTTTCGTTGTTGGTTTAGAAGAAGGGATTTTTCCTAATAGTAGCGCGATGTTAAAAAAAGAATTTGAAGAAGAAAGAAGAGTTTTTTATGTCGCTATTACAAGAGCCCAGGAAAGACTAATCGTATCTTGGGCAAAATCACGTTTTCGTTTTGGAACGGTTCGTTCTAATCTGCCTTCGGTATTTTTAAGTGAAGCGGGTTTATTAAAAGAAGAACTGCCTGTTTTTCAAGAGGTTGTTGAAGTAAAAACCAAGGATAAAGAGGAATTTAAGTTAGGCGATCGTATTAATCATGAAAGTTATGGTAATGGTGTCGTCGTTCAAGTTGAAGATGATAAAATTAGGGTGGCTTTTCACTTAAAACATGGAATTAAAACCTTTCTTAATAATCATCCGGCTTTAACTAAAGTAAAATAAGTAATTACCACTAATTATTAATTAGGTGGTAGTAATGTTGAATAAAGATCAAATGAAAGTAATTAATGCTCAAGAAGAGGTTATTTTTCTTCTTGCTGGAGCAGGAACTGGGAAGACAACAGTTTTAATTGAACGTTTAAAAAGAGTTTTAAAAAACAATAATGAATTAAAAGCTTTAGTTATTACTTTTACTAAAAAGGCAACCAAAGAATTAAAAAGAAGAATAAAGGAACATCAAGAAAATGTTTTAATAACGACATTTCATGGACTCTGTTACCGGCTTTTAAAAGATCGAAACTATCAGATTGTCTCACTAAACGAACTTCTTTTGGGAGGGTACTCTAAAGAACAATTACATAAGGTTGAACTTTTAAAAAGAAATAATATTATTAATAGAACCGTCAAAGATTATAACGATTATTTAAAGACAATTGATAGAATAGATTTTAATGATTTAGAATTGTTATTGCTAAAAAGGATAAAAAAAGAACCTTCTTTTAAGAAGCATGTTAAGAGGTTGTTTGATGCGGTTTTTATCGATGAGTTTCAAGATACCTCAATTAATCAATATCATTTAATTAGTTATTTAAAACAACAAAACACCAAATTGTTTGCTGTTGGTGACCCTGATCAAAGTATTTATGGTTTTAGAGGTGCGAGTGAAAAAATAATTACGAAGTTTTGTAGTGATTTTAAGGCTACTCACTATCAACTTTTAATTAATTATCGTTCCGCGCCCACGATTATAAAAAAGGCTAATAATTTAATTTCTTATAATAAAAGGCGTTATCGAAAGTTATTATTAGCTCATCAAGACTGTTTGGGGATTATAAAAACTTGCGCTTTTAAAGATAAAAATGGAGAGGCTAAAGAGCTTTTAAAAGAAATAAGTTTTTTACTTACAAAAGGTGTTAAATGCCAAGAAATAGCAGTATTATATCGTAGCCATTATCTTGCCAATGAAATTAAGCTAGCTTTTTTTAAACATTATCTTTTTGATATTAATCTTCTTACGATTCATGAAGCGAAAGGATTAGAATTTAAAGCTGTTTTCATTATCGGTCTCAATGAGGGAGTTTTACCGCTTTTAAAAGCTGATATTGAAGAAGAAAGAAGACTTTTTTATGTCGCTGTGACGAGAGCGAAAAGGTATTTATATCTTTATTTATTGAAAACTAAAAAAGAATCTCGGTTTTTAAAAGAGCTAAAATAAGAGTGTTTTATCGAAGTTAAGAAAGATGAATATAGTTGAAGATATGGTATAATAATTATTGGTGATTATGATGAAAACTAAGGAAAGATACCAACAACTTATTAAGAAAATTGAAGCTGCTAATTACGAATATTACACTCTCGATAACCCGACGGTTTCTGATCAGGTTTATGATCAGTGGATGCGAGAATTAATTGAATTAGAAGAACAATACCCCGAGTATAAAACAGCCTCTTCACCAACCAAAAGGATTGGTGGAGTTATTTTAGATAAGTTTGAAAAGGTAACCCATACGAGCCCAATGATGAGTTTAAATAATGCTTTTAACTTAGCGGAAGTCGAGGCCTTTCATAATCGCATCGTAAAAGAGGGCTTTAACGTTAGTTATGATATGGAATTAAAAATAGACGGCTTAGCTATTAACTTAATTTATCAAGAGGGAATTTTAGTAACTGCCTCTACTAGAGGTGATGGTTTTGTGGGCGAAGACGTGACTGAAAATGTAAAAACAATTAATTCCATTCCTTTATCTTTACGAGAACCTCTATCAATAGAGGTTAGAGGAGAAGCTTTTATGCCTTATGCGGTTTTTAATCGCCTTAATGAAAAACGGATAAAGGGTGGCGAAGAGGCTTTTAAAAATCCCCGTAATGCAGCGGCAGGTGCTATCCGGCAACTTGATTCTAAAATTGCTGCAGAAAGGAAGTTAGACTTTTTCGCTTACACATTAGTAAACGCAGAACAATTTGGTTTAAAGACACAAAAGGAAGTTTTAGAATTTCTAAAACAATTAGGAATAAAAATTAATCCTCATACAAAGGTTAAAAATAGTCTTGTAGAAGTTCAAAAAGAAATCACTTCTTTTGAAGCTTTAAAAAAAGAACTTCCTTATGATATTGATGGTGTAGTTATTAAAGTGAACGAGTTAGACTTATATCAGGAAATCGGCTATACAGCAAAGTTTCCCAAATGGGCAATTGCTTATAAGTTCGCTCCCGAAGAGGTGGAAACTAAGTTAAATGATATTACTTTTCAAGTTGGAAGAACTGGCATTATTACTCCGGTTGCGGAATTAGATAAAGTTTTGATTAGTGGCTCGGTAGTAAGAAGGGCCACTCTTCATAATGAGGAGTATATTTTAGGTAAAGATATTGAAATAGGTGATTTTGTTATTATTAGAAAAGCAGGAGAAATAATTCCTGAAGTTGTTAGACCTGTTTTAGAAAAAAGAAAAAACACTACTCCTTTTAAAATGATTGAAAACTGTCCTTCTTGTGGGCACTCGTTAGTAAAAGAAGAAAAGGATGCTGATTATTATTGCCCTAATCCTATTTGTCCTAGCCAAATAGTTAATAAAATAATTCATTTTGCTCACCGAGGGGCGATGAATATTGATTCTTTAGGAGAAATGGTTGTTAAAAGATTATACCAAGAAGGGTTATTATTGGACATTAAAGATATTTATCTTTTGAAAACCAAAAAAGAAGAACTTTTAAAACTTGAACGCATGGGGGAAAAGAGTGTCGACAACCTTTTAAACGCGATAGAAGCATCTAAAAAGAATTCTTTAGACAAATTGCTTTTTGGTTTAGGTATTCGTCATGTTGGTAGTAAAATTAGTCAAGTTTTAGTGGAAAACTTTCCTGAGTTAAGACTTTTTTTAACTGTAACAAAAGAAGAGCTTTTAAATGTTTTTGAAATTGGTGAAGCGATCGCGACGAGTGTTATCAATTATTTTAAGGAAGATTATGCTTTAGAGTTAATTGAGTTTTTTGAAGAAGAAGGCCTTAAACTAAGTTATCAAAAGGAAACTATTAGTAATATGTTTGTTAATACGACATTTGTTTTAACGGGCAAATTAGTTAATTATTCTCGTACAGAAATGACGGAAATGATCACTTCAAGAGGTGGAAGAGTATCTAGTTCAGTTAGCAAAAATACTAATTATCTCCTTGCTGGTGAAAATGCGGGGTCTAAATTAGAACGAGCTCATAGTTTGGGTGTTAAAGTTCTTAGTGAAGAAGAGTTTTTGGAGTTGATTAATAATGAATAAAGATGTTATTTTTATTAAAGGTGCGAAAGAAAATAATTTAAAAAATATCGATTTAGAATTGCCTAAAAATAAGTTTATCGTCATGACTGGTCTTTCCGGTAGTGGTAAATCCAGTTTAGCTTTTGATACTTTATATCAAGAAGGTCAAAGAAGATACGTGGAAAGTTTAAGTAGTTATGCGCGACAATTTTTAGGTTCTTTTGAGAAGCCTAATGTTGAGCGTATTGATGGTTTATCTCCAGCAATTTCAATCGATCAAAAAACCACATCTAAAAATCCCCGGTCAACAGTGGGAACAAGCACTGAGATTTATGATTATTTAAGACTTTTATATGCGAAAATTGGTGTTCCTTATTGTCCTGAGACTAATGAACCGCTAGTTAAACAAACGATAGAAGAGATGACCGATAAAATTATGGAATTAAAAGAAGGGTCGCGAATAATGGTTATTTCTCCTTTAATAAAAGAGAAGAAGGGGAGTCATAAAAAGGTTTTAGAAGGCTTATTAAAAGATGGCTTTTCGAGAGTAAGGATAAATGGCGTTATTGATGACCTTGATGGAGCGATTAGTTTAGATAAAAATAAATTTCATACTATTGAAGTGGTTGTTGATAGATTAGTCATTAAAGATGAAGTTAGGTCAAGACTTTATGATTCGGTGGAACTAGCCAGTTTAAAAAGTGGCGGGTTTGTAGATATTTTAGTTGATAATAAAGAGATGCTTCATTTTTCTGAACACTATGCTTGTAAGGATAGTGATTTTATGATTCCTAATTTGGAACCGCGACTATTTTCTTTTAATTTGCCGTTAGGAGCTTGCCATGAGTGTAATGGAATTGGAAAAAAGTTAAATGTTTCAGAACGATTAGCAATCGATTTTTCAAAGTCGATAAATGAAGGTGGGATTCTTCCTTATAGAAATCAAGATGAAGAAAATATCCAGGGGCAAGAATTAAAGGAAGTATGTAAGTTTTATAATATTAGTTTAGATGAGCCGCTTAAAAATATTGAGAGAGAAAAACTGGATAATATTTTTTATGGTGGAAAAGAACCGATTAAAATAAAAACCATTAGTAGTAGCGGTAGAATCCGTCAATCTTTTCGTCCTTTTGAAGGCGTTCTTACTAACTTAGATAGAAGATATATGGAAACTGCTTCAGAATGGATTAGAACTTGGATTGAAAGTTATATGGTCGAATCGGTTTGTCCTAAATGTGGCGGGAAAAGACTTAACGAACAAGCTTTAAGTGTTAAAATAAACAAACGCGATATTAGTGAAGTAACAGAAATGTCGATTGGTGAGTTGGTAGCTTATTTTGAAAATATTAAACTCACTAAAACTGAAACAGAAATTAGTGAAAATATTTTAAGAGAAGTAAGAGAAAGATTAACATTTTTAAATGATGTTGGCTTAGACTATTTAACTTTAGCGAGAGAAACCTTAACACTTTCTGGTGGAGAAGCGCAAAGAATAAGATTAGCGACCCAAATAGGCTCGAGCTTAAGTGGTGTTTTATATGTTTTAGATGAACCTTCGATTGGCCTTCATCAAAAAGATAACGCGATGCTGATTAACACTTTAAAAAAGATGCGCGATTTAGGCAATACTTTAGTAGTAGTAGAGCATGACGAAGAAACGATGTTGGCTGCTGATTATTTAGTTGATATTGGTCCTGGAGCGGGTAATGAAGGTGGCTATATTGTCGCTAAAGGTACGGTTGAAGAGGTATTAAAAAACAAAAAGTCCTTAACGGCTAAATATTTACGCAAAGAACTTAAAATCCCAATACCTGATAAAATTAGAAAGGGTAATGGTAAGTTTTTAAAGGTTGAAAATGCCCGCCAAAATAATTTAAAAAACTTAGATGTTAGTTTTCCTCTAGGAAAGTTAATTGTCATTACAGGAGTTAGTGGTAGCGGTAAATCGAGTTTAATTAACGATGTTTTATATAAAGGTCTTTATAGAATGCTTTATAAGACAAAAGAAGAACCGGGTTTATTCGACTCTCTTTCTGGGGTTGAAAACATTAATAAGTTAATTGAAATCTCACAAACTCCGATCGGAAGAACGCCGCGAAGTAACCCCGCCACTTATACTGGTGTTTTCGATGATATTAGAGAATTGTATGCTCAAACTAACGAAGCGAAAGTAAGAGGCTTTACAAAATCGCGCTTTTCCTTTAATGTAAAAGGGGGAAGGTGTGAGTCTTGCCGTGGTGATGGCGTGAAAAGAATTACCATGCACTTTTTACCAGATGTTTACGTAAAGTGTGATGTTTGTGGGGGGAAAAGGTATAATAGAGAAACTCTCTTAGTAAAATATAAAGATAAAACGATTAGTGATGTTTTAAAAATGAGAGTAGAAGAAGCGTTAGAGTTTTTTAAAAACATTCCTAAAATTAAAAATCGTTTACAGACTTTAGCTGATGTGGGATTAGGTTATATCGAACTTGGTCAATCAGCCCCAACCTTATCAGGAGGAGAGGCCCAAAGAGTTAAATTAGCGAGCGAACTGTATAAAAGAATCACAAAAGAAACGCTTTATCTCCTTGATGAACCGACAACGGGGTTACATACTGATGATGTAAAAAGACTATTAAAAGTTTTAAATAAAATAGTCGATGAAGGGGCGACCGTTATTATTATTGAACATAACTTAGATGTTATTAAGAATGCTGATTATATTATCGATTTAGGTCCTAAGGGTGGTAAAGAAGGCGGCTATATCGTCGCTACTGGAACGCCTTTTGAAGTCATGAAAGTTAAAAACTCTTATACAGGAGAATACTTAAAGAAGGTGTTATAAAGATGAAGGATAATAACAATAAGGATGAAGAAAAACTAAAAGAAGAATTAAAAAAGCTAATTGCAAAAGAAAAAGCTAAAAAGGAAAGGTTTTATTTCTTTTTTATGTATGGACTGCATCCTAATTTTAGTCTTCATATTTTACTAACAATAATTATTAATATTACGCTTTTTTCTGTCATTCAAGGATTAACTAATTTCGCTCATATTAGCAGTTATGGGGTTTATTTTTTAGCGATCATTTTATTTACTTTTTTGGAAATAATTATTAAAGCTTTAATTACTAAGCTTTTAGCCACTTATAAGATGTATTCGCTGGGGAGTGTTGATATTTTACTAGTTTTGTTGTTGTTTACACTAATAGTTGTGGTACTGCCAGAAGCGATGAGGTTTAATCATTTTTGGCAACTCTTATTATTTGTGTTATTATTTTTAATACTAAGATTCTTTGTTAATTATTATGTGAGAGTATTTTTTTATAAAGTAAGAAGAAAGAAGGAAGAAGATGAAAATAAAAGAACTTAAGGAGCATCTTAAAAAATATGAGAGTATTTATATAACAATAGGGTTTATCTTATGGTTTTTAGTCTTAATAGTAATAGCGATGGCTCTTACTAAGTTTAAGGCGCCTTATCGTAGTTATGCAATTGAAATCGGTAATTTGCAAATTGCTTGGTATGCAGTTTTTATTATTTCAGGGATTGTGATGGGTGCGATTTTGGCCTTTAAAGAAGCATCTAAACTAGCTATTAATACTAATCATTTAAGCGATGCTATTTTAATTGCTGTTCCTTTAGCTATTATTGGCGCTAGATTATATTATGTTATTTTTGATCCTGATAAAAACTATCAAAGTTTTGCTGATGTTTTTAATATTAGGCAAGGTGGACTTGCTATCCATGGGGCTATTATTATAACGATTATCTTTATTATTATTTATACGAGATTAAGGAAGATGAACATTTGGGCCTTAATGGATATTGTCGCCCCCGGATTTTTAATAGGCCAAGTTTTAGGAAGATGGGGTAACTTTTTTAATAGAGAAGCTCACGGTGGCCCTATAAAAGAAAACACCTATCAAACCTTAAAATATATTATTCCTAAATTTATTTTAGAAAACATGTATTTAACAGAAGATGGCATTACCGATTATCATCATCCTACCTTCTTGTATGAAGGATTATGGAACTTAGCGGGTTTAATAATAATTTTAATTATCAGAAGAAAGAAACTATTAAAGTTAGGTGATATAATCGGTTATTATTTAATTTGGTATGGATTGGGAAGAGGATTGTTAATTGAACCATTTAGGACAGATCCCCTTTACATCGGCAGTTTAAGAGTAAATATTGTCTTTTCTTTAGTGCTTTTTGTTGGTGGTGGCATTCTCTTTTTAATTCTAAAAAAGATTTTCATTAAAGAATTACCTTATTATCATGATTTTGTTTTAGAAAACGAAACGAAGATAAAAAAATAAAATAGCTAAAAACGATAAAAAGGAAAGTGGGTTTCATAATGTATGATTTAATTATTATTGGCGCTGGCCCAGCTGGCTTAACGGCAGGTATTTACGCAAAAAGGGCGAACCTTAAAGTTGCGGTTGTTGAATCAGGCCCTCCAGGGGGGCAGTTGGTTAGTACGGGCCATGTTGAGAATTATCCGGGGTTTTTTAAAATAGCTGGCGCTGATTTAGGAATTGAAATGTTTAATCAAGGCTTAAATTTAGGTGTTAAGTACTATTTTAACGAGGTTAAAGAAATAAAAGACGGAAGAATTAAAGAAGTTGTTTTATTGGATCAAACATTAAAAACAAAAACAATTATTATCGCGACCGGAGCTATACCTAGGAAGCTGGGATTACCTAATGAAGAAAAATTAAGTGGTAAAAATATTAGTTGGTGTGCTGTTTGCGATGGGCCTTTATATCAAGGTAAAGACGTTGTCGTTGTTGGTGGCGGTAATAGCGCGGTTGAAGAAGCGAGCTATTTAGCTGGAATCGTTAATAAAATAACAATAATTCAAAACTTGGATACTTTAACTGCCGATCAAATAGCCATCGATAATTTATTAAAACATGATAATGTTAAGATTTATTATGAAAGTCTCGTAACAGCTTTTTTATTAAAAGAAGATGAATCTTTTTTAGGGGTAGAAATTGAAATTAAAAAGAGCGAAAAACAAATAATAGAAGCTGACGGAGTCTTTGAATATGTCGGTTTAAAGCCATCTACCACTAATTTTAAAAACTTAGCAATTTTAAATGAGTACGGTTACATCAAAACCAATGATAAAATGGAAACAACCTTAAGGGGTGTTTACGCAGCTGGCGATGTTAGAGAAAAACAAATAAGGCAAGTTGTTACGGCGGCCAACGATGGAGCGATCGCTGCTTTAAGTGCTTTAAGATATATCGAAACTTGGAAATAAAATGACGTTTGCAAGAAGTGTAAAAGAAGAATTAACAAGATTAAATAGTGAAGAAGATCAAAAATTAGCTGAATTATCAGCTCTTTTACATATCAATAGTGAAATAGTTATTAAAAACAAACAACCTTACCTTGACTTTCAATCGAATAATTTAGCGATTATTAGAAGGTTTTTTAGTTTAGTAAAAGACCTTTACGAAAGTGAAATGGAAATCATTTCTAAAAGAGATGAAAATTTAAAAAAGAAAAATCATGTTGTAATCGTTAAAACAAAGGTTGAAAAGATTATTAATGAACATTCTCTAATAATTGAAAATATTGGTGATTATGAATTAATAACCCAAACCAACCTTCAAAAACAAGCTTATTTAAGAGGCGCTTTTTTAGCAAGTGGCTCTATTAATAATCCTATTAAGCCAAGTTATCATTTAGAAATTTATGTTAAAAGTAAAATTGAAGCTATTTTTATTCAAAGATTGATGAATTATTTTAACTTAAATGCGAAACTGCAAACAAGAAGAAAAGGCTTAATAATCTATTTAAAAGAAGCGGAAGCGATTGTTGAGTTTTTAAAGGTTATTAATGCTTATGAAGCTGTTTTTAAATTTGAAGATTTGCGAATTCAAAGAGATTTTAGCAGCAATATTAATAGACTTATCAATATTGAAATAGCTAATGAAAAAAAGATCATTGAAACTTCTAATCAGCAATTAAAACAAATTAACTTTTTAAAAAAACATTCAAATATTAATTTATTAGACCAAAAAACTCAAGAGATTATTGAACTTAGAGAAGAAAATAAATCTGCATCATTATTAGAACTGGCTACAGCTTATGAAAAGAAGACTGGAGAAAGAATTAGTAAAAGCGGAATTAATCACCGTTTTAAAAAGTTAGAGAAAATTTATTTAGAGTTAAAAAAGGGCATAATAGAAAAAGGCGAGTTATAATTTTTTAGTTGTATATAGATTGCTCTTTATGTATAATAGACTAGATGCAAGGAGAAGTAAAATGGCAAAAAAGACACAAAGAGATCGAAAAGATAATTTTAGAATAGTTCAAGATAAGAAAACAGCGGCTAAAAAGAAGCGAAATCAATACTTAGTGGGAATTGGCTTTGGTGTTCTTATCGTCGCTATCATCGTTATTTTAATTGTAGTGCTTAATAAAAAACCTCAAGAAGAACCAGAAGTAAAAAGATTCGAAGACTTAATTCATATTTCCTTAAAAGAATATAAAGCTTTATTAGGAGATGAGGAAAGCGATGATGATTTAGCTGAATTGGATTTAGATAAAATTCCTACAGAGTTTTACGTTTTCGTTTATAATCCCGATTATGAGGAATGTCCTTGGTGTGAGGAATTGGAAGAAAAAATAACTGAAATCGCCCTCAAATATCAAGAAGAAAATGATAAAAACATTATCTTGGTAATGAACTACCAAGAAAACCCAGAAATTGAAGAATTATATGATGATTTAGAGTTCCCTTTAAAACCAGTATTAATTTATATAATCGGTGATAAGGTTGAAGAAAAATATGTCAATAAAAACCATATTGAAATAGCATTAAGAGAGTTAGAATAAAGGGGCATTAGCCCTTTTACCATGTTAAGGAGGCAGATTATGGATAACAATATTATTATAGATGTAAGTAAAACTTTAGGCGTAAAACAGGAACAAGTAATAAAGGTATTAACGTTATTAGAAGAAGGTAACACAATTCCTTTTATCGCTCGTTATCGAAAAGAAATAACAGGCGGTCTTGATGAAGAACAAATCAATGAGATTCATAAAGAATGGAGCTACGCTGCCAACTTACAAAAAAGAAAAGAAGACGTCATTCGTTTAATTGAAGAAAAAGAATTAATGACGGAAGAATTAAGAGCGGAAATCATTAGCGCTACTAAATTAGTTGAAGTAGAAGATTTATACCGTCCCTTTAAAGAAAAGAAAAAGACAAAAGCAACTGAAGCGATTAAGTTTGGTTTGGAACCTTTAGCAAAATGGATTTTAAGTCTTCCTACTGAAGGTGATTTAGAAACAGAAGCTGAAAACTATTTAAATGAAAATGTTAAAACGACAGCGGACGCAATCACAGGTGCTAAATATATTATCGCTGAAATGATTAGTGATAATGCTGACTTTAGAAAAGCATTAAGATTAGAAATGACTAACGATGGAATGATGGTTGGTAAAAAAAGAAAAGAAGCTGATACCATCGATGAAAAAGGTCTTTATGAAACTTACTATGATTATCAAGAAGCGATTAAAAGTATTCCATCGCATCGTATTTTAGCGATGAATAGAGCAGAAAACTTAAAAGTTATCAATGTTAGTTTAGACGCTAATAGAGAAAAGATGCTCAAATACTTAGAAACAAAAATGATTGGTAAAAAAAGTTCCTTTGTTAACGAAATAATAGAAGATGCAATTAAGGATGCTTTAAGAAGATTAATTTATCCTTCTATTGAAAGAGAAGTAAGAAGTGAATTAAAAGAAAAAGCAGAAGATAAAGCGATTGAACTTTTCGCCATTAATTTAAAAAACTTGTTATTACAACCACCAATGAAAGAGCAAGTAGTAATGGGAATTGACCCTGCCTTTAGAACTGGATGTAAGTTTGCGATTGTAAATCCGCAAGGAACAGTTTTATTTAAAGACGTTATTTTCCCCCATGAGAAGTATGTTGGTGAAAAAGGCGCCGAACAAAGAATTCCCGCTTCACAAAGATTAGTTGTTCAAGCGATAAAAAAATATCATGTTGATATTATCGCGATTGGAAATGGAACCGCCTCTAGGGAAACAGAAAGTTTTGTTTCAGAGATGTTAAGACAATATAAACTTCCGACTAAATATGTTATCGTTGATGAAGCTGGAGCGTCAGTTTATAGCGCTAGTGAGTTAGCTAGAAAAGAATTTCCTGATTATTCAGTTGAAGAAAGAAGTGCGGTTTCGATTGCGAGAAGACTTCAAGACCCACTATCAGAATTAGTTAAAATAGATCCTAAAAGCATCGGCGTTGGCCAATACCAACATGATGTTAGTCAAAATAAATTATCAGAAACTTTAGATTTTGTAGTAACTAACGCTGTTAACCAAGTTGGCGTTAACGTTAACACTGCTTCTGAAGCTTTGCTTTGTTATGTTTCTGGATTAGATAAAAGAATTAGTGAAAACTTAGTTAAGCATCGTGATCAACATGGACCTTTTAAATCAAGAGAAGAGCTTTTAACCGTACCAAGACTGGGCCCTAAATCCTATGAACAAGCTGCAGGATTTTTAAGAATTGTGGGAGGGGAAGAAAAGTTAGATATGACTTCTATTCACCCAGAAAGTTATCAAGTAGCTTTGGAAATAATTAAACTAGCAAATTTAACACCAGAAATGGTAGGTAGTCCATCAGTAAGATTATTAATAGAATATATGGACCGTAATAAAATTAGAAGTTCAGTAACGATAGATGATTATACCTTTAATGATATTTTAGATGCTTTAGCCCAACCTCTCAGAGACCCAAGAGATGAGTTTACAGCCCCACAACTTAGAAGCGACATCTTAAACATTGAAGACCTTCAAGAAGGTATGCAACTAGAAGGTACCGTTAGAAACGTAGTTCAATTTGGTGCTTTCGTCGATTGTGGATTAAAAGAAGATGGTTTAGTTCACATTTCTAAAATGGCGACTAGATTTGTTAAAGATCCTAATGAAATAGTTTCAGTAGGAGACATTATAAAAGTCTGGGTTATCGGAGTAGATAAGGTTAAAGGTAAAGTGTCTTTATCGATGATTCCGCCAAGATAATTAAGAAAAATAAATTCAAAAAAATGCCTTATATATTGACAACTTAACACTAATAAGATAATATATAATAGCTCATTTGGAGTAGTACTCAAGAGGCTGAAGAGGTGCCCCTGCTAAGGGTATAGATCGGTGAAAATCGGTGCGAGGGTTCAAATCCCTCCTACTCCGCCAGTTGGCCCGTTGGAGAAACGGTTAACTCACTAGCCTTTCACGCTAGCATTCACGGGTTCGAATCCCGTACGGGTCACCAAACAAAATAGCGATAAACGCCTTACCTAAGGCGTTTATTTGTTTTTATAGGTTGACAAGTGCCCCAATGGGGTATATAATTTTGGTGGAGGGATAGTTGTGAATAATGAACTACAAAAGCTCAGAAATAATTTGAACATAACACAAGTCGAACTTTCAAAATTATTAAATATACCAGTTAAATCAATTAGAAATTGGGAAAACGGTGTAAGAATACCAAGTAATTATATTTTAGAATTAATTACTAACGCCTCGCTTAGTTTAACTAATGAAAAAATATTGTTAAAAAATAATGAAGAACAAGTGTTATCATTTTTAACAATTAAAGAAAAAGTAAAACAAGTAGTTTCTAACTATAATATAGATAGAGTATATTTATATGGATCATATGCAAAAGGTAGTGCTAATAAAGAAAGCGATATTGATCTATATATGGTATCTGATATCGATGGAATTGATTTTTTTGGTGTTGTAGAAGATTTAAGAAATAATTTAAATAATAAAGTTGATCTTCTTAGTAATAAAACAGTTAAAGAGAATAGCGAAATAAGTAAAAGTATAGAGAGGACTGGAATTTTAATTTATGAAAGATAAAAAGTATTTAGAAAAAATTAAAAGAATAAAATATCATTATGGAATATTTAGTAGAAAATTATAATCCAAAAGAACATAAAGTAATCGATGAATGGATTTTAGAAGATAAATACTACAATGCTAAACAAATTAATGAATTTGCTTTATTTAATGAACCAATTTCTCTTCATTATAAATATATTTTAAATAATCCTTATGAGATGGCTAATATAAAATCATTTATTAAAGTATTTAAAAATAAACAAACAATTGCTGGAGTGGTTGTATTTCATTATTACGTTAACAATGAAAAGTATTATTTAGGCATAAACCCGATTGTAGTTAATCCTAATATGATGAATAAAGGGATAGGAAAATCAATATTAAAACAAATAATTAAAAATATCGAAAGGAAAAGAAAACAATGAAAGAAATATCAAAGTCTTTTAAAAAAGCACATAACTTGTTAGAAAAAGAACCATTATTGCTTTATAAGTTAGTAGCGGCTTCAACAGCAAATTGGGCGGTTGAAGAACTTAGAGAAACTAAATCTAATGAATATAAAGAGAGTTTAAAAGCAGAACTATATTTTTGGCTTTTTAATCAATATTTTAAAATAGATTATTCGCGAAAAGAATTAGATCGATTAGCTTTGCAACAAATTCAAAAAATAGAAGATAAAAACTATTTAGAAATTAAACAGCTAAGATTAAAAGAAACTTAAGAAAAATGTAATTTACTAATAAGATATGAGGGGAAAAAATATTTAATAAGCAAAACCAAAGTACACAATATAAGTCGGCAAAGCAGTAAATCATCTGCGTGCTCTTGTTAACAAAGCAGATGTCAAAAAAGGAAGCGGTACTCATTTTTGATGGTGGTAACAAAAACAGAATTTGGTTATCAAAGGGAAGATGGTGTTTATGTAGTTCCAATCGGGTGTTTAAAATAGTAATTTAAATATAACTAAGTAAAAAAATGTCATGATAGACATTTTTTTGCTTTAGGGCCACTATTAAAATCTATTATTCTAATTATATTAATCTTAATAAAGGCTAAAAAATTTCGATTTCTTGAATTCCGCAATAATCAACATGTAAATCAAAATCGACTAAGGCTCGCATTACCATGCCGTGGCAAACAACGATTATTTTTTCATGCTCCAAATAAGGCCTTATAGCGTTTTTCGTCCTCGTTTCTAAAGACTCAAGCGATTCCCAATCAACTTTTTTTTCAGGGTAACTAACCCCTCGATGTTTCATAAAATCATGATAAGCAGTATCAACCATGTCAGGGTGAGAAAAATTATAATCAGGGATCCATTCATGAAGGTCGTTTTCGACAGTAAGTGGTATATTGGTTAATCTCGAGATAATCGCTGCAGTTTGAAGCGAACGAGTATAGGGCGAAGAGACGATAAGAGTAGCTCCCTTTAGCCTTTCATCAAGACTAACAGTTTCTGCTTGTTTAACTCCAAGAGCTGTTAATCTTCCTAAATCATTTCTAATGACACGATAATTTCTTTTTAAGACTTCATCATATCTTGGTTCTCCATGTCTTATTAATATTACTTTCATTTTATTGTCCTAATACATATAATTTTTATATATATTAGTTCCTCCTTTTCATTTATATTTAGTTATCATTGCTTACCTAATTATTGATTATAGCATAAAAAAAGTATTAAAAAAATTGCTGTTGATGACATAAATTAAACAGATTTAACGAAGATCGTTTTTTTAAAAAACAATAAAGATATTAAAATAACATTGATAAAAAGAGATTATATGTTTAAAAATATTAAAACAAATATTGTATTTTTTCAATTGGAAAATTTGTTTTTCAAATATGTGTAAACGTTTTCTTGACAAACTATAAATGCTGTTATATAATTTAAGTAAACGATAAAGTAAATAAGGTGGGAATATGAAAAAAATGGTTTTAACTTTGAGTTTGATATTAGTGATTGCTTTGGTGGGATGCGTTCAAGAAGAATCTATTGAACTTTTAGTTCCAGGTAATTTTAAAGTTGTTGATGATATTGTTTCTTTCAATGAAGTTGATAACGCAACTGGTTATCGGATTGAAGTTTTAAATCAAGAAACTTTAAAGGTGAAGAAATATCTTGTTGATAATAATCAAGATTTAAAGGGTTTAAATTTCGAGCCTGGAAATTATTTAATAAAGATTCAAGCTATAAGTAATAAAGCTAATTATAAAGATTCAGAGTTTAGCGGGGAAATTATGTATCAAGTTGAAGATGATAGCCTAGTTTCATTAATCGAAGGAATTTTATTAACAGACAATACAAAAGTAAAAATGTTTGGTAGATATTTTTATAATGAAAGAGAAAAACAGCAATATTTTTATTTTACTGCTAGTGGTTTTGAGGTTAAGTTTATTGGAACAAAACTAATTATGAATTTAGTTACAGGGATTAATAGTTCTGAAAAAGTGCCCTATGTAGTTGTTTTTATTGATGGAGAAGAAGATCCAACTAAAGGAGAAACTCATGCTTTAGATAACGGGATTAATGAAATAATTATTGATGGTTTAAGTGAAGATATTCATACTATTAAAGTCTTAAAAAGGAGTGAATCAACAGATTCTAAAACATCAATAAAATCGTTGGAAACTGATGGTTATTTTATTGAAAATGAGCCTTATAAAGAAAGAAAGATTGAAGTTATTGCGGCATCTTCATCTGCCGGTTATGGAAACTTGATATCTAATGGTGTAGGTGATAAAACTACAGCTAATTCAGATGGATTAAGAAGTTTTGCAACTTTGACAGCTAAGTATTTAGATGCTGAAATTAACATTTTTTCAGCTTCTGGTTGGGCAGTTAAAAAAAGCCCTTGGCACGGCAATAGTAATATTCCTAACAAATATGATTATGTTGATGTGGAAAGCAGTATAAGGTGGTCCTTTAATAATTATGTTCCTGATATTTATGTTGTCAATTTAGGAACCAATGATTGGTCATATATTAATACTTTGTCGAATAGCTCGGAAAGACAGGAAGCATTAGAAAATTTTATTAATGCTTATGTTGATTTTATTGTTAAGCTTCATAATTTAAATAAAGATGCAAGCATTATAATTGTTTATGGTTTAATGAATGAAACCAATATTTTCGAAGCTACAAATGATGTTTATCAAGTAATTAAAGATGATTATAGTGAAATTGATATTCATATTTTACAGTTACCTAAAGCAAATTTAAGCGATGGGATGGGAGCGGGAAGCCATCCAGGATTAGTAACACATGAAAAAGCTGCTCTATTGTTATCTTCAAAAATTGCAGAAATAAAAAACTGGAGTATTGATTAACTAAATTATCGCTATGAAGAGGTGTTTGAGTGAGTAAAAAGGATATAAGAGAGCCAAAAAAAAGAATCGAAGTCAATATGAAGCAAATTGCTGAAATTTTTGATGTTAGTATTGTTACTGTTTCGAAAGCTTTAAATGATAAAGATGGGGTTGGGGATGAACTAAGAGAAAAAATAAAACAAAAAGCTGAAGAGTTAGGATATCGTGTAAATATTGCGGCTCGAAGTTTAAAGACGAGGAAAAGTTATAATATTGGTATTTTAATTGCTAATAGATATGTCGAATCCCAGGAATCTTATTATTTTAGTATTTCTAGTGAAATAGTAAAAAGATTAAATACAGAAGGCTATTCAGGTATTATCGAAATACTGTTAAGCGAAGATGAGGAAAGGCTTATTTTACCTAACATGTATAACGAACAAAAAGTTGATGGTTTAATCGTTTTAGGACAACTAGAAGAAGACTATTTAAAAAAGCTAGAAACTATTGATATTCCTTTATTATATATGGATTTTTATGTGAGTTTTTCTAATGCAGATTCTATTGTTATTGATAACTTCTTTTCGAGTTATGAAGTTACACACTTATTAATTGAAAAAGGACACGAGAGAATTGGTTTTGTTGGAAATATTAGTTCAACATCCAGTATTCAAGATCGTTTTTTGGGATTTTATAAAGCGCTATTAGAAAATCATTTGCCGCTAAATAATGATTATATTATCAGCGACAGAGATGGTTTAGGAAAATTAATAGATTTTAATTTACCCAGTAATATGCCTACTGCTTTTGTTGCAAATTGTGATCAAACAGCCTATAAGCTAATTAAAAAATTAAAAGAAGGTAATTATAAAGTTCCTGAAGAAGTTTCGGTAGTTAGTTTTGATAACTCAATTTTTTCTACAATCTCAGAACCTCAAATTACTACAATAGATAATAATATTAAGCAAATGGTAGAAACAGCCTCAAAGATTATTGTCAAAAAGATAAAGAACCCTAAATTAACATACGGGAGAATATTCATTAAAGGAAAAACGATTATTAGAGATAGTACTAAAATAAGGTTAGGAAATAATTTATGAGTTTAATTGAAGAGCATTTAAAAGAGTTAATGATTCCTTTTTGGTTAAAACTTAAGGATGATGAAAACGGAGGTTTTTATGGTTATTTAAGTAATGATTTAAAACTAACAAAAGAAGCTAATAAATCATTAATTAGTCAATCAAGGCATCTTTTCACATTTTCTCTTTGGTATGAATATTTTCATTTTGATGATTTAAAAAAAGCTGCTAATCATGCTTATAAGTTTATTAAAGAAGCTTTTTATGATTATCAATATGGTGGATATTTTTGGGAAGTGACCTTTGATAAAAAATCCGCTTTAATGTTTAAAAACATTTATGGACATGCTTTTGTTATTTATGGGTTATCAGAGTATGGGAGAGTTTTTAATGACGAAAATGCAATTGATGAAGCCTATCAAACTTTTTTGTTAATTGAGAAATATTCTTATAATAAAGTTTGTTGTTATTATGAACAATTTGATAGAGAATGGAATAGAGAAAATGGCTCTTTAACTGCTATGAATGGTGATAATTTTCCTTATACAACAAACACTTTATTACATTTATTAGAAGCTTACACAAATTTATATAGAGTGAAAAAAGAAGAATTATTACGGAAGCGAATACTTGAAATGGTAAATGTTTTTAAAAATAAACTTTATAACAAGAAAAAAGGCTCCTTTTATTTATATTTTGATGAAAATAAAAGAGTTGTTCAAAAAAAAGGTTCTTATGGTCATGATATTGAGGCTTGTTGGTTAATCGATAGGACCATTAGTACGTTAAACATTGATGATAAAGAGTTGGATGAAATTGTTTTAAAAGTTACGGAAAGTGTTTATCAAAATGCTTTAACAAAAAAAGGTTTAATAACAGAACTTAATGGTGATGATAAGTTTAATAAAATATGGTGGGTACAAGTAGAAGCGATGGTAGGATTTTATAATCATTATCAAAAAACTAATGATAAAAAATATTTAAAAGCAGTTAAAAGTATCTATAAGTTTATTAATAAGTATTTAGTCGATAAGAGGCCTGGCAGTGAATGGTTTTGGGGTGTAGATAACCAAGGTAATCCTTTAAATCAATATGGAATTGTCGATAAATGGAAAGCATCTTATCATAACGGAAGAGCATATATAGAACTATTGAAAAGGGGATTTAAACTATGATACATCCAAAGTATTATCAGCTAAAAAAACAACAAGAAAAGTTGATTAAAAGGAAAAACAAAATTAACAAAGACTTATATAATGGGATTTATGAAAGATACCTACATCCTGTTGTAACAAGAAATCATGTACCATTGGAATGGCGCTTTGATTTAGCACTTAAAACTAACCCTCACTTTTTAGAAAGATTAATGGTTAATACCACTTTTAATAGCGGAGCTATTTACTTTGATGGTTATCATTATTTGGTTGTTAGATTAGAAGGGGCAGATAGAAAATCTATTTTTGCTTTGGCTAAAAGCAAATCAGGGATAGATAATTTTCGGTTTCTAAGATTATTAGAGTGGGAAGATAAAGACAAAGAAGAAGTTAATAGATATGATATGCGCTTAACGACTCATGAAGATGGTTATATTTATGGTGTTTATTGTGCAGAAAGAAAAGATACTAAAGTTGACGATACTTCTTCAGCAAAAGCATGGATAGGGATGGTTAAAACAAAGGATTTAATTAATTGGGAAAGATTGCCCAACTTAGAAACAGATTCCGAGCAGCAAAGAAATGCGGTTTTACATCCAGAGTTTGTTAATGGGAAATATGCTTTTTATACAAGACCTCAAGATAAATTTATGGATGTTGGTAGTGGTGGTGGGATTTTCTTTGGTTATGTAAAAGATATGAAAAATCCAGTTATTGAAGACGAGAGATTAGTTTTTGGGAAAAATTATCACACCATTTATGAATATAAAAACGGGCAAGGACCCGCACCGATTAAAACAGCAAAAGGTTGGCTGCATTTAGTTCATGGTGTAAGAGAAACAGCGGCAGGATTACGGTATGTTTTATATATGTTCGCAACCGACTTGAATGATTTAACGAAAGTGATTGCACGGCCATCAGGGCACTTTATGGCGCCATTAGGCAAAGAACGCGTCGGTGACGTTTCAAACGTCTTGTTTGTTAATGGCTGGAGTATCGATGGTAATAAAGTTTTCATTTATTATGCTTCTAGCGATACAAGAATGCATGTCGCTACGACAACTATTGAAAAATTGGAAGATTATGTTTTTAATACCCCAACAGAAGTATACCGGGCTCATGATAGTACAAAACAAAGAAATAAATTAATAAATAAAAATAAAAAATTGTTGGAGGATAATAAATGATAAAAGACATTAGAATGCCTTGGGAAGATAGACCTAAAGAGTCAAGTGAAGTGGTTTGGAGATATAGTGGTAATCCTATTATTAAGAGAAATCCAGTAAAAGGGATTGCGAGGATTTTCAATAGTGCTGTTGTTCAATATAAAGATGGCTTTATTGGAGTTTTTAGAGCAGAAACTACTGCAATCTTACCTCATTTGAGATTAGGTTATAGCAAGGACGCTATTAATTGGGAAATAGCTGATAAGCCAATTGATTTTATTGATGAAAGTGGTAAACCATGGAATCCTTATTATGCTTATGATCCAAGGTTAGTTTTAGTTGATGATGTTTATTACATTATTTGGTGTACAAACTTTTATGGCCCTACCATAGGTTTAGCTAAAACAACTGATTTTAAAACATTTACAAGATTAGAAAATCCTTTCTTACCATTTAATCGTAATGGAGTTTTATTTCCTAGAAAGGTTAATAATGAGTTTTTAATGTTATCGAGAGTATCAGATAACGGACACACTCCTTTTGGTGATATTTTCTTATCCGCAAGTAAAGATTTGGCTTATTGGGGTAAACACCGCCATGTAATGACTAAAGGTGGTAGTGGTTGGTGGCAAAGCTTAAAAATAGGTGGAGGCCCAGCACCAATAGAGATTGATGATGGATGGTTAGTTTTATATCATGGGGTTACCAATACATGCAATGGTTATGTTTATAGTATGGGAGTAGCAATTCTTGATAAAGAAGAACCTTCAAAAGTTTTATATCGGGCAAGAGATTATGTTTTAACTCCAGAGAAGGAGTATGAAACGACAGGTTTTGTTAATAATGTTATCTTTCCATGTGCGACTTTAGTTGATGAAAAAACAGGTAAAGTTGCTATTTATTATGGTGCTGCAGATACTTACGTTGCTTTAGCTTTCTCAACAATCGATTTATTAGTTGAGTTTGCTAAAAACAATAATGAAAAAGTAGGTGATGATGATTCCTTGGGTAGATAAATTTAAAAGGCTGATTAGTTTTATTATCATTGTTGGTATTCTCGGCTTGTTAATAGCTTGTAATCCTGATGAAAATGATGACAATGGTAATAATGAACCACCAGTTTTGACGACTAAATATATTAATGGAATAACAATTTTATCAAAAAGTGAAACGAATGATAAAATTGAATTTGAATTGTATGAAAACGATAATTTCCATGATTTGGATGTAAACCCATATGATTATAATCAATTTAAAATCATTGGAGTTTTTAAAACGCCCTCTAGTGAGACAAAAAACATTCATGCTTTTTGGTATCAAGATTTTGAATTAATTTTAGACACAAATTGGAAGGGGACACCTAATGGTATTTCTGGCCAAGCAAGCACAAATCCAGATGAGCCGCAAGGTTTAGAAAGGGCTATACCAACTGGAAACCCACATTATAGACTAAGGTATAATACTCAAGAAATTGGTCTTCATGATTTAAAAATAAATATTTACTTAAAAAATAAACTTGTCCAAACATTAAATTACGAATTTGATGTAATTGATAGTGGCAATGAGTATCAAGGTGTTTTAAAAGTGGAACAAACTCATAAAAGAAATTTAGTATATGATAATGGGAAAACCTTTATTGCTGTCGGCCAAAATACTGGCTGGTATACTTCAACAACTAGGCAATCTGTTGACTATGATGTTTGGTTTAGTAAGATGCATGAAAATAATGCTAATTTTGCAAGGATATGGATGGGAGTTTGGAACTTCTCTTTACATTTTGGAGATTCGTATGATAACTTTGATAGTCGGCAAGCAAGGGCACTTAGATTGGATAAAGTCTTTAATTTAGCAGATGAGTTTGATATTCATTTTATGTTAACTTTCATAAACCATGGCCAATTTAGTGCTTCTGTAAATCCCCAGTGGATTGAAAATCCGTGGAATGTTAGAAATGGTGGAATCTTATCCAAACCATATCAATTTTTCACAAATGCTGAGGCTAAAGAAACTTATAAACAACAATTGATTTATATTATTTCTAGGTGGGGTTATAGTGATAAAGTCATCTGGGAATTGTGGAATGAAGTTGATTGGACGGATAATTATAATGCTCTTGCAGTAACTGCTTGGCATAATGAAATGACAAACGTCATTAAAGAGGTTGATGCTTACGATCATTTAATTACGACCAGTTATAAAGGGAACACTGGTTCAGCTTATAGTTCTGATAACATTGATTTTGCAAATCCTCATGATTACGGTTATGCAAATGTAAATGTTATGGAAAAGCTTGTTCCAATTATTGATAGTTTGTACGCAAAATATCAAAAACCTATTTTGCAATCAGAAATTGGAATCGGTTGGCAAAATGGTGCTGAAAATAGGAATGCCGACCCCACAGGTGTTTCGATAAAACAAAACCAATGGGCTGGAATAATGGGCGGCTCATTAGGGGGTGCAATGAATTGGTGGTGGGATAGTTTTGTTCATCCGCTCGATTTGTATTATCGTTTTAAGGGTGCTGGAGAATTTGCCAAAAAGATGGATTTGGTTGGGGAAAATTATAATTTATTGCATAAGCTTTCTGGAGTAAAAATCAACAACAACAATACTAAGATTTTAGGCTATATTGTCGACGATAGAATATATGGATATTTATATGATAAGAAGTGGACACATAAAAACACTAACATTAATGAAAAGACTGTTAATGTTGAAATACCGTTTATGAATGGTAAATATGATTTAGAAATATATGATACAGATAGCGGTGAACTACTTTTAACTACTGAAGTAATAATTTCAAATAATAAATTTAGTTATAGTTTTTCATTTAAAGAAGATAAAGCATTTATATTAAAGGAGAAATAAAAAAATGAAACTGATTAAAGCAAAAGAAAATCCAATTATTAAACCTAATAGTAAAAATGATTGGGAATCATTAGCAGTTTGTAATCCAGGTGCTTGGTATGAAGACGGCACGTTCTATTTACTTTATCGTGCTGCCGGAAATGATGATGCTCACATGATTTATCTAGGTTTAGCAACTTCTAAAGATGGGATAAATTTTACGAGGTATAGCGATAAGCCAGTATTATCTCCAGACCCAAATTCTTTTGATAGTGGTTGTGTAGAAGATCCAAGAATTGTTAAGTTTGGTTCCTTATTTTACGTTACCTATGCTTTTAGAGCCTTTCCTCCTGGGAAGTATTGGTTACGACAAGGTTATGAACACGGTTGGCCTCGTCATGATTTACCGCAAGGAATTGATTGGAATAAAACAAATACTGGAATTGCTATTAGTAAGGATTTAAAAACATTTAAAAAGTTAGGAAGAATTACAGAGCATAATTTAGACAATCGGGACGTTATTTTATTTCCCGAAAAAATAAATGGCAAATATGTCATGTTACATCGCCCTAAAGAGTGGGTTGGAGAAAAATATGGAGTTGATGTTCCCTCTATTTGGCTAGCATATTCAGATGACTTAATGAGCTGGAAAGATGATGTTTTATTAATTAAACCAAAGTATGACTGGGAGATGAAAAAAATTGGCGGTTCCACGCCTCCTTTAAGAACTAGAGATGGTTGGTTAGTTTTATATCACGGTGTTTCCAAAAAAGATGACCAGTATCGAGTTGGAGCATTATTGCTTGACTTAAAAGATCCAACAAAAATATTGGGTAGATTAGAAAATTATATTATGGAACCAGAATATCCTTATGAAACAGAAGGATACTATACAGGTTGCGTATTTCCTACAGGAAATGTAATTGTTAATAATACGCTTTATGTTTATTATGGTGGCGCCGATAGATTTGTATGTGTTGCCACATGTAAGTTAGATGATTTATTGAATGAATTTAAAAAATAAGGAGAGAGAAAAATGAAAAAGTTTTTAACAGTATTGGTTTTGTTGTTTTCATTAGCATTTGTTAGTGCCTGTGATAATGGAGGAAATGATGATAATAATGGAAACGGAAAAGATGATAATGGTAGTGCAACAGATGAGTTTTGGGATAAAGATGGTAATGGTATTCCTGATTGGCAAGAAAAAGAAATTACATTAAAATATGCAACTTGGCAATACACAAATCCTGAAATGATTACGATTGATGTTGTAATGATTGATAAATTTATGGAAAAATATCCAAATATAACAGTTGAAATGCAAGTAGTTGGTGAAGACTATGAGTGGGATGAAAATTTTCTTGGGCTTCTAGAATCTAACAATTTACCAGATGTTTTTTTAGTTAGAAGACTAGAGTCTTTTTTACCTTTTAATATTTTAGCTGATATTACTGATTATTATGAACATGATCCCGACACTAATTTTATTTTTCCGTCAGTTAAAGATTTAGGAGTTTATGCAGGTAGAAGATTTGCAATTCCAACATTTATTTACCCAAAACCTTGGTTTATTAATTTGGATTTACTTGATGCAGCGAGCATTTCTAAACCTAAGTATGATTGGACAGTAGAACAAATGATTAGTATCGCTAAAGGGGCAACTAACCAAGCAAATCATATTTATGGTATGACTACGGAAAATTATTTTACAAGGGAATATCCTAAAGTATTAAAAATTAAGCAAAATGCAGAAGTTGGTAAAAGTTGGTATTCTTTTTCATTTGATGGAGAAAAGTTTAACTTTGATGATCCGGTAATGTTAACTGGTGCTAACCAAATGAGAGAATCTATTGATCAAAACTATAACAAGCCAGGTTTTTCTGATGAAGAATTAGAAGAATGGTACGGAAGACCAGATTTTATCCCGACATATGGTGGCAAAGTAGCAATTTGGAGTGAAGCAACTTGGTCAATAAAAGATCATTTTGAAGAGATGAATTTTAATTGGGATGTTTATCCAGGGCCAAACTTAGTTACCGGAGGAAATACTGATATTTCTGGAGTATCGGCATTAAGCGCCAATAAAGACGCAGCTTATCAATTGTTAAAATGGATGAGTTTTGGTGAGGAAGGAATCTTAAGCAGATTTGAAATTTACGAAGAATCTGGACAAGAATTATATCAACAAGCAAATAATTTCCCTTACCCAATTGTAGATTACGGGCTAGACTCACAAGGAGTTAATAAAATATGGGAATCAATTCCTTATGGTGAAGTGGCTAATGGCTTTGTCGCTCCTGAATTTTTAGAAGGATTACGAAATGGAGCCTATTGGGCCAATAAAGAAGTTATCGGTTGGGATGCGGTTAATAGCGCAACAAACGAATACTTCTACGATATTATTAGCGGTGAAACAGATTATGCGAGTGTAATGGATGCGATCGTTGCTGATGCTGATAGGGCATTTGCAGATGCAATTGAAGCAATGAGGGATATGTTAGGATTTTAAACGAGATTGGGTGTGAAAATGGGTTTAATTAAAAGCATTATTAATAAAAAGGAAATATTTTTAACTAATGAAAAAATAGAATGGGAATTACATTTAAATAATAAATTTCAAGAGCTTGTAATTAACCCATTTAACACTAAAGAATTTAAAATTGAAGGATATTTTAGATTTCCTAGTAAAGCGATAAAAAAAGTATATGCGTTTTATTTCAAAAGCAATAATTTAGCAATGAATTTTCAAAAAGAAGAAAAGCAATTAAGAAAGCAAGACGAATATTATCAAAAAGAGATAATAAAGGATTTTGCTAATGAAATGTTTCTTATTCGCTTTTTAACAAAAGAAACTGGAGAATATCATCTTAATCTTAAAGTTACTTTTAAAAATAAAGTAATTGAAGAACAACAATTAGTATTTAATGTAAAAGAAAATAAAACTTCTCAAGGTAAAGGTGTTTTAAAAGTTGAACAAAGACATAAACGGAATTTTATCTTTGAGAATGGAGAAACTTTTATTCCGGTGGGGCAAAACAATGCTTGGTACACCTCATCAACAAGAAAATTAGATGATTATCGGGTTTGGTTTAGTAAGATGAGAGAAAATAATGCTAATTTTACCCGGATATGGCTTAATACTCGAAGTTTTGCTTTACATAGTGGTGAAAAATTCGATAATTTTATCTCGAGAATGAATAATGTTAATGAGTTAGATCAAGTAATTGAGCTGGCAATCAAAAACAACCTTTATTTCATGTTAACGTTGCTACAACATGGTCAATTTAGTGCCAAAGTAAATCCGGCATGGAAACATAATAAATGGAATAAAGAAAACGGCGGCATCTTATCATCTCCAGAAGAGTTTTTTACAAACCCAAGGGCGAAAGAAATTTACCAACAACAATTAATATATTTAGTTGCGAGATATGGTCACTTAGAAAATTTAGCTGCCTGGGAATTATGGAATGAAGTTGATTGGACTGATAATTTTAATAGTTTTAATGTTGTCGAGTGGCATGATGAAATGACTAAGTTTATTAAAGAAATTGATATTTACGGGCATTTAGTGACTACGTCGTATAAGCATTTAAAAGGTGAAGGGTTTTATTTAAAGAGTATTGATTATGCTAATCCTCATAGTTATGATTACACTAACTTAAATATTAATAGTGAGTTAGTTAAAGTTATTGAAGAGTTACACGGATTGTATAAAAAGCCAATTTTGCATTCTGAAATAGGGATAGACTGGCGTACAGGAAAAGGAACTTATCAAAAGGATCCGGAAGGAATCACTATTAAACAAAATCACTGGGGTGCTATTTTAGGTGGTGGCGCCGGCGGTGGAATGAATTGGTGGTGGGATAGTTTTGTTCATTTTGGCGATTTATACTTTCAATTTAAAGGGATTGGTAAATTCGTAAAAAAGATGAATATGGTAAGTGAAAAATATCAACTTTTACAAACCTTAAAAACAGTCAAAATTTCTTCGAGCCAAATAAAATTAATAGGATATTTACTAGATGATAGAAGTTATGGCTATTTATATCATAAGGACTTTAAATATAATAATAAAGTTAATGAGATTAAAAATGTTTTAGTAGAAATTCCTTTTAATAATGGTAATTGTCTAATTGAAATTTACAACACTACTACAGGAGAAGTTGAAGAAACGCTCAAGATGGAAGTATTAAATGAAAAAGTCAGTTTTAAAGTGAACATTTTAAGTGATAAAGCTTTTATTGCTATCCAACTCTAAAGAAGGTGAAATGAATGAAAAAATCAATTATCTTAATGATGCTGACAATGTTAATGTTTTTTACTATTAGCCTTTTTGATGTAAGAATTAAAGGCGAGATTAACGAAAGCGATTGGGTCATTGATTTAGGTAGATTTAGAGAAAACACTTACCAAAGAAAATTAGATTCATGGCTCGATAAATATCCTAAATATAGTGGAGAAGATATTAATGTCTTAGCTAACGAGATATTAAGCGATAATAGTTTATATGATGAAAATAAAGAAGCCATTTTAATAAAGAAAAAAGAAGAAATATCTTTTAATGTTTTAGTTCCTGAAGAGGGCTTGTATCATTTTAGTCTTAATTTTTTAATTAACGAAGAGTTTACTACCGCACCAACAATTAAATTAAGTGTTAATGATGAAGTTTTATATAATGAGCTTAACAACTTAAATTTGCCGATAGTTTGGAATGTTATTGAGCGTGAAGAAGAAAACAAATATAATCGTTATGGTAATGAATTGTTACCTTATACCGCCGCAAAAAAAGGAGAATATTATCAACTAATTAGTGATCCTGAAGCAAGATATGAAGAGCCACTATGGCTTAAATTAAATAGTGGTGTTAATAAAATAACAATTCAAGCTAATAATTATGATTTTTATTTAAAAGGAATGACATTTAGCAAAGAAGAACAGCCGTTAACTTACCAAGAATATTACAATATTCACAAAAATGAAAAAATAATTAACGACCAAATCGTTATTAAAGGTTACCTTTTTGAGGATAAAAATGATGTCGAGATTAAGTCAGGCTACTATAAAGGCGCTCAAATGGAGAAAGCAAGCTATAAAACAAATGTTTTAAATAAACTTGAAGGTGATTCAATTAGTAGATCAGGATCAAAAGTCAGTTATCTATTTGAAGTTAAAGAAAGCGGACTTTATCAGTTGAGTTTTAAATATCTTCAGCAAGCAAAAATTGGCATGAGTAGTGGATTATCCATTTTTATTGACGATGAAATACCGTTTCGTGAGGCGGCAGGTTATTTATTTTCTTATAATAAAAAATGGGAATATGAAACCCTTCATAATAAAAACGGTCAATTCTTATTTTTTCTAGAAAAAGGTGAACATAAATTAACTTTAGAAACCACGGTTGTTAATTTAACAAATCACATCGACGAACTTTACCGTATAATGGATAGAATCAATAGCTTAGGACTAGCGGTGAGTAGTATTACAGGAAGGTCGGAAGATGCTTTAATTGATTGGGATATTTTAAAATATCTTCCTAATATTAAAGAAGAGTTAATTTCGCTAGCGGAAAGACTAGAAGACGTTTATGATTTAATTAATAATTTAACTCCTAAATATAAAAAAGCAACGAATGCTACACCACTTTTAATTGCCAGTAAACAATTAAAAAGATTAGCTAAGAATCCAAATAAAATCCCAAACAAATTAGCGGAGTTTAATCAAGGCAGCGGTTCGGCTTATCAACTAATAGGTGTCGCTATTAATGATATTAGTGGACAAACGATAGATATCGAAAATATTTATTTTCATGGATCCAATATAAAATTGCCAAAGGCAAATGGAAATTTTTTTGAAAGGATATGGTTTTCAATTAAATCTTTTTTCTATTCCTTTATTGATGAAAGATATAAACTTTCATCGAGCAAAGAAAAGAATACTTTAAATGTTTGGGTAGGCAAAAGTAGTTTATATTTAGATATTATGCAAAATATGATTGATGATGAATTTACTAAAGAAACGGGAATAAAAGTGAAATTAAATGTTTTACCAAGTAATCAAAAAATCATTTTAAACAACGCAACTAAAACTAATCCAGATGTTGTTTTAAGTATTGATTCATGGGATCCGTTTCAATACGCACTAAGAGGGATGTTAGTCGATTTAAAGAGTTTTTCTGACTTTGATGAGGTGGTAGAAGATATTCATCCTAATAATTTTACACCAATGGTTTTTGAGGATGGGGTTTATGGTATTCCAGAAACACAGAGTACATACTTACTTTATTATCGGACAGATATTTTAGAATTTTTGGGTATTACTCCGCCAGATACTTGGGATGATGTAATTAATATTTTGCCAATTTTACAAAGTTATCAAATGAATTTTTATCATCCTTTGGGAGGAGAAGGGGCTTACAAAGGATTTGGTTTGACTAGTCCTATTATTTATCAAATGGGAGGAGAAATATATCAAGAAAATGGATTTTCTACTACTTTTGATGAAGAAATAAATATTGAGGCTATTAAATTTATGACCGATATTTTTAATGTCTATGATTTACCAGAACAAGTGCCTTCATTTTTTGAACATTTTAGAAGCGGTTCCCTGCCTCTAGGAATAGCAACAGCCGATTTTTATTTACAATTAAAATATGCAGCACCCGAACTTAAAGGGCAATGGGATATTTTACCGCTTATTGGGATGTATGATGAAAATTTAGCTGAAGTAGCAAGATGGGCACCAACGTACGGTAAAGCGAGCATTTTGTTTAAAGCATCAGAGATGCAAAAAGAAGGATTTCAATTGATTAAATGGTGGAATAAAAAAGCAACTCAATTGGCTTATTTACAAAATGTGAAAATGATATTAGGAGAAAGATATTTATATTTGCCTGCTAATTTAAAAACGTTAGAAGAGTCTATTTGGGATGTTGAAGTTAAAGAACAGGCTTTAATTCAAGCAAAATGGGCGAGAATACCAGCAGTAACCCCTGGTTCATATATCGTGGAAAGAGAATTAACAAATATTTGGAATAAAATAGTAATCGACCATATCAATCCAAGAGAAGCAATCGATCAATCAATTCCAAGAATAAATAGAGAGCTTAGAAGAAAGTTTGAAGAGTTCGGTTATTTAAAAGGAGGTGAGGTAATTCGTGAGTATAAAGTCCCCAGAAACGATAATATCGAAAACTGGATTAAAAAAATCGATTAACACTTCAGGGTTTTTTGTTTTACCATATGTAATCTTTTTCTTTACTTTTGTGATTTTATTAATTTTGATTTCAGTAATGTTATCTTTCACTTATTACGATACAATTAATTTTCCTCATTTTATTGGTTTAAGAAATTATATTAATTTACTCACACAAGATACTGATTTTATGCAATTTGCCTTACCAACAACAATTAAGTACGCTTTAATAGTTGGTCCGGGAGGGTATTTGTTATCGTTTATTTTGGCCTGGATTTTAGCGCAAATTCCTCATCGTTCTCGAACGGTTGCGGCAATCATAATTTATTCTCCAGCATTGACTAGTGGCGTTTTAATGACTGTCGTTTGGCGGGTTGTATTTGCTGGTGATAATAGAGGCTATTTAAATAATTTATTATTAAATATGGGAGTTATTAACGCTCCAGTTCAGTGGCTTCAAGACCCGAAAACAATAACCTTAATTATGCTTTTTGTTGGCTTATGGTCTAGTATGGGTATTGGCTTTCTAGCGATGTTATCAGGAATTCTAAATATTAATAAAGAAATTTATGAAGCTGCTTATATTGACGGACTTAAAAACAGATGGCAAGAGATTTTTTATATTACAATTCCTTCGATGAAACCGCAAATGTTATTTGGAATGGTAATGGCTATTGTAAGTACCTTTAATGCTTCTGGCATTGCAGCGGCTTTAACGTTATCTACTCCACCTCCGCAATTAGCTGGGTGGTTAATTGTTGATCACATGAACGATTTTGGTTTTGGCAGGTATGAAATGGGTTATGCTAGTGCCCTTTCTGTAGTATTAGTATTGATGGTTTTACTATTTAGTAGAATAGCTAAAAGATTATTTGGAGGTGATAATGAATGAAATTGAGACTTCCAAAACGTAGAGCCAAATACTTAGGACAAATGATTAATCCTGAAAGATTTCACAAAAGTCAAATTAAATTTTATTTAATATTATTGCCAATATTGCTAGTGATGATGTTGCCGATTGTTTTTATTATCTCTCATGCGTTTAAGCCTTTAGACGAACTTTATGCATACCCTCCTAAATTTTTTCCTTCTCGACTTACTTTAGATAATTTTAAACAATTAATTAAGGCTACTAGTCAAACTGGTGTTCCTTTTAGTAGATATTTATTTAATAGCATATTAGTAGCGATATTGGTAATCTTATTTAGTTTGTTGTTTGGCTCATTGGCAGCTTTTGCTTTTTCGTTTTTAGAATTTAAAGGCAAAAAAGTAATTTTTGGGGCCAATCAAATTGCAATTATGTTTGTTGCAGTTGCGGTAGCTGTTCCAAGATATATAGTTATGAGTAGATTAGGAATCATTAACTCCTTTTTCGCTCACATTATTCCTTTAATAGCAATTCCAGTAGGGGTTTTCTTATTGAAACAATTTATGGATCAAATTCCAAGAGAATTATATGACGCGGCCAAAATTGATGGAGCTAATAAACTCCAAATTTATTTTAGAGTTATTTTACCTCTCGTTAAGCCAGCACTGGCGACGATTGCGATTTTAGCGTTTCAAAGCGCTTGGAATAATACTGAAACATCGCAGTTGTTTATTAATGATGAAGCGCTGAAAACTTTGCCTTATTATTTTGGTTCTTTAACCTTAGGTACAAGTTCGATTGCTGCTCAAGGTATTTCTGCTGCAGCGAGTTTAATTATTTTCTTACCTAATATTGTATTATTTATTATCTTGCAAAGAAATGTCATGAATACGATGGCTCATTCGGGGTTGAAATGATGAAAAAGTTAATTTTAATGCTCATTTTTATAATGATGCTCTTTCTACAAGTTAATATTAAAGCAGAATCATCGTCGCTAACGCACTCTTTAGATCGTTTTGGCAACCCAGTAATTACTCAAGATGCTTATTTACCCCTTTATCAAGTTGCTAATTATTCAGAAGAGAGATTTAATAATCCCAAAGATATGCATATTGATAAAAACGATTATTTATATATTGCAGATACAGGAAATAAAAAGATAGTTATTCTCGATGATAAAAATGAATTTGTTTTAAGTTTTGGTGAAGATTATTTGATGAAGCCAACCGGTGTTTTTGTAAGAGATGAATTGATTTTTATTGCTGATTATGGTGCTAGTGATGACCAAGGTTCAGGGCGAGTTTTTATTGTTGAGTTTAACAAGGAGTTAAAGTCGGCAACTTTAATAAATGAGTTTGCAAGGCCTAAAAGTCCGGTTTTAGAAATTAATAATTTTATTTACCGTCCTAGTAAAATAGCGGTGGATCAAAACAAGACGATGTATGTCGTTTCTGAAGGTTCTTACAATGGAATTTTAATGATTAATGAAAAAAACAGGTTTTTAGGGTTTTTCGCTCCCAATAATGTCAAAGGAACTTTAAGAGATTACTTAGTGCAGTTTTTTTATGGTAATAATGAAAAAGCTCTACTAAAAAAGAAGATACCACCTTCAGCATATAACGTTTTTTTAAATGATAGTGGTTATGTTTATACAATTACGCAAACTAATGTTGATGAAAATCAAAGAGGTAACACTCTTAAAAAAGTTAACAACGGCGGTATTAATTTCTTTTCTAAAAAGATGTATTCCGCTAGTGATTTTACGAGTGTTACTAGTGGTAGCGTGGGAAACATTTATGCAGTTACGAGATCAGGGTTTATTTATGAATATGACAATGAGGGAAACTTACTTTTCATTTTTGGAGGACCGAGCGATGAAGATAGGTTGGGTTTATTTAAAACTACTTCAGCAATAGCGACTAACTCCAAAGATCAAGTGTATGTTTTAGATGGTTCGGGTAATAAGTATCATGTTTTTGAACCAACCAACTTTACTAGCACAGTCCATCAGGCGCTAGATTTGTATAATCAAGGTAAATATGTAGAAAGTGAGTCTACTTGGGAAGAGGTATTAAGGTATAATGCCTTATTTGATTTGGCTCATAAAGGGATTGGTAAATCTTATTTTATTAGAGGCGATTATAAAAATGCTTTAAAAAAGTTTAAAATCGCTGAGGCCGATGAAGAGTATTCGTTAGCTTTTTGGGAAATTAGAAATATTTGGCTGCAAAAATATGCAGGAGTGTTTATTATTGCGATGGTATTTTTATATGTTGTTGCTGTAATTATTAAAAAGCAAAAATTGCTCTTAAAATTGGCTAATAGTAATCTTGGAACGAATATTAAAGGCAATCAATATTTTCAGGAGTTGAAATTTATGTTTTATTATTTAAAATCTCCGCTTGATGCTTTTTATGAAGTGAAAGCAAACAAGAGAGTTAAAGTAAAAACCGGGATTTTTTATGGTTTTATTATGATTATGCTCTATGTACTGTTTTTATTATTAACGGGACAATTATTCAAGCCTGTAATATTAGAAAGAGCTGTTTTTAGCGAAGAAGTTTTAAAAGTGTTAGTGCCGCTAATTACTTTCGTCTTTGCTAATTATTTAGTTTCATCTTTAATGGAAGGAGAAGGAACATTAAAAGCGGTGTTTATTAATACCATTGGTGCATTGATGCCTGTGGTTGTGATAATGCCATTATTAATTATTATTTCTAATGTTTTAACTTTAAATGAAGTATTTATTTATCAATTTATTTTCTTTATTATGATTGCTTGGAGCGCTACTTTGTTGTTTTTTAGTGTTAAGGATACTCATAATTTTTCTGTTAAGCAAACTATTTATCATTTTCTTATGACAATTTTAATGATGATTGTTATTTTAATTGTTTTTATAATGATTTATATGATGATGATGCAAGTCGTTGAATTTGTTGGGAATATTATTAAGGAGGTAATTATTCATGCGTAAAGTAAAAATTATTTTAATAGCATTTTTGTCTCTTGGCGTGATATTTATAATTACTTCTAGTTTAAAGGGTTCAAGAGCTTTAAGAGAAATAAACTTAATAAATAATAGTAGTAATATCACTTTGACGAGCAAAGAAGATACTACGCCAATAAACTTTGAGAGTGATGAAAGTGATTTACTAGAAATGGGTTTCATTAAAAGTTTAGAGTCTGATGAACTTGTGCTATATTTACAAGAAGAAATTTTTAATATTGCCATTTATGATAAAAACAATGGTTATATTTGGTTTGGCTTTTATCCTAAGTATTTAGAAAATGGTTATACTAAAACGGTTAAAAGTTTTATTGAATCAGGCGTCACAATCGATTATTTTGATGGTGCTTCTTTAAATGAAGCACGTATGTCTTTAACTAATAGCGATGGTGGCGGAGAGGTTAGCTATCAAGTTAAAGATAATAAACTTAATGCTAGCATCAATTTCAAAAAGTTAGGAATTTCCTTTAAAGTGCTTGTTTATTTAGATGGTGGCAGTTTATATTTTGAAGTTCCGAGAGAAGAAATAGTTGAAATACCGTATAAGACGGCGGCGATGAAAGTGGCGAAAGAATATAAGCTTCAAGATATCATTTTATTTCCTTACTTTGGCAGTAATAATTATGAAATTAACGGTTATGCCTTTATTCCTGATGGTTCGGGAGCCTTAATTAGATATCGGGATGAAGTGTTTAATTCACCATACATTAGACGTATCTATGGTCGTGATTTCGGAATCCAAACAGAGGAAACCACTAAACCGCATTTAAAAGAAGGAAAGCCCTTGTCAACGCCAATATTTGGTATTAACCATGGTTATCATCAAGCGGCATTTTTGGCTGAAATTAACTCAGGATATGGTGCTAGTGAGTTGCATAGTTATCCTTATATGTACAATCAAATTAATTTAAATACGACCTTCTTTGTTTATAAGGTTAGAGATAGTTCTTTAATTAAATTATCTGGCGGTAGTATAAATACAATTCCTTTAATTAATAAAGAACCTTATCCAGCAGATTATCAAGCACGCTACACTTTCTTGCAAGCCGATAAGGCAAGTTATGTAGGGATGGCACTTACTTATAAGGAGCATTTAAATTTAGAAATAAAGGACAATTTAAATTACAATTTGAATTTGGAAATAGTTGGTCAGGATAGTAAACCCTATTTATTTGGAGAGAAGAAAGTTAAATTGACTTCTTATTTGGATGCTTTAAGTATTTTAACGGACTTGTCTAATCATAATATCGATGTAATCGCGAACTATAAGAGTTATAGTAAAAACGGAACTTACGGTAAAAATCCCTTTAAGTTCCAATTATCACATAAATTAGGTGGTAGAAGAGACTTTAAAAAATTGGTTAATGGAGTTAAAGGGTTGGAAGGTATTCATCTTTCCTTAGAAGCATTGCCGCTATTGGTTAATCAAACAGGAAGTTTTGAAAGGTTACTTAAAAAAACAACTTTAGATCTGTTTAAATATGATATTAAAGCATCGTATCAAGATAAAGGGTCACTATTAAGTGTAGACGGGATAAGTAAGAGAATTCTTAAAAACAAAAAACAATATGTAAAATATCAAATTAATAGTCTTAATTTAGATTATGTTGGTAATATTAACTTTTCTTATCGAAGTGGTAAAAAATTAGTATATCGAGAAGAAATGATTAAAGAAATAAAAGAACAATTAAATAATTTAGCTGATTATAGTTTAGGACTTAATAATCCTGCCAGTTATACTTTTAGTTATATTGATAGGTATTATAATGCTTCTTTTGGTGCTAATGAATATGCTTATATTAGTGAATCAGTGCCTTTTATCTCTATTTTGCTTTCGGGAAGTGTTTCTTTATATAGTGCACCACTAAATTATACTGATAATTTAGATTATGCTGTTTTAAAAATGATTGAATATAATATTAATCCTTCTTTCATAGTAACAAAAGAAGAGGGACATCATTTAAGATATACCAATTATGAGTATTTGTTTTCTACGGAATATAATTTATGGAAAGAGACTATTTATGATGTTTATCAAAAAGTTGGTGCTTTTTTAAGTCTCGTTGATGATGAAGTTATTTCGGATCATAAAGTAGTTTTAGAGGGATTAAGCGAGATTGTTTATCAAACAAAACTAATATATGTTAATTATTCCAATCAAGAATTAACTTATAAGACAGTAACAATTCCGCCTTTTAGTGCAGTTTTAGTGGAGGTGGATTCATGAAAAAGATAAGAAACTTCTTTAAAAATACTTTTAATAAAATAACTCTTTTTTATGAAAATAAAATAAGGCCAAGAAAAGATAAAGTTATTAGTTTTATATTAAAGTATTTAGGGATTAGTTTTGTGCATAAGCAGTTTTTAAAACTTAATGCTAAAAGAAGAAAGGCTGTTATCGGTTTACTATTTGTTTTACCGTGGTTAGTGGGTTTATATATTTTTGGTCTTCAACCATTTATTCAAGCGATTAGAATTAGTTTGGCCGATCAAGCGAAATATGTGATTGATTTAAATACAAATAGTGTTGCTTTTGAAGTAAAAGGTTGGACATTTAAACATTTTATTAGTCTTTTTAAAACACAACCAGACCATGTAGAGTTGGTTTTTGACGTCTTTTTAGACATTTTATTAATTGTTCCCTTGGTAATGGTTTTTGCATTAGTTTTAGCACTAATGATTAATCAAAATATTAAAGGAAAAGGAATATTTAGAGTTATTTTCTTTATTCCTGTCATACTTCTTAGCGGTAGCATGCTTTATTATTTTAGTGAATATAATTTATTGAGAGCACCGGCGGTAGAAAGTGGGGCGATTACTAGTGGCATTTATAAATATTTACCGGCTCAATTGGCATCGCTAATAACTTTAGCTTTTGAAAAAATTGTTTTAATTTTATGGTTATCGGGGGTGCAAACTTTAATCTTTTTGGCGGGTCTTCAAAAAGCTGATAAAACTGTTTATGAAGCAGCTAGTATTGATGGTGCTAATTTATGGGATAGTTTTTGGAAAATTACTTTACCAGGATTACATAGTTTGATGATTATTAATATTATTTATACAGCAGTAATTTATGCTAATTTATCAAACAATCGCTTGGTAGTATTGATCGAAAATACTTTAGTTGATGTAAGGTTTGGAAGACCATACTCGACAGCACTTGCATGGATATTATTTGTTATTGAACTTTTAATAATTGGTATTTATACTTTGTTAATTAAGCTCTCTAATAAAAGGTATCAATAAAGGAGAAGGATTAAATGAAAAAGATGTTTACGAAAAGAAAATTATTGGGTAGAACCGGGAATGACGGGTTGATCTTTAAAATTGTTTTATACATATTATTTATTGGGATTAGTTTTATCTTTTTATATCCAATTTTACAAATGACGGTGACGAGTTTTATGCCGCTTGTTGATTTAATCGATCCGACAACAATTTGGATTCCTAAAAACTTTACTTTTGAAAATTATTTAAGGGCGATTAATGCTTTAAAATTTTGGCGTTCTTTAAAGGATTCATTTATAGTTAGTATTATTCCGACTATCTTTGTTGTTTTTAGTTCCGCTTTTATTGGTTATGGGTTTGCGAGTTTCGATTTCCCCTTTAAAAAGACTTTAATGGTGGTTTTATTGGCGATATTTTTAATTCCTAATATTTTAATGTCAATACCGACCTATGTAATTTATCGAAGACTTAATTTAATTTCTTCACTAAAAACGTATATCTATCCCGCCTTATTAGGATTTGGGATCAGACAAACAATATTTATTTTAATCTTTTATCAGTTTTTTAAAATGATTCCAGAGGAGCTTAAGGAAGCCGCTGAAATGGATGGGGCGCATGCTTTTAAAATATTTACGCATGTTGCGATTCCAATGAGTATGCCAGCTTTCTTAATTACTTCGCTTTATTCATTTGTTTGGTATTGGAACGAAACTAGTTTACCATTAAAATATTTTCAAAAAAATGATGGAACTTTTAGTTTTACAACTTTGCCGATGGCTGTAAGAGATTTTGTCAGAGTTTATCGTGAACTTTATCCGACTGGAACAGTTGGTTTAGAGGGAGCGAGCGAAACTTTTAATCAAGGTGTTCAATTTGCTGGGACCATGCTTTCAATCTTACCGCTTTTGATTGTCTTTTTTATCGCCCAAAAATGGTTTATTGAAAGTGTTGATCGTTCCGGAATAGCAGGAAGTTAATAAAATAAGAAAAGGAGAGAAAAATGAAGAAGAGATTATTATTTATTACGATGCTAGTGTTTTTATTCGTACTTGTGGCATGTGTGCCGACAGTAACGAAAGATCAAAAGCCAGTTATTCATGGTGCTGTTGATCGAACAATAAATAGGGGTGATGTTTTTAAACCCTTAGAAGGTATTACCGCAACAGATGAAGAAGATGGAGATCTAACGGAGGATATCATTTATACCGGTAATGTTAATCCTAATGTTGTTGGTACATATGAGGCTACCTATACTGTCACAGACTCCTATGGCAATATAACGATGGTTACGGTCGAGATAAAGGTTGTTTTGGTTGATGAGGACGCGCCCATATTATCGGGAGTCGCTAATAAAACAATTTATCTTGGTGATCCAACATTTACAATTTTAGAAGGTGTTAGTGCTGATGATACTGTTGATGGTAATTTAACAAGTGAAATTGTAACGACAGGTGAAGTAGACATATGGACAGTAGGAACTTATACCGTTAATTATGAAGTGGAAGATAACTCTGGTAATAAAACTAGTCATGACAGAGTAATTACTGTCAGTTTAGGTGCGGTAACTTTTGATGAAGTTAACGTTCTTTCACAAGATCCAGATGATTGGAAAGTGACTGACGCTATTTTAGACGGTTATAAAGTTTCCACGAATGCGAACGGAGTATTAGAATTTTTAAGTGTTAGTGGTGGAGAAATTAATGAAGATATTCACCCCTTTACTTTTGCTAAATTAGCGGTTAAAGCTAAGGCTGATAAAAATGTCACCGTAACTGTTTCTTTAGAGGGAACAACTTCCGCTAATAAGCCAATAAATGTTACTACTAGTCTAGAAGAATATTTAATTTATTTTAGATTAGAAGAACCTTTAGAAGATGCTAAGTTAACATTTACTTTTTTAGATGAAGCAGAAATTGAATTTGAAGATTTAGAGCTCGTTTTTGGTGGAGCGAAAGATGATGTTGCGCCAGTTTTAACTATTCCGGATTATGATCTTGTTGGACCTATTGATGATGAAGACGCGCTTACTTTTATCGCTTTAAGAGGCGTTACTGCTAGCGATGATGTTGATGGTAATATTACTAAAAATATTATTGTTGATACAAGCGAAGTTGATTTTAGTGTTGGTGGCGAATATCAAATTACCTACTTAATAAGTGATAAAGCTGGGAATGAAACAACTGAAACTCGTAATGTAACTTTAATGACCGTTTATGATACAGGATTTATTAAAGATCCCGGTTTTGATGGCGATGAATTAGGAGATCAATGGGGTTTTAATGAAGGTGCTGGTGTTGTTCCGGTATTTAAAGTAGAAGATGGAGTAATGGTTCATTATGTTGATTCACATGCCCAATGGGCTAGTGCTTCAAGTCCCGAAATTAAAGGATTAAGCACGAACGTTTTACATAAAGAAAATTGGTATATGTTAAAGTTTGATGTTAAAGCAGAAAGAGATCGTCAAATGGTTATTCGTTCCGGACTTGCATTAAATGGTGATCCTTGGATAGAAGACTTTTTACCCGAAATAAAAGCTTCTTATAAACTTACTTCAGAGTGGCAAACAATCTATTACATTTTTTATGTACCTACTGATAAGTCAGAAGATGGAAGAGATGTTATCAAAGTTGAGATTCAATTAGGAACATTCACATGGAGTAGCTCGGAAGTAAATAACCCTGTTAACATTGATAATTTCCAATATTATTTATTGACAAATGTAAACAATGAACCGGTTATTTCTGCGGTTAAAGGAAAAGCAACTGCCTTTGTTAAAGATTCAACTTTACCTGATTTTAAAGAATATGTAACTATTAACGATGTTGAGGATGGAAATATTGTAGTTACTGAAGAAATGGTAGATGCTAGTGCTGTTGATATTACTAAGGCTGGAGATTATGTTGTTGTTTATACAGTTACTGATAGCGGTGGAGCAACCACTACTTATTCATTAAATGTTAAAGTTTTAGAAGAAGCAGACGAAGAGGCGCCTGAAATTATAGAAAGCGCAGACATCAAAGTTGAATTTGATCAATTTAGTGATGAAATTGTTGACTTTAAAACTTATGTTACCGCAACCGATAATGTTGATGGTGAGATTATTATTACCGATGAGATGATCGATAAAGGCGATTTTAATTTAAATAAAGCAGGGGAATATCCGATCATCTTTACGGTTTTTGATTCTTCATTAAATGAAAATACTCTTGAAATAGAAGTTATTGTTAATGATAAAGAAGGACCAGTAGTAAACGTTGAAGATTTAGTTATTACTTTAAATTCAACCTTTAATCCTACTAATGTATTGGTTGTTGATAATGTTGATGGCTTAATCGTAATTACAGAGGATGACATTACTGGATTGGATGCCTTTATGACTGATGGCGTAATAACAGAGTTAGGCACTTTTGAAATTACTTATAAAGTTAAAGACGAAGCTTTAAATGAAACTGAAGTAACGGTTACAATTGAAATTGTTGATTTTGAATTTAGTGAAGACAAAGCAATTGACTTACTAGCCCTAGAATTACCAGCAGGTAATGATGGTGAACCTAAGTCAAGTGTTGTTTATGAAGATGGTTTGGCAGAATTTACTTATGCAGGACCAGCTTGGTGGGCAAGTGCAGCAAAATTAAAATATGTAAATATTGAATTAACAAAGGATGCTTATTATCGGTTTGTTTTTGAGGCCAAAGCGGAAGAGGCGCGTGATATGTTAATATATTTCACCGACCCTGATGGCAACAAAGTAAAAGGATTTGATAATAAAAATACTGGTGAAAAAAGATTTATTGCTTTAGGAGAAGAATATCAAGTTTTTGAATATATTTTTAAAGCGCCTAAATCAGGTATGTATTTAATGGAAATTCATTTTGGCTGGGAAGGTTTTTTAAGAAACGCTGATTCCTCCAATACGATTACAATAAGACAACTTAAATTAGTACCTGAAAAACAAGAAGGAGATGTCGATCCAGAAGAACCATTATTTGAATTTGACCATGTTTTAATAGATAGTTTTGAAAACTATGAAACAACATTAGATGTTCAAGGAAAATACACTTTTGTTCATACATCTAATCCAGTAGCGGGAGAAAGAGTAGAATTACTATTTAATGAAGGGTATGAAGAATCTCAAGGAGTGGAGCTTCAAGTTGCAGGAAGTGGCGATTATAAAGAGGGGTGGAATATTCTTAAAACAAAAGGATTTGACAATAGTAATGTAAGCGATGATTATGAATACTTTGCATTTTGGTTTAAAGGAAAAACAAGTAAAAATAAAATAGGTGTTTGGATGTATTGGGGAGATAATAAAGGCGATAAAGAAATTATGTTACCAGAGGATTCCGAAGATGGTGTATGGTTATATATAAAATTATCCGATTGGGGAATAACCGCAACCGAAGTAACAGATTTTGGAGTAGGGTATAATAATTGGGATTATAAATCGTATAATCTACAGTTTGATAATTTTATGTTTATTAAAAACCCAGAAGACTTACCTAATACCACAAATTGAAAAAGTAAAAATAGTTAAATTGTTATGTAAAGGCTCATTATTTATGAGCCTTTACTATAACAATTAAGTGAGGTGTTTTACGAACATTTTTAATAGTTATTTTAGTTGCCTTTTTATCAACAACTTTTAAAGTTGCTGCGAATAGTAATGTTGGCTCATCACTATATGAGAAAGTGGCTGTTACTATATATAATGAAGAAGGAAATTCGAGAGGATTTAATTGGGTAACTAAAACTAATATTAATAATTCTCAGTTACAATATTTATTGAAAGTTGATGAAAAAAGCATTAGTTCACTTGATTGGAGTAATGCGATTACAGTTGATGGTGTTAGTTATGATTATTATGATAACTATAGAGCTTGGAGAGCTGAAGTGTTAGATTTAGAATATGGTGAAACTTATTATTATCGGGTCGGATCTATTAATAATGATAGTTTTAGCAAAATAGGATCTTTATATATTAATGATGGTTTAGAGAGCTTAGAGTT
>DUQU01000005.1 GCA_012837645.1 Acholeplasmataceae bacterium | reverse complement strand
TTTACTGTAATTTGTTCCAACTTTTTCATATAATTCTTTATGAATTGCTGGCCAAGAACCACCATAATAAACATCAAAAGTTGAATATTCTTCTTTAAATTCAAATTCTAGTGTGTATTCATCGATTTTCTTAATTCCAACTTTTGCCCATTCAGCATCTAAAGCAGCTTGTTCAACTGAATTTGGGACATAGCCTAATTCTTTCTCACCAAAAATTTCTGCAGCAACTCTATTATAATCTTCTGCTCCTTTAATTACTTTAACTAAATCTCCACCACCGGAAATAGCTCTAAAATAACTTTGATTTAATGCTTCTCTATAAGTCCAATAAAAATCTTCAGCAGTAATTTTTGTATGAAATCCAGTTGTGTCTATAGCAGAATTAAAAGCCCATTCTAAATCATCTCTTAATTCAATTTGCCATTTTTTAGAAACCATCTTACCTTGTTTTTCTTCTCCGTCAATAGCTACAGGAGCTTCTTTCGCTAAACTAGGAACAAATTCCCAACCATTCTTAGCTTCATTCAATGTTGCTCGATAGAAACTACCTGTAATTGGGTTTAAATAGTCAGCAGAAACTGAATCATCATATGTCCAATAGTTCAAAGTACCAAATGTGCTTGTATCCCAAGTTCTATTAGTATATTTTCCTGCTTCTCCATAATTTCCTTCAACATCCTTAACTTGTGAATCATCTTTAGTTATGTTAGCAAGTCTTGTTCCCCAACCGTAGGAAGGAATGAAAACATCAACTGGAAGTTCAACTCTTTCAGCCAATAATGTAAATGAGTTAGCTACATAGTAAGGAATGCCGCCAACCATATTTTCTAACAAATATCTCTCAGCAGCTGCAAAAAAGGTGTGTTTTACTTCAGCATCAGCAAATTTAAAGTTATAAGTGCCATTAGCAAGTTTCTCAATATCTGCTTCTTCAACAACAAGAACTTGTCTTGTAGCATATCCTGTTACATTTTGAGCATCAGTAGCAGAATAAAGAAGTTCATATTTTCCTACTTGATTCACATTAACCTCGCCAACAACAACAACTTCAACGTCGTTTTTATCCTTATCTTTTGCTCCAACGCCTTCTTTTGGATCGAAGGTTGTACCTTTAGCTACAACTTCGTTTCCAACACCTGTAAACACTGGTGGCTTTTTAGGCTCAAAAATGGTAACAACTCTCACTACTTCTCTAGTTTTGCCATTTGAATTAGTTACCTTATAAGTGATTTCGTAAGTACCTACTTTAGTGATGTCTAAAGCAGCAAAACCAGTAACTTCGATTTCATCAGTGATGTCACCATCACGTTTATCAATTGCGGAAACCCCCGCCATTGGATCAAATGGTTCATTTTTTTGATGTTCAATATTTCCAACCCCTTCTAGAATTGGTGCTCTATCGGTGTCACCATTACAAGCGACAAAAATAGTCATTGATAATAGCAAAATTAATACCGCTAATATCTTTTTTTTCATAATTATCTCTCTCCTTTTCTTTATGATTAATGTAATTCTAGCAAAAAAAACTAAAAAAAGCGACTCGTTTTTATATGTAAACGCTTACATTTTTTCCAGTTTAGTAAACGTTTTTTAGCCTAATCATGCTATCTCGAACACCTTTAAGTCTGAATTTATAGAAAACTATCGTAAATTTAAAAAATAATATTTATTCCAAATTTAATAAACAATCTCGAAACTAATAACACTTAATTAATGAGTAAAGAATTTATTCAATACCTTTTTTAGTATCACTTTGTTTTTTTATGATATTGTAAATTGGTGCGGTAAAAGCGATTAATAATATTGCGCTAATTAATATTCCTAAATCTACAAAATTACGCCTTTGATAAAATAATGTAACTTCAAAAGGGATTAAACAAGCTTCTATTATTAATAATACCTTTACTTTTGTGCTATGTTTTTCTAAAAATTTTTTCATACAATTCTCCTAAAATTATTATATCACTTAGTAAGAAAGATTTCAAGATATTATTGTTTTGATTAGTTCCACGCAGTCTTTATATGAAGTACTAGGATAATAATCATCACTGTAAAGAAAATACGCTTTTTTATCACTTTTATTAAGACCGATGTTTATTTGTGTGAAAAACTGTTTACCTGCTCCATAAGAAACGACCTCGCTGAGAGCTTTTATATCTTCTTGGTAAATGTTATTAAAACTTTTAAAAGCGTTAAACAGATACTGATTTGCTCTTTCCTTTTTAGGAAACAACTCTTGTAAAGCAGTAATTTCATCGTGTAAGTTTTTATCATAAAAATCTATTGTTTGATCTTTAATCAAAATTACAACGTATAATCTTTTTGTCCTAAACACCTTTTTTTTAACAATATTTTCTTGATAATATAAAATTTGATAATTCTCATTATTAGCATATTTTTGATACCCTTTTTGAATAAGCTTATATTCGATTGAATCTAGATTGTTATAAAAATTAATTGGCTTCCCTTGTTTTAAAACTACTCGTGCTATTCCTGCCATATATTTATAACCTAATAAAACCGTTCTAAACAATAAACTAATCACTAATAATACAACCATTAATATCAAATTAATCATTGTCATTTTCTCGTTGTCATCAACTTTAAATGCTACTATCATCATCGCAACGATAAAGATAACGATAATACTAAAAAAAGTTATTACTAAACTCTGATATTTTTTTATTACTTGTTTTGAATTCATTATACCTCCAAAGCGAACTACTACGATTATTGTTTCAATAATATTATAACTAAATATTTTAAACTGTCAATTTTTTCAAAATTAATTGACTTCACTATTTTCCTTTATTTCATGTATAATATTATCGGTGATTAGATGAATAGCGATAACTTATCCATTTATTCAATTTCAACTTTAGATGGTAAATCCATTGATTATGTCAGGGAGGAAAGCAAAAAACCTTACTTTTTTACGTTATTTATGGCTTTTGTAATCTTTTTTGTTGTTTTTAGATTTGCTTCTTTTGGTGTCACTGTTTATGCTACAAAATATCATGATTATACACCAGCAAGTTCTTTAATAGTAGATTTTTTATCTTTTAATGATGGGGTTTCTTTTAGTAATAATGCTGATTTAAATAAAATTAAATCTTCCAAAAGCATTGGCTATGTGAGTAATGGTGAATATTTAATAATATTTAAGACTGGTTTACTAGATTATGAAAATGGTGCTACAATTTCTAGGGCTGAAGTTAATGCAATTTTCGAAAACAATGATTATCTGAAAATTATCAATAATGATTTTTTGAATTTCCTTCGCAGTTATAATTTAGCCACTAATAATTTTGATTTCAGTGTTTCTTCTTCAATTATATTAAACGAAAAAATTATTATTCTCGTTGATTTTTTCATTAGCCTCTTAGCTGTTATGGTATTAGGATACGTTAACAGAAAAACTCTTTGGAACGACCTTTCTACTCTTCCTAAAGTTTTTAAATCATTATTAATAACTACTTTAATCGGATTCATTGTTATTATTGCTGTTCACTTGTTTTTAAATTATATAACCGCTTTAGTAAATAATGCTTTTAATGCTAGTACAATAATTGATTATTCTAAAATTACCTATATTCAACAAGTAAAATCATTTAATCCTTTTTTCATCATTAGCAAATTGCTTTTTATGCCTTTTGTTTTCGAACTAATCTTTAGAAAAGCAATCTTCAAAATAATAGATAACGATCTCGGTGCGATTGTTTTTAGTTCCCTTCTTTTTGGAACTATCCTTTCACTTAACAATCACGGCCTTGAATTATTAATTAGTTTTATTACTCATTCTTTAATAGGATTATGTTTTGCTTGTATTTATTACAAGGCAAAAGAAAATATTTACTCTATAATAGCAGCAAGTATTTTGTTTAACACTATTAATTTCTTAATCATTTTAATTAGTTTTTAAAACGTTCTATAACATTTTCTTTATAAATGCTAAATTTTATTTTTAAAATATAAAAGCGCCTCTTCTTTTAATAGTGGTTTGCTGAAATGATAACCTTGAGCATAATCGCAATTAAACATTTTTAAGATTTCTAACTGTTCTTTCTTTTCGACTCCTTCAGCGATAATCTTTGTCTTTAATCTTTTTGACATCGAAATAATATCTTGAGAGATTAAATCTTCAATCTCAAAATCAAGCAATTGATCTGTAAACGATTTATCAAGTTTAACATAATCCTTATTTAAACTTCTTAATTTTGCTAAAGAGGAAAAGCCAGTTCCAAAATCATCGATGGCGATTTTAAAGCCTTTATCCCTTAAAATTTCTAACTTTTCATTTATTTGAATAATATTATCTTCAAAAACCGACTCTGTCAATTCTAAAACAATATGCTTTGGGGAAACATTAGCCTCATTTATTAAATCAAGTAATTTAATAATAAAATGTTCTTCCATAAAATGGATAAAAGAGATGTTTATCGATAATGAAACATCAGCTTTTACTTGATGAACTTCCTTAATAAAAGCTAACCCCATTTCTATTATTTTATAACTATAAGGAATAATGAGTTTGCTTTTTTCTAAAATCGGAATAAACTCTAAAGGTGAAACCAGATTATAGTCCTTACTATTAAAACGAGCCAAAGCTTCAAACATTACTACTTCTTCATTATCCATCTTTAAAATGGGTTGAAACATTAAAAAGAGATTTTCTTCCATGTTTTTGAAATTGTTTAATTCTTTTAATAATTTAGTTTCTCTTTCGATCTTAGCTTTTATTTTTTGATCAAAAAAAGCAAAATTTAAGATTCTTTCTGACGCCAGCGCCTTTTCTGTCGCTAATAAAGCATCTTTAAAAATTTCATCAGGATTATTATAATTATCATCAATCTCTACTATTCCAACCCCGGCATTTATTCTTTCCACTAACAATATTTTAATAATATTATTGTATATTTTATTATAGAAAGAAATTAACTCTTCTTGATTTTGATAGCCATTAATATGGAAGATAAAACGGCGATCGCCACCATAATAAAGCACTTTCTTAGCGGAAGAAACTGCTTTTAAAGCTGAAGCTATTTTTCTAATTACATTTAAAATATAATCATAACCAAAACGCGATATTAAAGAGTATATTTCTGGCATGTTAATTACTACTAAGGCATGCCCTTTTCTCTTTTTCGCTATCAAACGTTTTAAAACATTTTCCAAAATAGTGCGATTTAAAAGATTAGTGTTTTCATCATATCGAGTTTTATACTTTAAGATTTTTTCAGTTTCTTTTTGTTTAGTAATATCGATAATAATCCCTTCTAAAAAGACCAATTCGCTACTATAGTCAAAAAAAGGTTCTCCGTATTCGCTTACCCATCTAATTTCGCCATTTTTCGTTATAATTTGATATTCAATATTAAGTGCTTTTCTGTCATGGATCGCCTTTTCCCAAGCAACTCTAACATATTCTTGAAATTCTGGCAAAATTAAATCAACATAAGCAATTGTTTCATTATTAATTAAATCCTTTGGTAAATAGCCCGTTAAGCTAAAACAGCCATGACTAACATAAGTCATCGTCCAATTTTCATCATTAAGCGCCTTAAAAACCAATCCAGGAAGACTCGTTAGCAAAATCGCTTTTTCTCTCTCACTCTCATAAAATTGATGTTGCAGTCGTTTTTTTTCAGTAATATCTTCGACAAGCATAACTAGTGTGTAATGGTTATCGACTCCTTTACTAATAACCGTCGCCATCGTATTCGCCCACACCAACTTACCATCTGGTAAAACAAACCGTTTTTCCCAAGTGAAATTTTTAAATATTCCTAACTCTAAATCATTATAGTAATCTTTTTCAATTTTAATATCATCAGGGTGAGTAATTGCCTCCCAGCCAATGCTAATTATTTCTTCTTCACTTCTTTTCACAAAGTCAGTAAAAACATGATTGAACATTTGAAATAATTCTTGATCGCGGTCAATAATAATAATGCCAATATTACCCTTTCGGTAGATGGCATCGACAATCGCTATCTTTTCTCTTAATGATATCGTTTGCTTTTGAAGTTCTTTTTTCACTAAAAAAGTCTCCTCAACTAAACTCCCTAATTGTTCGGATAAGTCTTTTTCTAAAACTAAATTAAAACCTTCTTCCACTTCAAATATTTCTTTAGTAATAAAAATATAACGACTGCCAGATAAATTTAATTTTTTAATCTCTTCAAAGTAATAATAATTAGCTTTATTTCTTAAGTCAACAATAAAAATAAAATTATCTGGAAGAGCTTCGAAAATTAAAAAAATCTCAACTAACTCTTCTTTTAAAAGACAGTTATGATAAGAAAGTAACTTCTCAATTTTAGCAAATAGTCGTTTATCTTTTGTCAAAACAAATATATTTTTTTTCATTAATTTTCCCTTTTTAATTTTTTTTTTTATAAATGTCCAACCATTTTTAATTGTAACCCTTTTTTCCTTAAAAAACAAGTTCTTTCGAAAAAAGAAAAAGCGGTTTATTGTCTTTAAAGACGATTTCCCTTTTTAAGAAGCCTTAATTTAAATTTTAAAAATATTATTAATTAACCAAGGTAAACTTTATTTTAATTTTAAAAATGTAATGCTTTCCACTTGGCTCGTTAAAGGAAAAAAGTCATATGGTGTCATTGATCTAATTTGATATTTTTCCTGTAAGAGTTTTAAATCATCAATTAAAGAAAGTGGATTACAAGAAAGATAAATTATCTCTTTTGGTAATGTCTTTAATAAATAATCAAGTACCACTTTAGTTAATCCTTCCCTAGGAGGATCAAAGATTACTTTATCAAAGCTTGTTTTTAAATATTTAATTAGTTTCTTAAAATCACCAGTAATAGTTTTAACATTATTAAGCTTATTTTTCTTTAATGAATAATTCATATCATTAACTGCCGCTTTAACTTCTTCAACAGCGACCACTTTTTTAACATAAGGACTGACAAAACTGGCAATCGCACCTACACCACTATAAGCTTCTAAAACGACATCATCTTTTTTAAAATTGCCTTCTTTTACAATAGTTTGATAAATCTTATTAGCTTGAAGAGTGTTCAGTTGGAAAAAGGAAAAAGGTGTTAAATAAAACTGATAGCCACTTAAAACAATTGGTAAATATTTTTCTCCTTTAATTAGTTCTAATTTGCCGCTATATAAATCGCGGTTAGTTTTAAAATTAGGAACGTAGTTTTGATAAACGCTAATAATCTTTTTATTATTACCAACAAGTTCATTTACTAATTCTTTTAAATCTATTTTAACTTTTGTTAAAAAGGTAATTTGTAGTTCTTCTTTTTGATTAGTTCTAAGCGATAAACTAGCGATCGCACCTCTTTTAGTCTTAAAATTATAAGCATTAATTTGATATTTATCCATTAAAGCAGTAACTTCTTTAACGGCCTTAATAATACTTTCTTCTTCAACAATTAACTCTTCCACTTTAAAAATTTGATTGCTGCCGCGTTGATAATGAGCAGGATAATTTTTACCTTCAAAATAAATTAATGGCAATTCTGTTTTATTACGATAATGACTTGTTTTTTCCGAAGGAACAGTTCTCCTTAAATCTACTTTATCTTTAATTCTTCGTTCTAGTAATCTCTTAATAATAAACCTTTTATAATTTAACGCCTCTAAATAATTAAGATGCATTAAATTGACACTACCGCTAAGTTCGTAATAAGGCCAACTAACAGGAATACGGTGTTCAGATGGCGTAATAACCTCTTTTAAAACGCCTTCATAAACCCCTCTTTTGTTTCTCCTTATCTCTACTTTTACTTCTTCATTTAAAAAAGCGTAATAAATATACACTGGTTTATTTTGATAAAAAGCAATCCCTTCACCATCATTACCCATTCTTTTAATTGTTAAAGTAACAGTTTTTACCATCGCTTTTTTAATCCTTTTCTTCTTCGTTAGTTTCATTTTTATAAAAATATTGAAAGCCATCCAAAGATTTTTCTGGCGGGATCACTTTATTTTCCCTTTTAGATTTTACAAAATAAACAATTGAAAAAGCAAAAGGAACGGCGATAAGCAATTCTAATACCGCGGCTAATATGATAAAAAATATTCCAAAAAAAACCAATCTTGCTACAAAAATTATAAAAAACAAAACCGCAATTTGTGCGAGACAATAAAAAACAAAAAAAGCTATTATAATCCCTTTTCCAGCATCCTTAACTTTTACTCTAATAATTCCTATGATAGCCACTAAAACAAAAAGCGGTCCTATTATTAAAGAACCTTCATTCTTAAAAAGTCCATTATCTTTAATAAAAGAATCACCCTCACTAAAAACATTGACAAACATTAAAATACCTAACACTAACGAATAAATTAAAACCACATAAGCAGCAGCACTCTTTTTCATTTTTACATCCTCAACTTTACTTTATTGTTTTTCATCGTTGTCTTCATCTTCTACTTGATGAAGAGCGAGAATCTTTTTGGAAGCTCTTTTAGTCTCTTTTGAACTGATAAAAGCAGCATCTTTTGAACCTCTTTTAAATAGAAAATAAATTACTAAAAGTGAGAAAGGAATTAATAAGATAAGTTCCATTACAATCATAATTATTGAAAGTGACTTTAACTCGGGAGTTACCATAACAAAAACCAATAACGTTAGCGCCCCTACTTGAATTACACTTTGATAAGAAAGGAGCGTTATCATCATTACTTTGTTGAGCTTTTCATTTCTTAAAAAGCGTTCATTAAAAATTGCTAAAGCTGCAATTACCGCCAGCAGTAAGCCCGCCATAATTAAGAGCACTTTAATCGTCATCCCAATCTTATCGTCAGTTTCAATATTAGCACTAAAAAATAGCACAACTAGACCGATAAGAAACGAAAAATAACTACTGGTACTTCTCAATTTTTCTCTTTTTATTTTCATTCTCTTAACACCCTTTTCCTTCACTTAAATTATAACATGCTTAAACAATAAAGAGGATACTAATTTAAATATTAAAAAAAATGACCTCTTCTAATCTCGAAGAAATCATTTTAATTTTTAAGACAACTTAATTATAAATTAGTTAAAAACTCCATTAACTTATCATAATTAGGATGGTTCCCCATCTCTTCTAAATATTCTTTATAAACAAGCTTCCTTTTTTGATCAAAGACTAAAACAGCTCTGGCAAGCAATCTTAATTCTTTAATCAAAACACCATAGTTAAGTCCAAACTCTCCACTTTGATAATCGCTTAAAGTAATAACGTTTAAACCAGCAGAACCACACCATCTTTTTTGAGCAAAAGGCAGATCCATAGAAACAGTAACAAAGTCAACATTATTAAAAGCCGCTAACTTTTCATTAATATTGCGAGTTTGAAAATCGCAAACCCCTGTATCCAAAGAAGGAACAATACTTAACAAAAGATAATCTTTTTTAAAATCGCTTAAGACTCGTTTTTTTAAGTCATTATCTATTAAAGTAAAATCTGGCGCACTAGCACCGATATCTAATTCTTTTCCCATCACTGTAATGGGATTTTTATGTAATGTTTTCATAATTACCTCCACTTTTATTATAAGACTTATTATCATTACTTTCAGCCAATTTGCCTACTTGATACCATAATTATTATTTTTAATAGTTTTTGCTAGTAAGATTAGCTCTTCTCATGGTAAAATTAATTTAGACAATAAGTTTTTTAACACAACCAGTTTAAGGAGCGAAAGGATGGGAAAAATGATCTTAATTAAACTAGCTTTAACAACTTTAGTTACTTTTGCAATCGTTACTATTATTACTTTTAAAAAGGGGAAACAGAAAGGTCTTAACTTGAAACGCCTTTTTACTTTAGCTGCCAGCGTTTTAATGTTAGCAACGCTTTTTTCTTGCCAGTTAATGTCTCCCCAAAAAGAACTATTAAATTTAAAAAGTGTGGAAACTGCGGAAACATTAAGTGTTTTATTAAAAGATCAAAACAATTTTTACCGCAATGATCTTATTTATCAAGAGTTCGCTTTAGATGGAGCGGTCTCACTCCCTCAAGCTGATGCTAAAACTTCTTCTCGTGATCATTTCGATACTAATAATCAAGTTGATGGAATTTTAGAAGCCGATATTATTAAAACCGATGGTCATAAAATCTATTATCTTTTAAGAACTGAAAATGTTATTAAAGTGTTTTTAATTGGAGTGGGCGGCTTGGTAGCTGAAATGAGTGAACTTGATTTAGGTGATCTTTATAGCGATAGCATTTATTTAACTGCAGATTACTTAATCGTCATCGGTTACCGTTACCAAGAAACCTTTCACGAGCCTAACAGTTTAATTCGTTATTGGCCCTTTTTTAGATTTTATCAAGGTGTAATTTCTGTTTATGATAAAAATGATTTATCGCTTCTTTATGAACTGACAACCGACAGCAACTTCTTAGATTATCGTTTAATAGATGATGCTCTTTTCATCGTCGCCCGGAAAAACTTTCAAGGGGGAGAATTAAGACCTACCTTCATTGAAAAAACTGATGACGGTGAAGAAAGAACTTCTTACCTCGATTATGATGATATTTATTATTTTCCAGAACTCCCCTCTTCTGAGATGACAATTTTTTTATCTCTTGATTTAAAAACATTTAAAAAAACAACGACCGCTATTTTAAGTGGGGTCAATCATATTTACGCTAACGAAGACCATTTATATACTAGTTATAGTTTTTATGATTATGATAACGATGAGCGCTTTTTAGGTGTTGGCCGTGAAAGAACGCAAATTCTTAAATTTAAAATCGATACGACTGAGGCCCAGTTAACTTATCTAGCCGCTGGTTTGGTTAATGGTTTTCTTAATAACCAATATTGGATGGATGAAGATAACGGTTATCTCCGCCTCGTAACGACCTCTTATAACCCTATTAAAAACCGTTTATATGTGTTAAAAGAGGAAAAAGAAACCGACAATTTAATAACGGTTGGCGAAATTAATGAAGGCTTAGGAAAACCAAATGAAAACGTTTATAGTGTCGATTTTCATCAAGATAGCTGTTACGTCGTTACTTTTGAACGGATTGACCCTCGTTATTTAGTTGACCTTTCTGATCCTTTTAATCCTACTATTGTTAGCGCCGTCGAAAGGCCAGGATATAGTACTTACTTACATATTTGGAACGAATCTGGAAGCCAAGTAGTCGGTTTTGGCTTTAGCGCCGATGAAAATGGCGTCATAAATGGTATGGAACTTTTAGCTGCCGATGATACTACAGGGATTGAAGCGAGTTATAAACTGCCTTATCAAGATGAAAACGATCACTTTTATTATAGTTATTCAGAAGCTAGTTATAACCCCAAAGCTTTTTTAATTTCCCCTCAGCACGGCATCATCGCCTTTCCTCTTAATAGTTATGGTAGCGACAAATTAAAGAGCAGCTATTTAATCTTTTCTATCGACTTCGAGAGTGAAGATATCATTAAAGCGCCCCTTATTATTAACCATCCATTAAGCGACTATCAGTTTCCAGTTGAAAGAGGCGTCTATTTAAGCGAAAGCGGCGAAAACCCCTTTGAAATCATTTATACATTCTCTAATCAAGCATTAATTAGTTATGATTTAATTAACAAGGAAATTAAAGAAACAATTCGCTTCAAACCTGTACTAGAGACTATTAAAGTTAATTAAAAGTACATCTATCAATAAAATATTTAAAAAAATACTTCCTTTAGTTATCTTTTGGAAGTATTTTTATTAATGATTTTAATAGTTTTTTAAAAACTAATTGCCGTTTTTATTTTTTAAATATAAAATAAAATCTATTTTACTAAGCGGTTTAGAAAAGTAATAACCTTGATATGCATCTAAATTTCTTTCATCTAAAAAATCAGCTTGAATTTTAGTTTCTACCCCTTCAGCGACCGCTTTTTTGTTTTTAGTCGCGACAATCTTCGCTAAATTATCAAAAATCGCAATCTCATCTTTTTCTTCACGACCTTTAGGAAGTAAGCTAATGTCTAATTTAACTTCACTAAAGTTTATTTTATTTAATAATTCTAGGCTAGAATGACCGACAGAAAAATCATCCATACTTAAATGAAAACCTTCCGCTTTTAACGCTTTTAAATGTTGAAAATTAATTGCTTTATCGCTAATACTTCTTTCTGTTAATTCAATAATAAATCGGTTAGGTAAAAGAGAAAACTTTTTGACAATCTCCGCTAACTTATTTGGTTTAATAATATTTAGAGTTAGCGGTGAAAAATTGACCGAAAACTTAAACTGATCGCTGACAACACCTCCAGCAAGCAAGTCTTTTAAAAAACTAGCTGCGGAAGTTAACATCTTTAAATCTAAATTAATGATAGTATGGTGTTTTTCAAAGCTATTAATAAAAGGGAGAGGATTCACTATTCTTCCATCGATTTTAAACCGCGATAGCAACTCCGCACCGATCACCTCATGGGTTTTCGCTTTTACTTTAGGTTGATAATAAACTTGATGTTTATTTTCAATCAACTCATTATCAATACTAACAAACTCTTTTTTAAGGAGACGATTAATTTGAAAAGTATCGCTAAATAAATTGTTTTTATTGTTATAAGCGAAATCGACTTCACTTTTTAACATTTGAATAATTTCATTAATATCTTTATTAGAATCCTTGCTAATTACTAATAACCTTAAAATTTCTCTCGTCGTCTTATGGATTAATATTTTAAAGAAATATAAATCATAAAGACTCGGATCAAAAGTAATTACTCTTTTTTCATAAGGAATATTTCTTTCTAATAGTTCTTTTTCTGATAAACCAACAAAAGAGTACTGAATTAAACCGCTACTGTTTTTAATTAAACGTTTCTCTTCATAATAATACTTTTGAAAAGCGAGATGGTTAATCGCTACTAAAGCTTCAGAAATGGCGAGATTACTATATTTACTAAATTGATTAACATCGCCGATAGCGTAAATATTAGTTTTACTTGTTTGCATATTTTCATCGACAATTAGGCCTTTGTTGTTGTGTTTAAACTCTTGGTTATTAAGAGGTTTAAGATTAGGCTTAACTCCAGTCGCTAAGATTACTTGATCGACCTTTAACTTGGTTATTTCCTCATTTTTTTGATAATAAACGGCGTTTTCAGTAAATTCAGTCAATTCGGTTTGATCAGAAATATGAAGATTAGGAAGACTAATTAAATTAAAGTAATGGGCTTTAGCATCTTCATCAATATCTTTAAGAAAGGTGCTACGGGAAAATAAATAAACTTCAATTCCTAAATTAGCTAAAAAGATTGCAAACTCTACCGCCACTTTCCCGCCGCCATAAATTAAAATACTCTTTTCTTTAAAGGAAAGATTTAAGAGTTCTTTTGACGTTTTTACGAAACCAGATTTTAAACCTTCTTCTATCCCTTTAATATTAGGTTTATTAAAAGAAGCTCCATAAGCTAAAATTATTTTATCAGCGTAATAACTTCTTCCGTTGGCGCTAATCTTATTATCAGATTCTAACTTGGCCTCTGCTAAAATTATTGTTATTTTATCACTAGTATTAAGGACGTTTAAATAATCGTTTTTGAAAAGTTCTTTTTGTTGGGCTACGAAAGTTAAAATATTCTCAACATTAAGCCTCTCTTTTTTTAATTCATCTTTTAGAGCTTTAAAGAGGTTTTTTAAAATTATATCACCACCATTAAAAGCTAAGCCCCCTAAAACATTTTTTTCAAATAAAATGACGCTTTTACCTAATTTATCAGCTTCTATCGCCGCTGTTAAACCAGCTAAACCAGCCCCAATAATCGCGATATCGTATCTTTTTTCTATCATTAAAAAAACTCCTTGTTTTAAATATTTATTCAATTATATCATGTTTTATTTTATAAATAAAAAAAAGATGAACCAATTTCACTTTAGCCCATCTCTCTTTTTAAAAAAATAGTTTTAATACATCGGCATATTAAGATCCCTTTCTGGTTTTTCAGCTTCTTTAATTTCCACTATCGCCGCTTCTGAAGTAATTAATAAAGCTGCGATAGAGCCGGCATTTAAAATAGCATTACGAGTAACTTTAGTAGGATCGATAATACCAGTTTTTAAAAGGTCAACCCACTTTCCTAATTTTGCATCAAAACCAAAGTTAGCTTTTTGCTGGCGCTGTTTTTCCACGATAATAGAGCCATCATAACCAGCGTTTTCAGCGATTTGATAAGTTGGTATTAATAAACTATCGATAACCGCTCTCATTCCTTTATTAATATCATTATCAGCAGATTTAAATTCATTATTCATCTCTTCATAAATATTAACTAAAATCGCTCCACCACCGATAACAATCCCTTCCGCCACTGCCGATTTAGTAGCGTTCAGAGCGTCTTCAATTCGGAGTTTCTTTTCTTTTAGTTCGCTTTCAGTGGCGGCTCCAACTTTAATAACGGCGACGCCGCCACCAAGTTTCGCTAGTCTTTTTTCAAGATTACCTTTATCGTAATCGGAACTTGTATTAGCAATTAATTGTTTTAACTGCTCAATTCTCGCCTTTAAAGCTGCTTTTTCACCGCCACCACCAATTAAAGTAGTAGTATCTTTTTTTATAACTGCTTTACTAACAGTCCCTAAATCAGCGATTGTCGCTTCTGTAAGTTTCATATTTAAAGCTTTCGTAAAAAACTTCGCTCCTGTTAAGATCGCAATATCTTCTAAACTTTCTTTTTGATTATCACCAAAGCCAGGTGCTTCTGTAGCGACGACATTAAATGTTCCTCTTAGTTTATTAACTAATAAAGTGGAAGTAACTTCATTTTCTAAACCTTCAGCGATAATTAAAAGTGGTTTGTTTGTTTTTACTACTTCTTCTAATAACGGTAATATTTCTTGAACAGTGTTAATTTTTTGATCAGTGACTAACAAATAAGGATCAGCCAACTCCACTGTCATTGTCTCCCTATCAGAAACGAAATAGGGCGATAAATAGCCTTTATCATATTGCATTCCTTCTACAACTTCCAGTTCATCTAAAAAACCTTTAGATTCATCAACAGTAATAATACCTTCTTTGGTAACTTTATCCATCGCGTCGGCAATTAGTTTACCAATTTCTTCTGAAGCGGCCGAAATACTAGCGACATTTTGAATGTCTTCTTTAGTCGTAATCATCCTAGACTTTTCCGTTAACTTTCGTGCTACTTCAGCGCTTGCTTCCTTAATTCCTCTATTAACAAAGACAGGGTTCGCGCCATAAGTAATCGCTTTAAAACCTTTTTGAATAATGGCTTGCGCTAAAAGAGTTGCGGTGGTTGTTCCATCACCAGCTTCTTCGTTGGTTTTATTTGCGACTTCATAAACTAACTTCGCCCCCATATTTTCATAGGGGTCAGCTAATTCTATTTCACCTGCAATAGTAACGCCATCATTTGTAATAGTCGGAGAACCATAAGACTTTTCTAAAATTACATTTCTTCCTTTAGGACCTAAAGTTATTTTAACTGTATCGGCTAACGTATTTACTCCTTTTAAAATTTTATCTTTTGCGAGCGCGCCTAATTTAATTTCTTTTGCCATTTTTTAATCATCCTTCCTTTAATTACTAATTAAGGCTAAAATATATTCAGCTTTAATAATTAAATATTCTTCGCCTTTTAATTTCGCCTTCGTACCCTGATAAGATTCATAAATAACCTTATCACCTTTTTTTAAGTCTTTCACTTCAGGACCAACATTATTAACAATCCCTAATGATTGTTTATCTTTTTCATCGGTAGTTAGAATAATTCCCGACTCCGTTTTCGTCTCTTCTTTTTCAGGAAGTAAGACGACATAATCTTTTAATGGTTTTATCATTTTAAGCCTCCTATTTGTTGTATTTTGGCACTCATAACCTAAAAGTGCCACTACAATCTATTATAATTGAGATTTTAACTTTGTCAAGTCTTTTGAATAATATTTTAAAAGCTTTAAATAATACTATTATTGTTGGACTTGCTCTAAAAACAAAGAAACATTTTCATTAAAACTAATGTTTTTAAAGTAGTTATTATTGGATTTTTATTTTAAATTAATGAAACTTTAGTTATTATGTTTTCTTTTTACAGAATATAAGTTTTTATCAGCTTTAAAAATCAGTTCATTTAGGGTTTTCTCATCTTTTGGATAACTTGCAGAACCCAAAGAAACACGAATCATTTCTTTCTTGCCATCGACAATAATTTGATGGTTAAAAAGACATTTTAATTCGCTTTTTAGCACTCTTAATTTTTTATTATCAGCAGCGGTAAAAAGCAATAAGAACTCATCGCCACCGTAGCGTGCAGCGATACTATTGGCACTATTATACTTACTTAAATTTTTACCGATCTCAAACAAGATCTGATCACCATATAAATGGCCTTTTTCATCATTTAACTTTTTAAAAGAGTCAATATCAATCATAATTAAATAAAACTGTTTTTCTCAATTTTAAAACTGGTAAAAAATTCGTTTATTTTCCTTCTATTGGGAAGTTTTGTAAGTTCATCTTCATAAGCGAGCTTTTTATATTGGTTGGCACCTAAGTTATCATTTAAACAACTTAACAAATAATAATTATCATTTTTCAATTCTAAATACCTCACTAAGACATCGCAACCCACCGAATTATTATCTTTAGTATAAAAATTTAGTTTTGTTAAAAAGGTATTACCATCTTTGAAATTATTTTTAGCGTCTTGATAGTTTTCATAACCGACTAATAAATCGCTTAAATCAAGTTTTATCAACTCATCTTTATGATCACACTTAACTAGCTGAACAAAGTCATTATGGACAGCGACTATTTTATTGTTTTTTTCACTAATTACAATACTAACGTTATCAGATAGTTCTAATAACATTTTTAAAAAGAGTTTTGTTTTTGGCTCTGAAAAAAGTAGCGATACTTCTAAGGAAAGGAAAATTAAAACAGCATTAATAAGAAATAGTAGCGCCATTGACTTCACAATTACATTAACATTTTCGTAGTTAATCATTTCACTCACATTAGCATGGTTAGCTATTAATCTTAATAATAAATACACAACAAGAAAAATAACTAAAAACATTTGAATAATTGTAAAGGTTAACCAATTCGATTTCATCTTAATCTCATTTTTATAGTTAATAATGCTAATTTGTAATAACGAATAGTAAATAATCACGAATACAACGAAAGTAAGATATAAGTTAAGATTATTAAAAGCAGTTAGAAGCAGTAAGATGACTACCGGAGAAAAGGTAAAAACAACCCTCTTTAAACTGATAGCCTTATTAACAAATTTAAAGAGCGCTAAATCGATAAGCCCAAAACCCAAAGTCATTAAAAGGTAACTAAGATAAATTAAAGGCACACTCTCAAGAGTCAGAAAGTTCACTAAAGAAATAATAATACCTAAAAAGTTGGTTAAGGTCCCAGTTAGCCAAATCTTTAAACCAAAGTATTTTCTTGGAGTTTTTAACTCTTTAATTAGTAAGTAGATTGCGATAATTAGAGTGACGAAAAGAGACGCAATCGTAGAAATCAAATTATTGAAATTTATTTAAACCGCCTCATTTAAAAAGCGGTAATAACAGCCGCTTCTTTAAGTTAATTATTTATTTAAGCCTAAAATCGTTTTTCTCATTTCCTGATACTCTTCAGCGGTAATGAGTCCTTTTTTTAACAAATCATCAATTTCAATTAGTTGACTTTGATAATCTTTTTTAAGTTCTTCTAAAGAACGCTTTAACTCAGGAGTAACATTGGGAATAACCACTTCTGCTTTTTTACTAACAACAGTTTCCATTTCTTTTTGAGCGTGAGCGATTGTTTCCACTCCTATTTTTGAGCTGAACTTCGCTATTTCAGGAGAAAATCCCAGCAAAGTAATCATTAAAGCAACCATCCCTAAGAAGACACCTAAAATTAAGAGAACGAAGTTTGGTTTTACAGTAAAATGATCCCAACTTTTATCTCTAAAAATAGTAAATGATAATACTACTATTAGCAGCGCTATCACAAGAGTTGTTAAGCCAACAATTTTAAGTTTAGTAGTGCTTTTCATTAAGAGCTCTCTCCTTTAAAAACAAGTACCCGAGGCCGGGCTCGAACCGGCATGCTGTTAAGCGCTTGATTTTGAGTCAAGTTCGTCTACCAATTCCGACACTCGGGCAATATCTATATATTATATAACTTTATCTTTATTGTCAATCATTTTGAGATAACGCACTCGCTTCTTGATAAGCTTTTAAAACATTTAAAGCATAGTTTTCTTTGGAATATTGAGTTACTGACAAAAGCGCATTTTTGGTAAGTTTTTCCCGTAGAGTTTTATCTTGATAAACTTTTTCAATTAAAGCTGGTAGTTCTTCATTTTGATAAAAGAATATCCCGTTTTCATAGTCTTTTACAACGTCTTCTAAAACTTGATCATACTTAACAATTACCGGTAATCCAGCCGCTAAGGCCTCAATATACGTTAAACCTTGAGTCTCCGATAAGCTCGCATTTAAAAAGAGATCGCCAATTTGATAATAAAGACCCACATCTTCCCATTTAATCATCCCAGTAAAAATTACATCGCTTTCTAAGTTTAATTTTTTCACTAATGCTTTTAAAGTAGACATATAAGGACCATCACCAACAATAAGGAGTTTCATCTTAAGGTGGGAGAGTTTTTTAAAGCCTTTAACGATGACATCAATACTTTTTTCTTCCGAAATTCTTCCCACAAATAAGCAAACAAACTCATCTTTAAGATTTAATGAAGCCTTTAAGTTGGCTACTTCTGTTTTTGAGTAACTACTTTGATAAAAGTTCTCTAAATCAATTCCAGTAGGAATAATTCGGTAATTACCTTGAAGTTGATAACTTTCCATTAAAGCTTTTGTTTTTAAAGATGGTGTAATCGTCACTTCTGCTCTTCTTATAAAACTATTCATTAGCTTTTTAACACCTTTTTTAAAAGGCCTCTTAAAAAACCTATTAAGTAGTTTAGAAAGATAACTAAAATACTCTTCATACATCGTGTGAACAGTAAACACTAAAGGTAAATCAGTTTTATCTTTAACTCGTTTTCCTAAAGAACCTAAAGAAAACTCAGTATGAATATGAATAACATCTAAATCTAAGTTAATAATTTTTTTTAAGTGCCCTCTCACAAAAGGGATATAACGAAAGTGTTTTAAACCTTTTTTAGGAAAAGGAATTCCTTTTAAACGAATAATACCTTTTTCCGTTTTATCATATTCCTTCGCCCCTTTGGCACTCGTAGTGATCACGTAAACTTGATGGCCTAAAGCTTCTAAGCCTTCTTTTAACATTAAAATTGAAGTTGTTACGCCACTAACAATTGGCTGATAAGCATCAGTCAGTAAAGCTATTTTCATAAATAACACTCCTTTTTCGCACTACCAAATAGGAAATAAAGCCCATTATTAAAGGGAAATAATAAGTAAAAAAGCGCCATAACAACAAACTAGGAACGATTAAACTTATATCTAAAATCCCTACAAACAAAATCGTAAAAGCCCATTCCACAGCTCCCGCCGCTCCCGGTGTTGGAATCCACATCAAAAAGGTTTGGGCGAATAAACTCATCACGATAATAAAAAAGTAATCACTGCTAGAAAGCGGAACTCCTAAAGCTAAAAATATCACTACCGCGGTACTATTTAAAACGAAAATATCTAAAAGTCTTAAAGAAACAGAGCCTAAAAACACCCTTTTCCTTTTAAATAAAGCTTTCATACTAGCTTGAAAGTCTTTCACAAACTCAAATAATTTTTCTTCCGCTTTAATCATCACATTTTTAAGCGGTTTGATTTTACCTAGTCCTCTAATAACAAAACGATACAACTTCGCCGACTTAGGAACCGTACTCAGTAAAATTATACTTACTAAAATTAATATATTAATGGAAAAACCAATTAAAATAAGAATTACTTGACCTTTAATTAAAGCGATAATCTTCCCTAAATATAAACTTAAACCGACAATTGAAAAAAGCGCTGCCGTTGCTTGATAAACTAAAAAATTACTAACTAAAATAGAAACTGTTTTCTCAGCGGGAATCCCATATTTCATAAAATAGTAACCGTGGATTGGTTGCCCTCCTGAGGCAAAAGGAGTAATCGCGTTAAATAAATGTTCGGTATTAGCGATATTTAAACTATCAAGAAACTTAACATTACTACTAATCCCAGTACTAATAACCGCAATCGCCATCGCCACTACAAAAAGATGTAATAAAACAATTCCAAATAAATAATAAAGGTATTTTATTTTAATAGTTTTAATAATTTGAAAAACATCTTTAATATCATGAAAAGAAAAGATTATTAAATAAATAACTATTAGAACGATTATTAAAAAGACAACGTTACCAAGTAAACGTTTTTTCTCTTTCGCCTTCATTACATTTCATCTAAAACAGTCATATTGAGTAATTTTAAACCTTCATTTAAAACAGTTCTAACAACGAATGTTAAAGTCAAATTAGTGTTTTTAACTATCTCTTCATTAACAATTATTTTATGACTGCTATAAAATCTATTAAAAAGCGCCGCTAAATTAAGTAAATAACGACTAATAAGATAAGGAGCATCAGCTTCTAAAGACTTTTCTAACAGTTCATTAAAAACGCTCACTTCCTTAATCAATTTAAAATAAAGTTCATCCTCAAAGAGCTCATAAGCAATTTTACCTGTAAGGGTTTGTGCTTTTAATAAAGAAGCCATCCTGACACTACTATATTGTAAATAAGGACCAGTTAAGCCTTCAAAAGATAACATCTCTTCTAAATCAAATTCGATATCTAGGTTCCGATCTTGCTTTAGATCATTAAAAATAATCGCACTTAAAGCGACACTTCTTGCAACCTCTTCTTTATTTTTTAAGTGGGGATTCTTCTCTTCAATTACCGCTTCAGCAATTTCTATTGCTTCATCGATAACTGCTTTTAACTTAACAACATTTCCACCTCTAGTAGTCATCTTCTTACCATCTTTTAAAATTAGTCCAAAATTAACATGAATGATTTCAAAATCATATCCCATTAAGCGGGTAATCGCTTCTAGTTGCTTAAAATGGAGTTTTTGTTCGTTGCCGACTACATATAAAATCTTGCTAAAGTTAAAAGTTTTAAAACGGTAAAACAAAGCCGCCAAATCGCGAGTCATATATAAAGTAGCGCCATCGCTTCTTTCTATTAAACTAACGCCTAAGTTTTCCTTTTCAAGATCCACGATTAAAGCACCATCATCTTTTTTAGTTAAACCTTTTTCATTTAATTTTAAAACTATTTCTGCGGTTTTATCTTGATAAAAAGATTCTCCGTGATAATAATCAAAACTAACTTTTAAAAGTTCGTAAATCTCTTGAAAAGATAATAACGACAATTGTTTAAATTGTTGCCATAACGCTAAATACTTTTTATTACCTTTTTCCAGTTCTTTAAAGACGAAACGGGCTTCTTCTTCTAAACTATCATTAGACTCTTCATGAAATTTAACATATAAGTTTTGCAAGTAATCGATGGGGTTTGTTTTAAGGCTAGTTTCATCGCCCCACTTTAAATAAGCGACAATCATCTTCCCAAACTGAGTGCCCCAATCACCAAGGTGATTAATTTTGATAACCTCATAACCTCTTTTTTGATATAACCGCGCTAAAGAGGCCCCGATAACCGTACTTCTTAAATGACCAACACTAAAGTTTTTGGCGATATTAGGACTAGAAAAATCGATTACTACAACACCCTTTTTTTCCTTAACTGAGCCGTAGTCTTCTTTTAAAGTGACGACTTCTTTTAATACTGCTTTGGCATAAAGCTTTTTATTTAAGTTAAGGTTTAAAAATCCTTTTAAAAAATAAACTTCGCTAATTAATTCTTCTTCACTAAGAAGTGCTTTAATTTCTTCTGCTAAAGTGGTAATTTTAATCTCAGTTTGCCGAGCAAGATTAAAAAGCGGGATTGCTAAATCCGCTTCTTCTCTTTTAGGCTCTTCGACTAAAACTGGAAACTGATAGTGTTTTAAGAGCTTTTCTTTAATTAATGTTTTTACTTTTAAAAGCATTTTGTTTACCTACAATTAGTCTTGGGCCGCTTTTACTCTTTCGTAAAAAGTTTGTATTTTGGCAGCGAAACCTTCACCACCCAAGCCTTCGTGTCTTTCTTTAACTTGACCTTCTTCATAATAAATTAAGAAAGGGTTTATTTGTTGTTGCTGTTCATCAAAGGTAACTCCTAAGTTTGCTAATTCTTGGAAGTCTTTATCTTTTACTTTCCTTAAATTAAGATAATAGATTTTTTTAAAGTCTTCATTTAAGTTTTGTTTGTAAAACTCTTTATAATAATATTTAACCTCAGCCTGACAATTGCCGC
>DUQU01000004.1 GCA_012837645.1 Acholeplasmataceae bacterium | reverse complement strand
AATTCCCTCTATTTGATTTAACGATTGCAGACGCTATATTTACAATATTTAATTGCATTTTGATTACTGTCTTTGTATATAATAAAAAAAGTTTGTGTATTTGAATAAATAGCTTGTATTTAAGCCTCTAATAGCAGCTTATTTGCTATATTCTTACACAAACTTCATCAACCGAACATGGTGGAACCAAAGGGGCTCGAACCCTTGACCTCATGACTGCCAGTCATGCGCTCTTCCAGCTGAGCTATGATCCCGTGGCGGAGAAAGAGGGATTTGAACCCTCGCGGCTTTGAACACCCTACGAGCTTTCCAAGCCCGCCCCTTCAGCCTCTTGGGTATTTCTCCAAACTAGTAATGATTATATCATATTTTTAAATCACCTGCTACAATTAAGTTGTTTTTCCTCATTATTAGGTCAAGAAAATAAACTAGTATTAAAGGGATAAGAAGATGCAAACTTAAAACTTTTAAGAAAACATCGAGATGATAGCCCATTTCTTCAAAAGTAGCGATTTGACCGACAAATCCACTCGTACCCATTCCTGATCCTAAGTAATTAGTTTCTAACTTAAAAAGCAAGGTTGAAATCGGACCTAAAATAGCTGAAACTATAATAGTTGGTAACCAAATAATTGGTTTTTTTAAGATATTTTTAAATTGTAGCATCGAAGTTCCTACACCGACACTAACAATCGTCCCTAAATTATTATCCTTTCGTGACATTACCATAAAGCCAATCATCTGAACACTACAGCCAACCGCTGCAGCTCCGCCTGCGATGCCACCTAGTTGAATAGATATCGCGATGGCGGCACTGGAAATTGGCATCGTTAAAAACATTCCCATTAAGACCGCGATTACTATTCCCATTAAGAAAGGTTGATAGGTTGTTGCGGTTTGAATATATGTTCCTAAAGAGTTCATCACTATTTTAATGGGTCTACCGATTAAATAAGTAATTCCGAAACCAACGATAACTCCAACAATAGGAATTAAAATAATATCGATTGGAGTCTCTTTTTTAAGAAGATAATCAAAAATTAAATAAACCGCTACTACTACCAAATAAACAACCATCGGATCAGCAAGGACGTTTCCATTTGGCAAATAATGAAAATGGTGAGCAAGACCACCAACAACAGCTAAAACAACTAATTTAAGCCCTTTTTGTTTAAGACTATAACCGATACCCACTCCGATTCCTACGCCCATTAAACCTTTTAAAAGAGTAGCTAGTAAATCGATATTTTCCCCTAATTTAGGTAGAAAATTATTGTTGATAAACAAAAGACCTATTTGGCCGATAATAACTCCAACAATTAAAGTCGCGAAGAGCCCATAAGCCATCCCATTAAACGATATTACTAAAAAATTTAAAAACCGTTTGAAAATATTTTTCTTTTCCACTATTTACCTCTAATTACTTTTAAAAAAGTTAATATTCTTTCTTTAAATAAACGCGCTTTATCTAAAAAAACTATTTCCCTACTATCAGGATAACCTTCTAAAATAACGTAATTGTATTTTTGTTCAAATTGAAGTGAAGCATCTTTAATCACTTCTTTATCCTCTTTTCCACATAATAGATAAATAGGATACATATTTTCCTTAAAGTCTAACTGGTAAAATCTTTTCATTCCTCTTTTTGTAAAAATAGTTTTCCTTTTAAAATTAGTCATCGTCTCTTTAAAAAAGCTTTGCCCTTCTGATGATAAGGCGCTCTTACTAATAAGCTCTTGTTGGTATTTATTAAAACAAAAGAGCCATTTAAAGGCCTGTAGGCAATTTGCTTTTCTCGTTGCTGATTTAACAGTTTTATAAGTATTGAAAAACAGTGAGTAAGTGCTCATAAGAATTAAACTCAAAGTGTTATTAGGATAAATATTAGCAAAGGCTTGAGCTATTAAAGCTCCTTCTTTAACTCCAAAAAGATGCACTTTTGAAAGATGATATTGATTTAAAATTGTTTTAATAATTTCTGGACCATCTTTAAAGGTTACTTGATATGAAAAACCAGATTTACCATGACCAGGCAAATCGATCAATAATAATTGATATTCAGCTTTTAAGTATTTAACTTGCTCAGAAAAAAGTTTTAAACTTGATCCAAAAGAATGAAGAAAAACAATCGTCTCTTTACCGCTGTTTTCCCAATAATTATAATATATGTTACTATCTTTAAAGGAAATTCCTTTCGTTATCATCTTCACCACCACTAAAAATTATACCACACTATTTATTAACAAAAGAAAAAAGAGTTAAAACAAAAAACTCTCTTTAAAATAATTTTAAATGTTTTATCAATAACTCATCGAAGAGGCTTTAAAGCCTCTGCCCACTCTGCTACTCTTTTAAAAATAATCTTAAGATTATCATCATGCAAATCTAAAGGTTTAAAGTTTTGATTATCATCATAATCATAAAAGATCGAAAGTGCTATTTGCGTGGAAATACAAGCGACATCCATCTGCCCTAAAATTCCTCTTAAATGCTCTGCAGCTCTCGCACCACCGATTGCCCCATAGGAAACAATCGCTGCTGCCTTATTATGCATTGTTTTTCCCAAATAATCAAAAGCATTTTTCAAAACACCAGGAATAGAATGGTTATATTCGGCTAAAACGAAAATAAAACCATCAAACTCTGCTGTTTTCTCTATAAACTTTTTACTAACTCCTAATTTGTCTTCTTTCCCATAAAGCGGTAAATCATAATCTCTTAAATCGATAATCTCATAATGTGAGCGAGAATATTTACTAGACTCTTTTAAAAGCCAATTACCAATTTCTTGCGATCTTCTTCCTTTTCTTATCGTCGATAAGATAATACCAATTTTTAATTCATTCATTTTATACCCACTAGAGGTCATATTATCACCTATAAATATTTTTGCAATCAAAATTGCTCAATGATATTACCAACTAAGTTTCTCTTATTGGCTCTTTTAAAGTTGATTATTATTTTTTTGTTTGTAAGTAGACAGACGCCAAGATAATAGCAATCAAAAGCCAAAGCGCAGAAGAAAGCAACCAATACGTCATATCTTTTTTGTGGGTTGGAGCGACTTCTTGATAATAATCAAGATAACCATCATATTTGTTTTTTGTTTTTTTATAATTGAAAATGTATTTAGTCGTATAACCAAGTGAGATAAAGATTCTTGTTGCTCCTAGATGAATAATTAGTGCTATTAAAAAGACAATTACATTCACTATAAAAATGCTATTACTAATAATATCTACCTTAAATTCAAAACGATAAACGAATCCCCAAATAACAACGGAAGCCGCGAAAAGAATAAAAAATCTTATCAGTAACGCTAAAAGAAAGCTGATAACTTTTTTTAACTTACTCATTTAACCTCTTTTTATATTCTTCAAATTCTTTATCATTTGCATAAATAAAATGTTCAGGTTCTATTTCTCTTAACGAAGGTTTATCAAATCTATAATCGTGTTGTCGAGGGTTATACCTAATATTGGGGCCTCGTTCCTTTTCGTAATTAGGATCAGGCATTGGAATTGAGGAAATTAAAGAAAGCGTATATGGATGTAAGGGCCTGTTAAATATTTTATCTTTAGTTCCCATTTCAACAATTTTACCATAATACATAATCGCTACTTTATCGCTTAAAAACTTAACTACTGATAAATCATGAGCAATAAACATAATTGTTAGTCCTAACTCTTCTCTTAATTCATTTAATAGATTAATAATTTGTGCTTGAATAGAGACATCTAAAGCACTAATTGGTTCATCCGCAATAATCAACTTAGGTTCCGCAATAATAGCACGTGCAACACCAATCCTTTGCCTTTGTCCGCCACTAAACTCATGTGGATAATGGCTAATATGATTTGCTTGCAATCCCACCAAATTTAAAACCTCATAAACTTTATCTAATACTACTTTTTTGTTTTTAATACCATTTATATATAAACTTTCGGCGATAATATCTTTAACACTCATACGTGGATTTAAAGAATCAATCGGGTCTTGAAAAACCATTTGGATTTGGTTTAGTAAGGGTCGATTGTAAAACTTAGGAATCATCGATTGGTGGACAATCTCATCATTATATGTCTTAATCCTATTTTCTTTTAGGGCACGCCTTTCTCGATATGCTTTTATTTCTTTATCGTGAATTTCTTTTTTTACCTTATCACTAGTGTTTGCAGGTAAACTATCAGTTTCTTTAAAAGCATTTGCTTTAAATTCTAGAAAATCTTTTGTTTCTTCTTGAATAAGAAGCTTTAAGTCTTTGATTTTTTGATCAGACTCAGCTTTAACTTTTTCTACTGCTTCTTTACTAGGACGATATTTAGAATTTTGATCGATTTTTCTCTGTTTTATCTCTTTCTTATTAGCTTTAATTTTCGTTTTTGTTTCTAACTGTTTTTGAACATACTTTTCTTTAATCTCTTCTTTCGAAAGCGAACTATCCATTTTTAAATCTTTTAAGTAATTTTTTAAATCTTTTTTTAATTCTTTATTTTCCAACCTTAACCCTAAATAACCAGCAACAATTCTTTTACCTTGTAAATAAACCTCTCCATCAGTCGGTTTATATATTTTTAAAATAGTTCTTCCTATAGTGGTTTTCCCACATCCTGATTCGCCAACCAAACTAAACACTTCACCTCTTTTAATAGAAAAAGAAACGCCATCAACAGCTTTATTATAGATTTTATACTTACCAACACCCGTTCTAAAATGTTGCTTAAGATTGGTAACTTTTAAAATTACATCATCGTTCATTTGTTTTTCTCCTTAATTTATCGGTTTCCATTTTCATAATTTCAATTCTTCTTAAAATTGATTCTGGAGTCTCAATTTTAGGTGCTTCAGGATGAAGTAACCAAGTCGCAGCATAGTGAGTATCACTAATTTTATACATTGGTGGTTCTTCCTCAAAATCAATTTTCATTGCATAACGATTTCTCACCGCAAATGCATCCCCCTTCGGAGGATAAAGCATATTTGGTGGGGTTCCCGGAATAGTATTTAATCTTTCTTTACTATTGATATCAGGCATTGAGTTCATTAAGGCCCAAGTATAAGGATGCTTAGGATTATAGAAAACATCATTTAAAGTTCCATACTCCACAATTTTACCCGCATACATTACTGCAATCCTATCAGCAACGTTCGCGACTACACCAAGATTATGAGTAATAAAAATCAAAGTCAAATTACGAGTCTTTTTTAGTTCTTTAAGCAAGTCTAAAATTTGTGCTTGAATAGTCACGTCTAAAGCAGTTGTGGGCTCATCACAAATCAAGATTTCTGGTTGTGCCATTAAAGCAATCGCAATTACTATCCGTTGTTTCATTCCACCAGAAAATTGAAAAGGATAAGATTTAAATCTTTTTTCTGGCTCTGGAATACCAACTTCTTCCATTATTTTATAAGCTTCTATTTTTGCTTCATTCTTGGTAACTTTTATTTTTCGTAAGTATTCTTCTTTGTATTGTTTTTTATTTTTCGGATCTTCTTTTGCTTTTTTTAGATATTCTTGTTTATAACCGTCATATTCCTTGGCTATTGTTATTCGTGCTTCCTTCTTTTTTAAACGTAATTCTTTTTTCGCTGCTTTTAAATCTTTCTTTAAAGCAGAAATCAGTTCCTTATTAGTAGTATTTTTTTCTTCCTTCAGCTCTTTTATTCGCAATTTTATATTACGCATTTTTACAGTTTCATCGTTAAACAAAGCTAAGAATTTGTTTTTCCTTCTCTTACCATTTAAAATCATCGCTTCTGTAATTTGTTTTCCAACACGCATAATAGGATTAAGTGCTGAAGTTGGGTTTTGAAAAATCATCCCAATTTTATGACCTCTAATTTGATGAAAATCATCTTCTGGTATCTTCACCAAATCTCGACCCTCATAAAGAATTTTTCCCGAACTAATTACAGCGTTTGCAGCAGAAATACCCATAATTGCTCTCGAAGAAGCTGACTTTCCACTACCAGATTCACCAACAATAGCTAAAGTTTCGCCTTGATATAATTCATAAGAAATATTTCTTACAGCCCTTACCATTCCTTGCGGAGTACGAAAAGATAAAGTTAAATTTTCAACTTTAAGAATTGGTTCTTTTTTCATTATTCTTCTTGCCCCCTTAATGATGGATTTAAAGCATCTCGCAATGCATTGCCAAATAAATTAAACGCAATCATAATAACAATAATAACAATTGCCGGAATCATTACCATATAAAATCTACCAGGCGCAGTCATATTTTGCTCACCATTATAAAGTAAAATCCCTAACGACAATCCACTTAATTTAAATAATCCCAAATTCAATACCGCTCCTTCTCCTAAACCAAAGCCCAAGAATGAAAGTGATGCTTCAGTTAGTATCATCGCTGGCACCGATAACACCACTGAAGTAGTGATATAACCTAAACTATTAGGCAAAATATGTTTAAAGATTAGTCTAGCGTTATTAGCACCAAGTGTTCTTGAAGCAAGGACATATTCTCTACCCCGATAGCGATAAAACTGAATTCTCGTAATTCCTGCCACTCCTATCCAGCCTGAATAAGTTAAATACAAGAGAAGCAAGGTAAATCCTCCTCCAAACTTGATATATAAGATACTTAAAATTGTTAAACCAGGGAAGGAACTCAAAATTTCTACGACACGTTCCATTGTAAAGTCAACTCTACCACCAAAATAACCAGAAATAGATCCCCAAATTATTCCAATAACAATATTAATAAAAGAGACAATAAGACCGAGTATTAAAGATGTTCGCAACGAGAGCCAAACTTCTGCAAATAAATCTCTTCCTTTTCCATCAGTTCCAAAGATAAAATAAGGTATTTCATCATAAATTGAAGCCTCTTTACCATTGACGATAACTTCATAACTATAATATTCAACTCCATCGTGTACTTGTGGTGTTGTTTTTCTCAATACTTCAACTATAGGGAAATTTTCAATATTAAATTTCCACCCTTTAGAGTGATCTTCTTCATCATTATAAATAATATCATCTTCAGTAACCCCAAAATCATCAATCATCTTATAATAATCGCTAGAAGCCATAGTATCAAAACTGTCAGCAAAAATATCGAAATATTTGTAATATTTAAAAGAAGCTTGAACCATTCTAGCATTTTCTCTCAACCAAGAACCTCCGAAAGTAGCCATGGTTTTAGGCTGCCATTGAGATAAATCATATCCTTCTTGATGATTCACTTCTTCAATATCTTCATATGTAATATCAACACTATTAATTTTTACTACATCTTGTTCTTTCGTACTTTCAAAAATCATTACTAAAGTTCCATCTAATGGAGAACTTAAAGAAAAGGAGGATTTACCACTTTCATTTGTTTCACCAATTTTAATATAATAATCTAGGCTTTCTTGATCGGTGTCTTTTACACCTGGCGGCAATAACTCTAAAAGATTATTAGGCTTGAGATAAAAGATAATTTTACCTTCATCACTTATTTCCATAATATTAATAGCAACATTATTTATTAATAGATCTTGATTTTTCTCATATGCAACAATATGATGTAACCTTTTTTGCAAAACAAAATTATTAGTTCCACCAATATAAGCGGGATCCTTACGCCCACCCATAGTATAACTATTAGTTAAAGTACCCTTTTTAATATATTCTAATGGGTATTTATCGTTAAAAGGGTAATATAACCTATTCGAATCAATGTCTTCGCCATTTTCGTCAATTAAAATATATAGAGTCGGATCAACCCTTGCATCAACAACATCGATAGTACCATCAAAAATGCCTATTTTTTCTAATAATGGTAAGCGCGGAGGTAAGTATCTCGCACTTGAAATCATTGGAGAACTATAATCTTTCGTTGATAAAACCGGCACAAATATCGACAATATTATCACTAAAAAAACAATCACACTAGCAACAACATTAACTTTATTTTTAACGAATCTCACCATCGCATCTTGTAAAAAAGAACGAGGTTTGCCTTCAAACTTAGCATCAAATATTTTTTCATCTAATGATACAAATTCAAATTTACTCTTATCAATTTTATTAGACATGTGAAGCCCCCATTTTTATTCTTGGATCAACTAAACCATAAGACATATCAATTAAGATACCCGTAAATAAACCAATAAATCCAAAAAACGCTGTATCATACAAAATAACATTATAATCAGGAGCACCCCGTAAACTCGCTTGGATAAAGAGCCTTCCTGCTCCCGGGATACCATAAACAGTTTCAGTTATTCCGGCGCCACCTAAAAGTCCCACAAAACTAAACATTAAACCAGGTAAAATTGGCGTTAAGGCGATTCTAAACGCATGTCTAAAGATTGACTGCTGTTTTGTTAAACCTTTAGTTCTCGCCAATAAAACATAGTCTTGTGTTAATTCTTCGGCAAGTTCTGCTCTTACTCTTCTAGAAAGTCCAGCAACACCACCCAAAGCCAGTGATGAAACAGGAATAACATAACTGAGAACCCGTGCTTTCAAACTAGCCTGTCCAGAAGCCCATTGATATGGTAACCATTTCAAATCTGAGCCAAACCACTTCATTAGTAACATAATAACAACAAATGACGGTAAGGAAATAAAAATCATAATAATTATTGAAACAAAATTATCAAAAGTTTTATCCTTTTTAATCGCTGCGATAGTTCCCAGCAACAAACCAAAAGGCAATTGGATAACTAAAACTAATAAATTGACACCAATCGTGTATTTAAATGTCCTATTTAAAACGGTTGTTGCATTTTCATTAATTTGAATTCTCGTTGATGTTCCCCAATCGAACCTCGTAATAACATTTTTAAGCCAAACAAAATATTGCGAAGAAATTGGAACTTTTTCAAAAACCCACAGCACTCTTTCAAGTTTAGTATGATCCTCATCAGTATATATACTATAATACTTTGACATCTCCATCAACTTACTTTGAATAGCTTGAAGTTTTTCAATTTTACTTAATCCATCTAAAAAAGATAAATCATCAAAATAGTATTTTAAATCTATTTCATCAACGGTAGTTTTATCAATTACAGTTCTAGTCATAAAATCATCAGTCCATTGACGAACTAGCCAAGCCTTCTTATCATCATATTTAGTCGGCGGATATTCTGGTTGAATCTTTAAAAATGTAAATGTAATTGTCAAAATTGCAAACAATACAATAAAAACCCATAAAAATCTTTGTAAAAAATATCTTAACATTTTTAAACTCCTTCATTTAGTTTATTAATCATTATATCACGTTTCAACAATTAATAATACCTTATTTTTTTATAAATTACAACTTTTTATAATATTATTAAAGACGTAAATTGTTTATAAAAAGCAGACTTTATATTTATAATCTCGAATATTTATAAATTTATGTTTTAAAATAATACACAAAAAAGTTTTGTTGCGTTGTTGTTAACTTAAATGCAATTTTTCGATTCGTTTTATTTTAATATTTCCAGATTTTTGCCAATTGAAACACAACAAGCAAAAAGAGGATGATAATGTTATTAAATTCAAAAATACTTCATCTTATATCCCTTTATAAGATAATTAGTTCAATATATAAAATGTATTTAAAATTTTTTTATGGTTTATTACTGCTCCAATAAAAAGGGAGCTTAGAAATTAATCTAAGCTCCATATAAACGTTTTTAAATATAATTTTTATTTAATCGATTTATATATAAAATGTAACAAAGACAACTATGAACCCATGTAGAAAACAATTGCAGGTTTAGGTTCAAACGGCAAATCAGCTAAATATTCTTCAAATACCTCACCCCAAATAACACATACATTATCTTCATTAACCCACTCGGATACCCAATCACCTTGATAATCATCCATCATATCAAAATAATCAAATCCAGCTTCTATTAACCACTCAGCAACACCATCTTCAGTAAAATCATCATCTAAAATTAACCAAACACCACCTAAAGCTCTATCTTCAATTAAATGTATTTCTTCAATGTCTAATTTTTCTGGAAGATTAGTTAAACCTAACTTTGTTTCAAAAAACTCTAAAGCCTCGCTCCACTCATCAAAACTTTCTTCCCAAAGAGGTGCTTCCATACCATTTTCAACATCAATTGATCCATTTAATGCAGATACTATTGCATCATATGAGAATATTTGAGTTTTTTCTTCTCCATCCTCAGTCCAAGTTACTTCAATTTCAGGTAGTGATGAGTCAAAACCCCAGTTAATTGTAAATCCACCACGGTTATCTGATGCAAAGACGTCTAAGAAACTAGAAGCGTTTAATGCAGAACCGCTAATTCCACCAATTGCGATATCAAAGTTACCTAACATTTGATAATCATAATAAATATTTGGGAATGGTGTATCTTTAACATTCACTTTAATTTTAACAAAATTAATATTATCAATTAAATCTTCAAATGATTTTTGAACAAAGTCAGCTCTTAATTTAGTAGCTTCGCTAACAGTTAAATTCATAAATCGAACTTCTAATTCAATTTCAGTATATTTTTGAGCTGTTCCTTTTTTGTAATAACCTTCTTCTATTCCTTTTTCAACTGCAGTCCTAAATAGTGCTAATGCTAAGTCTTTATTATAAGCCCAAGTTTCGCCTCCAAAATCATTAAACACACCTTCTCCTTGGTCAGTTGAACGATATGGGATACCAGATTCTGGTTCAACATAATAAGCACTTGAGAAATAAGTTGTTCCAATACCAGATGAAGGAACCCAGTTTTGTTGTAGTTCTTGTCTATTAATGATGTAATATAATGCTTGTCTAAACTCTGTATAACCTAAAATTGGTTCTGGTACATATAAGGAACCAGGAAATTGAGCTTGTTGTGCTTCGACAGTCTTTAAGCCATTGATATTTAATCTCCAAGTTGTTGCATCCGGAGTTTGTAAGAGTCTAGGATCATCGATAAATTCTTGTAATCTTTCATTAGGTACTCCAGCAGATTCTAACTTACCATCTAAAAATGCTTGGAAAGCAACGTTAACATCTTCATAAATAATGATATCTAATCCTGTCCACATAGTTTCACCAGCGTGTGGATATTTTAAATTTTTATCGTATTTAGTCAACTTATCTCTTTCGTGGTATACCATAATGTATTCGCCACTTGAAGCAATGTTCATTTCATCTTTACCGTAATTT
>DUQU01000065.1 GCA_012837645.1 Acholeplasmataceae bacterium | reverse complement strand
TTTGAACGAGTTTAATACTACTAGTCTTAGATTGGTTTAAGTATTGAGTATAATCGGTTCTATAAGTGTAAGTAATAAAAGTATGATTAAAATCAGTTCCCACTAAAGAAGGCGAAAAAGTTAAAATTGCATGAGAAGCTCCACTATCGATAACTGTTAAAAAAGCATTTTGATTTATCCCTTGTACAACTCCAAAAGTATTAAGTGTTAAGAACTTTTCATTAGTCTCATAGTTTAAGCCCAAATCTGGACCATAATATCTTTTAGAATAACTACTTGTCTTCTGATCATCATATCTAATTAATGCTCCAGTTCCATCGGGGATAAAAGTATAGCCAGGAATACGATCTCTTTTTACAGCGCCAAAAAAAGGATAAACTTGAATGCTCGATAACTTTAACTGCCCCTTTTCTTTTATTGAAGAGGCGGGAATTTCGATATGAAGTCCATCAAGATCTAAATAGACTATTAATTTTAATTCTATTTTAGAAATATAAAAATCGAGATTTGCTTGGAAGCCTATTTTTTCAGCTTCAACGATAAGTTCACTTTCAAAATCGGATAAACCATTACTAAATAAATGCTCATCCCTAAGATTAGTTTCTTGATAATAATTAATAATTAAAGGCGAACTAAAACGCTTTTTCCAACTTTCATTAGCCCCAAAGTCGCCTTCATCATGAAGAGGTGAATTTTCGTCTAAATAATCGAAATTAAAAGAACTACCCCATAAATAACCGCTCTTATTATCTTTAATTCGAAATGATAAGTCTTCTTCTTTAAAATAAAAACTCAAATCTCCCAAACTACCTACTAAATGATAATCTAATGTATCAATAAAAGGGTTGGTTGCGACTCTCAAATCGGTTTCAACTTGAGTATACTTACTAGAAGTTAAAGAACTCTCTTTTGGTGCGATAGCTTCGCGAACTACTAAATCATAATTGTTTTGAGTGTTTGAAAAAGGAACTATTAAAAATAAACTCAAGACTAGTGTAATAGTTAACTTAAACGCGCGCATAAACGAACACCTCCTTTAAAATCCCCATAACATATTCATAAAGTTGATTAGTAAGTAAATAAAGCAAAGCTAGTATCACTACAATCATCACCATCGCAAATAAAGTTAATAAAATATTAATTATTAATTCTTTAATAGTATAATTATGAACTTCTTTAAGCATCACTATTACCAATATTAAAGACCAAGCAATCGTAATCGATTGTAAGGAAGAGTAAATAAAACTTTCATTATAAGTAAGCCCATGTGTTAATAATACTAAAAAAGGAGTAAAAACAATGATAGGGGCTAGTGCATAAGCCGTTGAAAGATAAATATCTTTAAAGAAACCTTCGCCAGACTGAAGACTACTAACTAAATAATTAGCACCTACAAACAAAATTAAAAGACCGGCAAGAAGTAAAAACGTTCTTAAGAGATTATAGTTTTGTAAATCATTATTATTAAATAAAAAAGCAGTTACATAGTCGCTAAAAATCATCACCACGATAAAACTTATATAAATGATAGTCGCTGCTAAATAAGAAGATTTCTTTTCTTTCTTTATCTCATAAAAAGTATCTAAAGGATGTCTAAAAATGTTTAATATCAATTTTAATTCCCTTACTAATTTAAACTTATTAAGCTTCGCTTTTCCTTTTCTTAAAGGGGCGTAGATTTGCCACTTACCATCAGCGAATTTTAGCGCCTTAAAGCCCACAACAAGCCCAATAACTACAATAATGATTATAAGCATATTAGCTTGTAAGAAATTATATCTTAATTGCCAAAAAGCTTCGCTATAACCAGCTTTATCATTAGCAATTTTATAATAACTTAAAGAGTTATCGTAATTATGATTTCTAAATTCCGCCCTCGCTATCGCTGAATTGGCCAAGCCAAACATCCCATTCATTCTTAAAACTTCATCCCATTTTTCAAGATCATAAATACCATCTTTAAAAGCTTCCAAACCTTCATGAATTAAAGCAGTAAATTCACTTTTTTGTAAAATTTGAATTTCACTTAAACCTTTATCTAAAACATAAATATTATTATCTTTATCGAGTGCCAAGGCAACCGGATTAACAAACAATCCTAATCTTCTCGTTCCCGTATCTTTACCACCAAATTTAAAAATTAATTGACCAAAAGAATCATATTCATAAATGACTCCTTCAGTTGTTAAAGCATAAATATTATTAAAATCATTAATTAAAAGCGCGTTAAAATTTTCTTCTTCATGCAAAGTTAAAATAGTTTCTGAAGCAATGTTAAACTTCTTTAACTTTTTATCTTCCGTTAAACTAACGGTATAAAGCGAACCTTTATCATCGATAGCGACATTTAAAGGCGAAACAGGAATATTTTTACTTGACTTAACATTGAATAGTTTCGCTAAACGTTGCATTAAAGTCATTTTGGTATCATTAGCACCAAAGAAACCTTGAAACTCACCACTTTGATTAAGTTGAATTAATCCTCCTGTTGAACCATCACCAACCACATAAATAACTCCTCGTGGCCCTGTTACAACCTTAAGAGGAACGAAAGGGGCGTTTCCAAAAATCGGTTCTTTTGGTCTTTCAATTTGTTTTATTAAGTTTCCTTCTTTATCATAAATAAAGATGCTTTTAGCGCCTTTATCAGCCACGTAAACTTGATCATTTTCATCAACATGAACACCAGTTGGTTCATTAAAGCCGGTTTTAAAAACTGTTCTAATATTTAAATTTAAATCATATTTAATAATCTCTTTATTGCCGGTATCGGCAATATAAATGATTTCATCCTTAAGATAGATATCTTCAGGGTTTCTTAAATTAAGTTTAATATTGCCAGCGGGTTCATACGCCGTTTGGGTTTCAATTAACTTATTACTAGGTCCTGTTGTATAAGTTTTATAAGGCGCACTCGTATTAACATCACCCTTAATTACTATTGGTATTATCAAGAGGAATAAAGTCGTAAATAAAATTGTTAGTTTTTTCATTTTATCACCTACTTAATCCCCGAATGAGCCATTGTATTCATAACGTTTCTTTGTAAAATGATAAAAATGACTAAGTTAGGAATAAACATAATTAATGCTGCCGCCGCTGCCATCCCTTGACCAGTAACGATATTTGTTTGCGTCGTTAAAGTGCTCATATAAAAAGCAAAGTTTTTCAGTGCCTCATTATCGATATATAAATTGGCAATACCTGCATCATTCCAAGCCATTTGAAAAGAAACAATAGCGATGGTGGCGATTGCTGGTTTAATTAAAGGTAAAATAATCGACCAATAAATTCTTAAATCCGAAGCGCCATCAATCCGGGCCGCCTCCAATAAGTCTTGAGGAATCTGATCGATAAACTGTTTTACTAAAAAAAGACCAACAGGCATCGCTACCGTAGGAAGAATATAAACTAAAAAATTATCTAATAACCCCAATTTTTCCACCACCAAATAACGAGGAATAACAACGCTAGCACCAACAAACATTAAAGCAATATTATTTAAGATAAGTAGTGGTTTCTTTAACTTAAATTCTAATTTAGATAAAGCATAGCCAGCCATCGTTGAAATTACAATGGAAACGAAGACTAACCCTAAAGTAATGGCGACACTATTAAAAAGATACCTCGCCATCGGCACTGCTGTCGAAGTTGTTTGCATTAAATCTTTAAAGTTTTTTAAAGTTGGTCTTCTAACTAAAAACTTTGGCGGCCATAAAAATAGTTCTTCTATAGGCTTAAAAGCGTGACTAAAAATATAGACGATCGGAAGCGCCATAATTAGTGCCACCGGTACTAAAATAAAATAAAATTTTAATTGTGAATAATGAAATTTACTAGGATTAATTTTAGTTCCACCTAAACTCGCCATTTCATCACTCCTTTTCTTGAAATAGTGATTTCGCTAATTTACCCATTAAATATACTAACAGTAGTAACATCACCGAAATCGCCGCTGCATAACCCATATCGTAACGAATAAAACCATAATCATCGATATGAGTAACAATTAATTGTCCCGCATTTTGAGGGGTTGGGTTAGTTCCTGATAAAATAACTCCAATCGCTCCCGCATTAAAAGTGCCGACAATGCTCATCACCGCACCAAACAGCATTTGCGGTTTCATAGAAGGAATTGTAATATAAATTATTTCTTGAAACTTATTGCTCATACCATCAACATAAGCCGCTTCATAAAGCTCAGGATTAATATTTAAAACTCCGGCAAGCATTGCCAAAAACCCAATTCCCATACTTCCCCAAATCGTAACGATAATCATGACAGTCATTAAATATTTAGGATCAGTAAGCCACTGAATGGGCTGTTCGATCATTCTCATATTCAGTAACATCGCATTTAAATAACCGGACTGGTCACCTGAGAAGATAATTTTCCACATCACTCCCATCGCCACTCCAGCAGTCAAGGAAGGTGAATAAATTAATAACGCCAAAACCGTCCGTGACTTCTGAGGGATTTGCGCTAATAACCACGCCAACAAAAATGCTAACAAATAACCTATTGGCCCGGTAAAAAAAGCAAACTTAATTGTATTAGGAATTACCTTTTGCATAAAGACATCATCGGCTGTCAATAAATTAATATAATTGTTAAAGCCAATAAATTTAGGCATTCTAATTAAATCAAAAGCTGTAAAAGATAAAAATATTCCCATAAAAACCGGAATTACAATAAAGGTTAAAAACGCAAGTGCATAAGGAGAAATAAAAAGCGTTCCTAATATTCCTTGCTTTTTCTTGTAATTAAGTTTTTTAGTTTTTTTCTTTTCTACTACTGCTTCCATCTTTTTATCACACTACTTTAGTTGCGGTAATTGATAATCTTTTAACTTTTTACCATTTTTATCAATATAACCAAACTCAATCATCTTCCTAGTAATCTCTTTATTTATTACAACCACCGCATCTTCAATTGCGGTGCGAACATTATAACCATTATAAACGACCTTATTCCAAACATTGGAGAGTTCTCTTTCTAACATATAAGCGGCTGGGGTCTTTTCAGTATCATTAATCCAGCGCCATTGATTTAAAATAACTTCTTTATCACTTTCATTCCAAGAATAATCTAAAAAAGCCTCTACATTAGCCGTATTCCACATATATTCTGGTCCTAAAGAAGCAATCAGGTTTTCTGAATATTGAAGTTGTGTATCTTTTTCTGTCCACCACTTTAAAAATTCCCAAGCCTCATCTTTTTTAGAAGAATTTTTGAAAATAATCGCACTCGTAGAAGCACCATCATAAGAACGATCAACAACTCCTTCACTATTTTTAACACCAGGAAGAGGGGCTATATCCCAAAGCCCGGCAATTTCTGGAGCCGCAAAAAGCAATTGCACATACATTCCAAAATCGCCAACACCAATCGGAATATCACCATACCTAAAAGCATTATAAAAAGAACCCACCTCTAAAGGAAGGGAATAAATTGTATATAAATTAGTCATTAAAGTCATCGCTTTAATTACTTCTTCACTATCGATTGCGGTTGTTAAAGCATCATCATGATAAAGTTTGCCACCATGCTGTTTTATAAAAGGCATCGTCGTCACGAATCCTTTAAAGGCACCCACATTAGAAAGCGGTGCATAAAAGTTCATCCCATAACGTTGCAGTTCTGGTAAAATAGCGACCACCTCTTCCCAAGTATCTGGAATTACAATATTTAATTTAGCTAAAATATCTTTTCGATAGAATAACAAATTAAAGTTTTGAGTTTCTGGTAGCCCATAAATACCTTCTTCATACATTAACTGCAAAAAAGCGCCGCCTTCAAATCTATTTTTAACTTCCTCAAAATCATCAAATTCACTTAAATCAACAACCGCTTCTCTAATCGCGAAATCATAAGGACGCCAACCAGCAACTCCTAAAGCAACATCAGGCTGCCTATTAGCGCTAGCCGCTAAAATAAGTTTATCTTCGCTAGGCATCAGTGAAATATTAACTTTGCTATCAGGAAACCTTGCATCAGCCATTTGCTGCATTACATTAACATATTGTCTGCTTCTATTGACCCAAATCTCTAAACTATCTTTACTTCTTTGCGGTTGATATTGATTATTAAAAAAAGTTAAAAAGAAACGTTTTATTCCTTCAAAAAATCGCGAAATGAAATTAGCTCTTTCCTTAGGTAGTTTAACATCACCATGTACATAAAGTTTATCCATCGTTAATGGCGACTCTGTAATTAGCGGTAAAACAAGTCCCAACCGCGCTGCGATTGAATTATTACCAACCGCTAACTTATCTAAATACTTTGGTAAAGAATTCGGTTCTTTAATAAAATCATCAAGGATGCTAATACTATAAGTTAAAGCGGCGATAATTTCATTAGTCTTCTTTGTTTTATGGACATTTCGATAATCTCTTTGAGCTTTTTTTAATTGATTATTATAAGCAGTTAACACTTCAACAACATTAGGTAGACTTGCTAAAATATCCCATTCTCTATTTTTATCATAATAATTACCAGAAAGCTTCTTAATATCTAAGGCGATATCATTAATACCGTTTATCGCTTTCGTAATCGCTTCATAAATTAATCTTACGGGCGCCAAATTAACTTCTAGGCCTATAACATTTAATCCTTCATTTAAGTATAATAAGTATTTTTCAGTTTCATTACCTAAAGTAACATTTTGCCAGTTATTTTGATAATCAAAAGCGATTAAATTAGCTTCGTCAAAAGGTACTTTTCCATTAATAGTCAGTCTTCTATAACTAATATGAAATTGTTTTGATTGTTTTAATTTAATTGTTAAGTAATAGTACCCCGCCTTTGAAGTCTCAACTTGGTAATATAATGCATCTCCACCTTTTTGAAAATTAGAACCATCGATAATGTTAAGTTTTTGTCTTGTAATATGATAAGGTGTAACGAGTAAATCGTTACTTGTTCCATAGTTAATGCTTAAACTATTTTTATAACTT
>DUQU01000064.1 GCA_012837645.1 Acholeplasmataceae bacterium | reverse complement strand
TTTATCAGCAGGTATTAAAAGACCGCATTGTGCCATAATAGAGAGCAATCCTAAAGTCTTTAAGGCGACAGTCTTCCCGCCGGTGTTAGGCCCGGTAATCATTAAAATAGGCTTTTCTTGAGAAAGCTTTAAATTAATAGGAACGACTTCTTCTTGGTTTATTAAAGGATGACGAGCCTTAATTAAATTAACCTCACTACCAATATTAACTGGATAACAATCATATTTATAACTAAATTGCGCTAAAGAAAAATAACAATCTAATTCCACGAAGATATTTAAATTAATTAAAAACTGTTCTTGGTAAGGTTGAAGAGTGGCGGATAGTTCCGATAAGATTAAATTGATTTCATTTTTTTCTTCACTATGTAAAAGTGCTAACTCACTACTCAAGCGATAAACGCTTTCTGGCTCAATATAAGTAGTTGTTTTAGAAGCGGAAAGGCCATGAATAAATCCTTTGATTTTATTTTTAGCCTCACTTTTAACAGCTAAACAATATTTATCATTACGAATAACAATCACATTTTCTGTTAAAGAACTTTGTTTTTTAATGAGCATTTCTGCTAAAATGTCTTTTTGTTTTTGGTTTATTCTAATAATATCTTTTCTAATCTTAAATAAATTGCTGCTCGCTTTATCTAAAATATCACCATCCTTACCAATAATGGTATCGATAATGGCGGTTAAAAAGGTAAATGGTTCGATTTGATTAAAAAGATTACCTAAATGGACTAAAGCCAACTTTTCTTTTTTGTGTTTGCTTTTTTCCTTACTGATTTTTTCGCCCATTACTAAAAATAACCGTAAATATTGTAGATCAACTAAACTTAAACTTTGGTTAATTTTTAGAGCATTTAGTATTCTTTTAATGTCATAATCGGGAATTAAAGGTAAGTTTCCAAACTTGACATAAAGAGTTAAGGCTTCAGAAATTAGTTCTTGCTGGTAAATAATTGTCTCTTTTGAATAATGAGGTTTAAGAGCCAAAAGCTTGTTTTGAGCTGTTTTTGACTTACTATAACTGGCGATTTCTGTTAATATTTTATTAAATTCTAATTTTTCATAATTAAAATTCATCAAGTTTACACTACCCTTTTTTTGTTAAATGTGGTATAATTATTATAACATGAAGGCGGTAAATTCAAAATGAATTATTCATTATCATTAACAATTAATCAACGTGAACTAATCGAAGAAATGTATTTGGCTTATCAATTAGAGGCTAAAATAAAAAATGTAGTTTTTCGTGCTCTTAAAGATGATGTTACGATTACTTTATATACTAATAATAATTTATTTTTAGAAGGTCCTTATAAAAACGAATTAAAGAGAATTAAAGAACGGCTGGGGTTAAGAGATTTTTCCGCGATTGGTTCTGATGAAGTGGGGACGGGTGATCTTTTCGGTCCCATTGTTGTTTGCAGCACTTTCGTTCCTAAAGAGATGATTGAAACCTTAGAAGATTTAGGAGTTAAAGATTCTAAAACAATGACGGATAAAAAAATTATCGAACTCGCTCCTAAAATAACTAAATTAATTCAGCATTCGGTCTTAATTTTAAAACCAGAGAAATATAACGCAATGACGAGAAAAGGTTATAATATGAACAAAATTAAAGCTTTTCTCCATAATCAAGCAATTTTGCTAACTACTGAAAAAGTTGAAGAAGATGTTCCTGTCATTTTAGATCAATTTTGTGAGCCCAGAATTTATTATGATTATTTAAAAGATGAAAACAAAATTTATGATAAGATCTCTTTTTATACGAAAGCAGAAAGTGTCCATATTGCGGTTGCGGCAGCTTCTATTATTGCCCGTTATGCTTTTTTAGCGAAGATGCAACAATTTTCTCGCACAATCGGTTTTAAATTAGCTTTTGGTGCAGGAGAAATAGTCGATAAGCAGTTAATGAGAATTTATAGAAATAAAGGTTATGATGCTTTAAGGCCAATTGCAAAATTAAATTTTAAAAATATTAAGAAAAACAATATTGTTCCTCACTTATAAGAATTATTGTTTTTTTTTATCAAAAAATTAAATAATAGCTTAAACAATAAGTAACTGCACCACTGAATAATAATAGTAATTATTAAAAGCGGATAATCGCTTAATTCTCTAATAAAAAAAGCTGTTATTATTGCTAAGACAACATTTAAAATAGTAATAACAATAAAGCCAGTTAAATAGTTCTTAATCAATTTAAGTAAGCTCAAATGCTGATATTTTTTTTGGAAGAAAAAGTTAAAAACAAGTAACTTTCTTTTTTTATAACTAATAACGTAATAACTAGAAATAATAATAAAAATAAGCGGTGCTAAAAAAAGACTAAGATAATATTTAGTCATGAAAGAGTTCCTTTAAAAGTTCTTGAAATTGTTGCGGCAAGGGTGCTTTAAAAGTGACTTCTTTTTTAGTTATTGGATGGGTAAAAGTTAAACTATGAGCATGTAAAAAGAAACTATCGTTAGAAAAATCATCTTTAATGCCATAAACTCCATCACCAATTAAAGGATGTTTAATATAATTAAAATGAACTCTGATTTGATGAGTTCTACCTGTAATTAAATCGATATTTAAATAGGCATAGTTACTATTTTGCTTGATAACATTAAAGTCAGTTAATGCTTCTTTTCCATCCTCACTAGCGATCATTTTAACTTTGCTAATAGGGTCTCTTTTTATTGGCGCTATGATGGTGCCGCTTTCTGCTTCAAAGTTTCCATGAACGATAGTGTAATAATTTTTAGTAATAGTTCTTTTTTTAAATTGCTTGCTGATACTATGATATGCATCATCAGTTTTCGCCACGATTAAAAGCCCTGAAGTGTCTTTATCTAAGCGGTGAACAATTCCTGCCTTTTTAAGGTTGACGATGTTAGCTAATTTAGTAGTGTGATAGAGCAAGTGATTGACAACGCTATCTTCCTTTTTATTAGTTGCAGGATGAGTAAGTAATCCTTTCGGTTTGTTAATAATAATGATTGCTTCATCTTCATAGACAATTGGTAATCTTAAGTTTTTAGCGATAATTTCTTTTTCAAAGGTAAGCTCTTTAATGAGGAGTTTGTCATTTAGTTTTGTTAAATAAGAAGGTTTAACAGCTTTATTATTAACTAAAACATTATCAGCCTTAAAAAGCTCTTTTATTTCACTTCTTGAATAATCTTCTAAGAGTTTAGTTAAGTAAATATCAAGTCTTATCTTTTCTTCTTTAATAATTTCTTTAATCATTTCTTTTGTTTCTTCTTGTTTCTAAAAACAAAATATCAATCGCGAACATAATAACACCAATTACGAGCGCCATATCAGCGACGTTAAAGGTGGGATAGGAATAACCAAAAATATCAAAGTCTAAAAAATCGATAACATAACCTCTAAAAACACGATCGATTAAATTGCCAATCGTACCACCAATCATCAAACTAATTCCTACTGAATAAAATTTCATTGTTTTAAAGTTGCTTTTAGAAATTAAATAAAAAAAGATTACCAATGCAATTAATGGTACTAAAACTAGCATTAAAGTGCTTCCTTTAAACATACCCCAAGCAGCTCCAGTATTATGGACTTCAATTAAATAAAAAAAGTTTTTAATAATTTTTAAGCGCTCTTCATTAGGATTAGGTAAGTAATTTTGCGCTAACAGTTTGGTAACTTGGTCTAATGCTATTATTCCTAGCGCTATTAAAGCGGAATAACAATACTTTAAGTATTTTCTCATAAATAATTTCTCCCTATTAATATTACCATAAATGCTAAGACAACTAAAAATATTAATTGCAGCAATAATAAAAAGTATTCTTTTTTAGGAAACTTGATAGTGCGATAATAAAATATCTTCGCTAGATAAAAGAGTAAAAAAAGTAATAGTGCAATTCCCAAAACTAAATAATTAAACAATGTTAAATAAATAAAAAGATTAACAACTAATAATAGTAGTGGTAAGATAATTAATAATGCTTTAATAAAGCTTTTTAAGTAGTTATTTTTCATAAGCTTTTAAAAAGTCTAATGCTTCCGAAAAACTTTCTACCATTTTTAATTGATATGATGGTTTTTTAAGCATTTGATAGGCTTCGAGAGCCGCTTGATAGTTTTCTTTTGGGCAAAAAAAGAGTTCTACTTTATTGTTAGCGGTAAAGATTTTTTCTTTAATACCGCCAATGGCCCCAACTTCGCCATTAAAAGAGATAGTTCCGGTTCCCCCAACTTTAATTGTTAGTTCTTTTTCGGTAATTAAATAATAAAGGTATAAACTTTGAATTAATCCTCCGGAAGGGCCACCAATTTTATCATCCTGGTAACTAAAATTTAATACTGGATTAAAGCTTTCAATTTCAAAGTAAGGTTTTAACGTTAAATTAAAATAGCCAGCTTGTTTAAAGATTTGATATTCGATTTCTTCATTATTTCTAATGGCGTTTAACTTGACAGTTTCTTTTTCTTTAAGGTAGTCACTTAATTCACGATTAGTAGAAAAATTAGTGAAAGGAATTCCATCAAAAGCGATAATTAAATCTTTTAACATTGTTTTATTTTTCGTTAAGACCACACTGTACCCTTTTAACTGATGAGAAAGCGAAACCTCGTCATTGTGTTCTTTGGCTTTTAAGTAAGCGTTAATTAAAGCATATTGATAAGAGAGTTCTTCATCGAGGAAACTATCGTAGTAATAATCGATTAAAACATTTTTACTGAGAGTTGTTTTTTTATCGAGTTTAGTTAAAATTAGTTGTAATAAAGTCGGTTTATCATAATTAATAACGTAAGTAGTAAAAAACGAGTCTTCAAGTGATTTTTCATAACTAACATTTTTACTGACATCAGTAACATTGCCTGGTAAAGTAATTTGCCAATTGTTAAAAGGAAAAACAAGCATGAAAATTATAGTTAAATAGAGTGGTAAAAAAACAATTAAAAACTTTTTTTTCATGGGGTAAATTTTTGATAGTCTACTCGAGCGGCTTTTAACATTTTCTTAGCAGCTTTATCGCTTTCACTATCTCGATATTTTTCTTCTTTATAAATAATTTTTTTGATGCCACTTTGAATTAACATTTTGACGCATTCATGGCAAGGAAACAAGGTCACATATAAACTAGCGCCTTTAACGGGTTTAATGGAGTTTAAAAGTGCGTTCATTTCAGCGTGAACGACATAAGGATATTTGGTTTCTGAGAATTTACCCTCATTAGTCCAAGGAAACTCATCATCCGATAGTGGAGAGGGAAAACCATTATAACCGATTCCGATTATTCTTTTTTCTTCATTAACAAGACAAGCGCCAACACGGGTATTTGGATCTTTGCTTCTTAAAGCAGAAAGTTCCGCAATCCCCATAAAGTATTGTTCCCAACTTAAATAATCTTTTCTTTTCATTTCTTTTCCTCTTCTTTTAATAAACTTAAATCAACGTGGCAATAGCCATTAGGATTATTAAGTAAATAATTTTGATGGTAGCTTTCGGCCTTATAATAGTTACTTAGTGGTAAACATTCGGTATAAATAGTCTTTTTAGTAGTTGTTTTTAAATGAGCTAAATAGTTTTCAATAATAGTTTTATCTGCCGGATCGAGATAATAAATACCGCTCCGATATTGAATACCGATATCCGCACCTTGACGATTTTTAAGATGGGGATTAACAAAACGGAAAAAATGGTCTAAAAGTTCTGATAAAGTTATTAGGTTACTATCATATTTTAAATAAACGGTTTCTGCATGTGTTGCTTGATGGTTAATTAACATTTCGTAGCTAGGATTCTCAAGATTACCATTGGCATAGCCAACTTCAGTTTCAATAACTCCTTTTAAAAGGCTAAAATAACGTTCAACTCCCCAAAAACAGCCCCCTGCTAAATAGATTTCTTTCATCTATTTTTCCTTTTTAAAACTAATTCCTAACTCCTCTAGTTGTAAGGAACTAACTTCGCTCGGTGCAGCTAACATTAAATCACGAGCATTTTGTGTTTTTGGAAAGGCAATTACGTCTCTAATATTTGAGGTATTAGTCATTAACATTACTAAGCGGTCTAAGCCCAAAGCAATACCACCATGCGGTGGGGTTCCGTAAGATAGAGCTTCTAAGAAAAAGCCAAATCTATTTTTTACTTCTTCTTTATCTAAGCCTAGTAAAGCAAACATTTTTTCTTGTTCTTGTTGTTGATGAATTCTAATTGAACCACCACCAAGTTCATAACCATTTAAAACGAGATCATAAGCTCTGGCAATCATCTTTTTGGGTTCTATCCTAAAATCTTTTGCTTGTGTAAAAGGATGATGTCTCGCTACGAAGCGATTTTCTTCTTCACTAAATTCGAAAAGGGGAAAATCAACCACCCATAAAAACGCTAATTTTTCAGGTTTTATTAAAGCTAATTTTGAAGCTATTTCTTTGCGCACCGCTCCTAAACTTAAAGATGCTTTTTCATAGTCATCGCTAAAGGAGATTAACAATAAGTCACCATCTTTTAAGTTGTTATCTTTAACAAATTCTTTTTCATTTTCAATAAATTTTAAAATAGATCCTGTCAGTTTTTCTTGTTGGTATTTAAGAAAAATTAGTCCGTCACCATGATTCTTTTTTGCTTCTGCAGTTAATAAGTCAAGTTCTTTTCTAGTAAGATGAGCGCCATCATTAACCGTTAGTTTACGAGTTATTTTTGCTGCTAAAAAAGGAATGTTAAAGGGACGATGATCGAAATCTTCTAATTCTAATTGGTATCTTAAATCAGGTTTATCACTGCCATACTTTTGAAGCGCTTCTTGGTAGCTAATTCGTTTAAACGGAGCTTTAATCTCAAGTTTTAAAACATCTAAAAAAACATTTTTCATTAACTCTTCCACTAATGAAATAACCTCTTCTTCTTGATAAAAAGAAGCCTCAATATCAAGTTGAGTAAATTCGAGTTGACGGTCACTTCTTAAATCTTCATCACGGAAGCATTTAGCAAATTGAAAGTATTTTTCTAAACCGCTAATCATATAAAGTTGTTTGTAAATTTGCGGGGATTGGGGAAGAGCATAAAAATTACCATGATAAAGTCGCGAAGGAACTAAAAAGTCTCTCGCTCCTTCGGGTGTTGATTTACCTAAAATCGGTGTTTCAAGTTCTAAAAACTCCGCTTTTAATAAGGTAGTACGAAGCGATTGCATAATTTTATGACGAGCTAATAAGAAGTGATTGACTGTTTTCTTTCGTAAATCTAAATAACGATATTTTAAGCGTGTTTCTTCATTGGCATTATCAGCGTAACCGATTTGAATTGGTGGCTGCTTAGCTGTATTTAAAATACTTAATGAAGTGACGTCCACTTCTATTTCACCTGTCAGTAAATCTTTGTTTTTAGCTTCTCTTTCTCTTACTATACCACTAACTGAAATGACATATTCTTGTTTTAATGTTTGTGCGAGTTGGTAGTCTTTATTATCAGGTTTAAATACTAATTGAATTAAACCACTTAAATCTCTTAAGTCAACAAAAATTAAACCACCTAAGTCTCTTCTTCTGTGAACCCATCCTCTAACAGTAATTGTTTTATTAATATCTTTTAATCTTAATTCATTATTTTTGTGTGTTATCATCTTTTCTTATCGTCCTTATCATTTTTTCTAAAGTTACTTTTTCTTGTTTTTCGGTTTTAGTGTTTTTAAGAGTGAAGTAATTGTTGGCAAGTTCGTCTTCACCAATTATTATTAAATAGCGAGCTTTTAAAGTGAGTGCTTCTTTTAACTGTGCCCTGAAACTACGTTGGTAATAATCAAAATAAACAGTGAAATTTTCTTTTCGCAAGCTTGTAATAACCTCTAGCGCTTTTAAAGCTGCTTTCTCAGTCATTTGAATGAGGTAGACATCTATTATCTCCTCTTTTGCTAAGGAAATCTCCGCTAATTTAAGAGCTTCTAAAAGTCTTTCTATTCCAAAGGCAACTCCAGTGCCACTTCTTTGAGGGCCTCCTAAATCACTGACAAGATTTTCATAATGACCGCCACCTCCCAAAACATTATGAGCGCCAAAGCCTTCAATATCAGCTTTGATTTCAAAAACGGTTTGGGTATAATAATCCAATCCTCTGACTAATTTATCATCCTCTTTAAAGCTAACGTTCATCGCGGTTAAATATTCTTTTAAGTGATGATAGTATTTTAAATCTTCAGCATTTAAAAAGGCTCTGGAAATGGGGGCGTTTTTAACAAACTTCTTATTTTGGTCAATTTTACAGTCTAAAATTCTTAAAGGATTTTCAGTGATTCTTCTTTGACAATCACCGCAAAGTTCGTCTTTATAAGGGGTAAAATAAGCTTTTAAAGTATCTTTATAATTCATTTGCGCTTTTCTATCACCTAAACTATTTAAATAAATAGTAACGTCTTTAAGTCCTAAAGAATTAATTATTTGATATGATAAACTAATTATTTCTGCATCTAAAAGGGGACTCTTCTCACCAATCGCCTCCATTCCAACTTGGTAAAATTGACGGAAACGGCCTTTTTGAGGACGCTCATAGCGAAAATAAGGACCAAAATAATAAAGTTTTACGAGCGCGTTTGTATACATTTTATTTTCAATGTAAGCTCGTATCACTCCTGCTGTTCCTTCTGGTCTTAAAGTTAATGACCGATCACCTTTATCCTTAAAATTATAAGTTTCTTTTTGAACCATATCAGAAAGTTCTCCTTCACGATGAAAAACTTCTGATTGTTCAAAAATTGGCGTTTTTATTTCTTGATAACCATAACGTTCTAAAAGAGTTTCTAAGTGACTTTTTAAAGCCTTAAATTCTTTTAGAGGTTCGTTAAATAAATCATAGGTTCCTTTTGGTTTTCTGAGCAAAGAAATCATCCCTTTCTAATTGATACTGATAAATATCGTAATAACAAGCTGTTTTTTTATGATAATGAGCGTTTTTTAATATTTTAACGAGCTTAAAACCATTTTTCTCGATCACTTTTAAAGAAGCAATATTTTCTTTAATCGATCTAATAACAATTTTATTTAATTCTAAAATAGTAAAACCGATATAGCAAACTTTTTCCAAAGCACTCGTCATTATTCCTTTATTCCAATAATCTTGATGGAGTAAGTAGCCGATTTCGGCTGTTTTATATAAATCACTAAAAGTATGAAACTCAATTACTCCAATCAATTTATCATTAAAAATTATACCATAACCGATTGGTTCCTGATACCATTTTCTCATTAAATATTGCTTTATGGCCTCTTTTGCTTCGGCATATTTTTTAAAGGGCGACCAGGTTAAATAATGAATGTTGGCAGCGTTTTTTCCAATTTCATAATAATCTAAATAATCATCTTCTTTTAAAGTTCTTAATAAATAAGCTCCAAACGTAACTTGCGGAAGCGTAATTGTCTTTAACATCGCTATTCTCGGGAATCGATCATTAAGGTAAAAGGCCCATCATTTAAATAGGTGATATGCATATGCCCTCCAAAAACTCCTTTTTTAACTGAAAACTCCTTTTTTAAATCATGGTAAAGTTTCTCGTAATATTTTAAAGCGAGTTCTTTACTAGCACTTTTAGTAAATGAAGGACGATTATTTCTTTTTACATCACCATATAAACTAAATTGAGAAACTAATAATATTTCACCTCTAACAGCTTTTAAATTTAAGTTTATTTTACCTTCGTTATCGGAAAAAATTCTAATACTCTTAATTTTTTTTAGTATAAAATTATAATCCTCGAGATTATCGTCATCTTTAATACCTAAAAAGACGATAAAGCCATTATTAATGCTGGTTTGATAATCTTGGCATTCTAAATATGCATAATTGACGCGTTGAATTAAAGCACGCATTAAACAAACTTCCTTTCTATGGTGTAAATGTTAGCAACTTTCATTAAGTTGAGCATTACATTTTCTAAGTCATCGATGTTTTTAGTAATCAATTTAATAGTAGTAATATTTTCTAATTTTTGATTAGTAAGAGAATTAATTTCTGCAATAGTAACGTTAGATGCATTAATCATAGTAATAATATCGGCTAAGATGTTTTCTCTATTGTTAGCAATTATTCTAATTCTAGTGGGATATTTTCTTTCGATATTGCTAGCCCAAAAAACATCAACGATACGTTCTTTATCAAAGTTTTTTAAATTAGGACAATCTTTATGATGAACAGCTATTCCTGAACCGCGTGTTACAAAACCAACGATAGAATCGCCGGGAACAGGGAGGCAACAATTAGCAATTTTTATTTGGGGAGTGCTTAAGCCTTCGACGATAATCCCACTAACGTGTGTCGTCGTTAAAATTCGTTGCGCTTTATCAAGTTGCCGTTGTAAAAGGGTTTCTTTATCTAATTCTTTTCCAAGCATTCTCGCCACAACAGTTTTTGGCGAAAGCAAGCTTTTACCAACTTCAATATATAAAGCATCCAGCGATTTAACCATGTTTTTACTAAAATGTTGAATAGCAAATTCATCATTTAAAAGTGTTAAATCGGCTTTTTGAGCGGCTGCTTCTTTTTCTACAAGTTGTTTTCCGGTTAACAATAACTGATCGCGGTTTTGTTTATTTAAAAAGTTCCTTATTTTATGTTTGGCATGATTAGTTTGGACAATTTTTAGCCAGTTCTCATTAGGGCCAGGAGAATTTTTATTAGTTTTAATATTAACGACATCTCCTGTTTTTAGTTGATAATCGAGAGAAACCATTTTATTATTAACTAACGCTCCGACAGTTTTATCGCCCACATCACTATGAATGCGATAAGCAAAATCGATAGGAGTTGCATTTTTAGAAAGTTCAATTACTTGTCCTTTAGGGGTAAAAACATAAATATTAGCGGAAAGAATGTCTTCTTTAACAGTTTCCACAAACTCACTCGCTGATTCATCAGTATCACTACTCATTTTTAAAAGTTCTTGGTACCATTTTAACTTTTGAGCAATTTCAAATTGTTCTCTTTCTTTAGAGTAGTGTCTTCCTTCTTTATAAGCCCAATGAGCGGCTACTCCATATTCGGCAATTTTATCCATTTCTTCTGTTCTAATTTGAATTTCATAAATTGAGCCTTTGCTCGATAAAACTGTTGTATGTAAGGATTGATATAAGTTTGGTTTAGGAACCGCGATATAATCTTTAAACCTCTTAGGAATAGGTACGAAATGAGCATGAATAATGCCTAAAACTTGATAACAAGTTTCAATTTTATCAACGATTACTCGCAACGCTAAAATATCATAAATATCATCAAAACTGCGTTGTTGATAAACCATTTTCTTATAGATAGAATAAATTGATTTTGTTCTTCCTGAGATGTCATATTTATTAATTTTATTACTCTTTAAATAATTGCCAATTGTAGTAACCATCTCATTAAGGTTGTCTTTATGAAGGTATTCTTTATTTTCCACTAAATTTCTAATTTTATAAAATTCGGGAGGATTAATAACCCTTAAAGAACGATCTTCAAGTTCTGCTTTAATTAGAAAGAGCCCTAAGCGGTGCGCTAAAGGTGCGTAGATATCTAAGGTTTCATTGGCGATTTGCATCCTTTTTTCTTGAGGTTGATAGTCAATCGTCCGCATATTATGTAATCGATCAGCAATTTTAATTAAAACGACTCGAATATCTTTACTCATCGCTAATAACATTTTTTGTTGATTTTCTGCTTCCCTATTTTCACTTACAAAAGATAATTTAGATATTTTAGTAACACCATCGACTAAAAAAGCTACTTCTTCACCGAAAATAGTTTCAATTTCCTTTAATGTCGTCTCCGTATCTTCAACAACATCATGCAATAAACCAGCTATTAAAGTGTTAGGGCCGCTTTGTAAGCTCGCTAAAATATATCCCACATTAACAGGATGAATAATATAAGGTTCTTTACTTTTTCTAAATTGCCCTTGATGCTTTAAAAAGGCGAGTTGATAAGCTTCTTCTAATAATTTTAAATCATTTTTGTTATGAATATATTTACTATATAAAGCTTTAAACTCAGAGTATGTATATGACAAAATATCACCTTCAATAGCTTAAAATAGAATAGATTTCAATATCTTTTAATTTCGTTCTTCCTTTTAATTCTTTTAGTTCAATGAAAAAAGCGCAACCAACTACGTTTCCACCTAATTTTTTCACGAGTTCAACGGTCGCTTCTACTGTGCCTCCAGTAGCTAATAAATCATCGATAATTAATACTCTTTCTCCTTTTTTAATGGCGTCTTTATGGAGAGAAAGTGAATTAGTTCCATATTCTAAATCATAATTGATATCGATAGTTTCGCGAGGAAGTTTGCCTGGTTTTCTAACTGGGGCAAAACCAATTTCTAAAGCATATGAAACGGGACATCCAAAAATAAAACCACGCGCTTCTGGGCCAACAATGACCTCGGCCTTAACTTTTTTAGCGAAAGTGATAATCTTTTTATTGGCTTCTTTAAATGCTTTTCCATTTAACATTAAGGGAGTAATATCCCTAAATGTGACCCCTTTTTCAGGGAAATCAATAATACTAGCAACGTAATCTTTAAAATCCATAAAATCATTCCTCATTTCAATACTATTATTTTACCAAATAGAGCGGCTTTTTTCAATCTCTACATGATATTAAGCCCGCTAATTTCTTATTGTTAGTGTTAAACTAAAAAAACATCAAATTTGATGTTTCTTAGGTAATTGTTTTTTATTAGTTAAATAAATTTAAAAATAAATCTATTAAAGGCTCAACTTTAATAATAATTGGTGCGATTATTAAAGAAATAATCGACATTAATTTAATTAAAATATCCATTGCTGGACCGGCAGTATCTTTAAAAGGATCACCAACTGTATCACCCGTGATAGCGGCCTTATGACAGTCAGTTCCAGTGCTATTATCACTTCTAGATTCGATCAATTTTTTAGCATTATCCCAAGCACCACCAGAATTAGCCATAAAAACAGCTAACATTGAAGCAGAGGCTAAACTACCAACCAAAAGACCTCCAAGTGCTCCTGGACCCAATAAAAACCCGATTATAAAAGGCATTAAAAGTGCTAATAAACCAGGAATAATCATTTCTTTTAAGGCTGCTTTAGTAGAAATATCAACGCATTTAGCATAATCAGGTTTACTAGTACCTAACAAAATGTTAGGGTCTTCTTTAAATTGTCTTCTCACTTCTTCAATCATTAAATTGGCTGCCGTTCCTACTGAACTAATTGTCAGCGAAGTAAATAAATAAGGTAACATTGCACCGATTAAAAGCCCAATAATAGTATTAACTTCGATAATATTAATAGAACTAAGTCCAGCTAACTCAGCATAAGCAACAAAGAGCGCTAAACTTGTTAAAGTTGCAGAGCCAATACAAAAGCCTTTAC
>DUQU01000063.1 GCA_012837645.1 Acholeplasmataceae bacterium | reverse complement strand
TCACCTTTAGAATAAACATAACCTAATTCTGATGCAGTTTTCAAGACCTTTTCTTTTACTTGTAAAGAAATATCAGGGCTATTCTGAAAAGCTTTAGAAACAGTCATCGTGCTGACATTAAGTTTTTTTGCGATATCGCTCATAGTAATTCTTTTTTTATTATTTTTAATATTAACCACTCCTCAAGACAAAAATCCAAGTTGCCATAAACATTATAAAGATTAATAAAGAAAAATAGAAGCAAATACTAATTATAATTCTAATTTTCTTATTATTAGAATGATATCTTAACAAATACGAAATTAAAACAACAACAAAAGCGGCAATTATTAATATAAAAGCCAAATAGTACATATAAATAGTTATTTTATCGTCACTTTCACTTTTTTCTAATTGATTTCCTATTTTTAAAAAAACAAAAATATTGATGATTAGCATCACAGCACCAAAAACGCCAATAAACAAAGGTTTTTGATCAGTTTTTTTCATTTAAAAGGATCCTTAATAGTAATTTTTTGAACCTCAGCATCAGAAGTACCGACATATAAATCATAATCTTCATTAATTCGTGTTAAACCACCACTAAAAATAACATCGATTAAATCTGGTCTTTTATATTCTCCTTTTAAAAAGTCTTTTCTTTCCGCCACTATTTTTAATTTTTCTATTTTAAATGCATGATAATCAAAAACAAAAGTGAGTGCGTAATAATGTCTAATATTATTATTAGAAAACTTTGCAATATGTCCTAAAACAGCCAGTTTAGTTTCGTTTAATTTAAATACTTGATTAACCCCTCCCCATTCGTTTCCATTAAAAAGAGGGAGAATCTCAGCGTTGTTTATAACTTCATGAGTTAGTTCATCAAAACAATTAATAATTGTAAACCCTATTTTACCACCAGCATAAATGCCACCTTGCGGTCGTGTAAAAACTCCAATTTTACCATCGTTTAATTGTACCATCCGAACATCCTTCATTTTTTGAGGCCCACTAAAGAATAGTTTTAGTTTTGTCAAAGACTCGCCCTGATAAAAACTGGTTCTCCAAGAGATTATCCTTTTATTACTAGCTGAAAAAAATACTTCTGTACCACCAAAGATATAACGGTTATTTATTTCAGTAAGAAAAGGATCTTGTAAGGCAAACTCTTTTAAATCTATTACTTTTTGATAATTATTATTAAAGGTTTTTTCAAAGAAAACAACTCGCGAATCTTCACTTTCTCTTTTTTCAACTCGTGCCGCAATCAAAGTTTTATTTTGATAACTAAAAGCTTGAGTAGGATTATAAATATCTTTATCTTTAAAACCTTCAAAATGAAGTTTTTGAGGGTTTTTAGTATAGTTGTTTTTACGATGATTTAATAATAACTCTTCAATTCTCATTACTTATCCTTTTCTATTAATAAATTTAACAACTTCTTTTTATCAATTCTTGCTAAAGCCATTTTATCATCTGCAGCACCATAATATAAATAAATTATTCCTTTTTTAACAATTTCCCCACAAGAAAAAACAACATTATTAAAAAAGCCTTCTTTTTCATAATCTTCTTCTGCTTTTAAAAGCGGAAAATTAAGTTTATGGGTTACCACTTCTGGTTCCTCCAAAGATAATAAAGCTGCAGTAAGGCTATAATTATTATTTTTGTCGGCAGCGTGATAAATAATTAACCAACCGTGAGGGGTTTTAATAGGCACTCCTCCGGCTCCAACTCTTCCGGAGTCAAAACCTCTTTCACTAACGCTTAATAAATGCTTATGATTTCCCCAATGGACTAAATCATCCGATGTTGATAACCAAATATCCAAATTACCAATTCCAAAAGGAACGGGGCGATGAAGTAGGTGGTATTTGTTGTTGATTTTTTCTGGAAATAAAACAACGTCTTTATTTTCGGGCGGTAAAATTGTTTTAGGTTCGCTAAAACTACAAAAATCTTTGGTCACTATCATTGAAGGCAAAACACCATACTGAGATATCGCACTATATAAAATATAATAGTTGTTTCCCATTTTAGTAATTCTTGCGTCTTCTATTCCCCAAGATTCATATTTTGTTTTACCGCTTAAAGTTGGCTTTTCTGCCACCTCAAAGTTAACTCCATCCTTACTTTTAGCCAACCGAAAATGAGAGAGCGAAGTTAAGCCTTCTATTTTTTTTCTTGCTTTGTTTAATATTACTCTACTATCGCTAAAATCAAAACTCTTATCATTGAGCTTATAACTCTTTTTCTTTATTTTACCCTTTTCATAATATGGAGCAAAAAGATATTTGTCACTTTTTTCTTTAAACGTTTCTGCCACTCTTAATAACAATATTATTTCATCGTTAAAAATAGTAACGCCAGCGTTAAAGACTCCCATTACTATTAGATCTTCGCTGCTTGGCTTAACGTCTTTAATTGTTATAATAGGATTGTTTTTATCTCTTTTAATCATCTTTTCCCTTTTCTATTTTATTATTAATCTCATACTTGTTTGTGCTTTTAACCCTTTTTCTGTTATAGCCTCAATTTCCACAAGTTTCGATCCTCTATCTTTTTTATTTATTTTGATTTCGATTTTATCTAAACCATCAAAAGTATAAGTTACATTATTAAAAGTTACTTTAACTTCTTTAATTTTGTCTTCTAAATTAGTGTTTACGCTACCCAATTTAATTATTAGTTTATTTTTTACTACATCTAAATTTTGATAATTTAAAACATTAATATTTAATAAATCTTTACCAATAATCTTTCCTTGATAGCGATAATAAACGTCCTCATGAATTACTTCATCGCCACCTGGTAATTCTAAAACAACAATCGCATTATTAGCAGTTATTGTTATTTCAGTTTCTTTAGGTGCTGCTTTTTTTAAATATTTTTTTCGCACTAAATCATAAAGATCAAAACCGCTACTCTCGGTTTTATAATTAATTGTCTTATCATCGTCAAAAGGATTATATAATAAATAAGCATTATAAGTAGAGCCTTCTACATCCATTTTATTTAAATTTATTTTCAATATCCCTTCCACATTAGTGGGCTCTATAATGGCGGCTAAAAAACCTAAATGACTACCGCTATATAAAGAGAGGTCACTTCTTCCCCAACCTGCCTCAAAAGCATCACCACCAAAATACGGTACTCTACCATCGGAATGCTGCCGAATACCTTCGTACACTATCGAATTATTAACTAACTCTATAAAGCTTTGCGTAAGTTCATCTTTCGCTTGCATTTGATTTTTAAATTCAGTTTGATCAGGAAAATAATATCTGCTATTACTAATAGCGTGAAGGGCCCACTTCCCTAAATCTAGAGCATATCTTGGGTCATATTTGATCATTGGTAAAATCGTGAATAATGCTGAAAAAGTATTCATTGAAAAAGCATATCCACCTCTATCAGTTATACTTCCCATTAAACCATTAACCTCATATTTACCCCATTTTCCAGTTATTTGGCCCCAACCACCTCTTGGTCGCGAACTACCGGAGAAAACATCATTAATAAAATTATCTAAATCATATTCTTTTTGATAAAGCATGTTATATTTCGCCCCCAAAAAAGGAGCGAAATATAATAATACTTCGTACATTGGACTCATAAAATAATCATCGGCATATTGAAGCGTCTTAAAGGAAGCGTCCAAATACTTATCTTCAGCAGTTAGTAAATAACCATAATACATTAAAACAGCTATCCCAACAGCGGAATCCGGTTCCTCCCAAACATCATTTTGATAAGGTTTCATTTCAAAAAAATCAAAGCCTGTATAACTATATTCATTACTAGCACTCATTATTAAATAAGCTTGATACCAGCTTTCGATTGTTGTAAGAGTATTTGTTCTTAATTCTAATTCCTCTGGATATAAAAACGATAAATAGGAAAACAAAATTGCTGGATATAATAGATACCACATTGAAGTTGTTTTCGAAGAGCCGTTAGGATTATTTAAAACGATGTTTTCAAAGTTAGAATAAAAAGAGTTAATTTCTTTCACATAATTAATCCCGTTTTGCTTTGACTTATCAATACCCAGTAAGGTTCCGCTAATTAAACTAGAAATAACAGTTAAAGCTTCCTCTTCACCATCTCTTTGGTTTCTATAATCACCAACATATGCTGCTATTCCATAACCGCCAAAGTATTCATCTTTCCAAATAAGCGGTAAATAATCTCCGCTTAAGGTATGATTAAAAACAAAAGCATCAAAATCCAATGATCTTTCTTTATAATCAATTAATTGATATTGTTTGGGGTAGTTAGTTGTATAATCATTTACTCTAGCAACATTCTTAAAAAAAGTCGCTTCATTTTTTGTCTTTTTCTTACAACCAACCAATGTTAATAGCATTATTGATAATAAGATTAATAATGCTTTTTTCACTATTTTTGATAGACTATTTTAATTTCCATTACTTCCACTGTTGCGTCTTCATGTCCTGCTGGAAACACCCAAAGTACACCAGTAACTTTATCACCATATTCTTCTAAAGCTTCTCCTATTTGATCATTGACATCTACAACAGCATATTTTTTATGTTTAAAATTGTTATCTTCAAACAAATAAATTCCCCATTCATGTTCTTCACTAGAGTCGTTTGGTAAAAACTTCATTCCCCATTTGAATGGATCATTATTTTCAAAAATTCTAATAAAAATTAAAGGGTCTCTCTTTAAATCTAAAGTGATTTCTCCGGATTGTATTCCTCCCCAGCCGGATTCTCCTCCCTTTATTGAAACAAAGCCTTCATCATCGTCTGTTTCTACAACTGAACCTGCAGCGCCAGCATCGGGTGTTACCATTCCAACCCAATTAGAAATATCTTTATAGGTAAATACTTCATCAACTTTCCAACCATCATCTTCGCAGCTTACTAAAAAAGCGCCCAATACAAAAACTAAAATCAATGCTAAAAATCTTTTCATGTTATCCTCCTCTATTTTTAAAATATTTTTCGCATCCTTTAAAATAATTTTTAAGCAAAATTATTACACTATAATCTCATTTTTGAGAATGCTCTTTCTTTAGAGCCATCAATATTGCAAATACTTTAATTCTTTTTTTATGCCTTGTTATATCCCGAAAATATTCCCTCCTTTTAAATAAATTATCCTTTAATACCAGTCATTTTAACTCCTTCAACAAAATATCGCTGAGCAAATAATAAGATAAAAATTACCGGTACTAATCCAATCGCTGAAGCCGCCATTAAAGGCCCCCACAATACTTCTCCAGTCATACTACTAAATGTTGATAACCCTAATTGAATAGTATATTTGCTTTCGGAATTAATATAAATTAATTGTCCTAAAAGGTCATTCCAAGTGCCCATAAAGGACCATAAAGAAATTGTTATCAAAGCTGGCTTCGCTAAAGGAATAAAAATTCTTGTAAAAATAGTAAAATAATTAGCCCCATCGATAATCGCCGATTCTTCATAGTCCTTTGGAAAAGTTTCAAAATACATTTTTAAGAAAAAGATAAAAGTAGCGGAACCAAAATAAGCTGGCAAAGCTAATGGCACATAACTATCGGTAAGACCTAGTTTTGTCCAAATAATAAAAGAAGGAATCATCGTTACTTCATAAGGAAGCATCATCGTCGCTAACAAAATCATAAAAAGAACATTTTTACCTTTGAACTCAAATCTTGAAAACCCAAAAGCAATTAACGCTGAAACAAACACTTCACCAACAATTTTTAAGAGCGCTAAAAGAAAAGTATTAGCCATTTGTAAGAAAAGCGGCTGCACCTCTAAAGCCCTTTTAAAATTGAAATTCGTTAGTTTTGAAGGAAACCACTTAATAGGCACCGCAAATATTTCATTCTCAAACTTAAAACTAGTCGACAGCATCCAAAAAAACGGCAACAGCATCGCTAACGCTCCTACTGATAAAAAGAAATAATATACAATCGTAATAATAATATTTTTAGTTTTAATATTTTTAGGTTTTTTTAATGTTATTTCCATTTTTATTCCGCCTTAAATACCCAATACTTTTTAGTAATATTAACAATCAAAGTTAAAGCTAATATAATCGCGAATAAAATCCACGCCAATGCGGTTGCATAACCCATTTCATACTGGCTAAAAGCACGATCATATAAATAAATCATATAAAAGTTACCTTCTTTTCCAATCCCACCTAAAACATAAGCATCAGTAAATTTTCTAAAGGCACTTATAATGCCGATAACTAAATTGTAAAAAATAATAGGCGTTAACATTGGAATCGTAATATGCCAAATCTTTTGCAAGTTGTTAGCACCATCAATAGAAGCGGACTCATAAAGATCTTGAGGGACATCTTTTAAAGCTGCTAAATAAGTTAAAATGCCCCCACCAGCTCCCCAAACAGCCATAATTAAATATGAAGGTAAAACCCAATTTGCATCATATAGCCAATCCGGCCCTTTGATTTTAAAAATTGCTAAAATTGAGTTTAACAAACCATTGGTAGGATCTAAAATCCATTTAAAAACAATCGCCACCGCTACACCTGAAACAATTGCTGGCATATAATAAATAACTCGATAGATGCCTACTCCCTTTCGGTTCTTAGATAAAAAAATAGAAATTACCAAAGACGTAATAATTGTTAATGGAATCGCAAAAATAGCGTACCTTACCGTCACCCATAGAGCTTGATAAAAGTCCTCATTTTTAAAGATATCTTGATAATTTTTTAAGCCTATGAATTTAGCATTCCCTATTATTGTCCAATCCGTAAACCCAATATATAAAGCCGCAATCATTGGAATTAAAGTAAACAATAAAATTCCAATAATCCAAGGCAAGACAAAGAGAAATCCGGCTCTTCTTTTCTTCTTATCCATTATTCTTTTAGTAAGTTTCTTGTATAATTTGCAATCTTTCTCGTTTCTGTTTCATAATTAAAATTAGGTTTGTTTTGTAACATTAACAAATACAAATCATACCATAACTTATCATTTATTTTTGACCACTCCGGAAGATAATTAGCTGATCTAGCAAACTGCAAAGTGTAAACAATGGTTTCATATGCATCCTCTTTTAAAGGTGCAATCTCTTTAATCTTTTCTTCCCCTCCAATTATCGGTGGAGCGAGCTTCCAAGTGAAAAACTCTAAGGTCAACGCTTCTAAGGCTTTATAAGCTAAATCTTTATTTTTAACTTTCGGACTAACAATAGTTGATGCAGTCCAATCAAAAGCCCATTGACCACCATCCGGTGCTTTAGGCATCGGAGCATACTTAATAGGAAATCTTTCCTCTTCAGAGACAAACGTTTGCTTATATTCGAAATTATCCTGAACTCCTCCCATAAACATCGCCACTCTGCCTTTTTCAAACCAGACATTATTAGAACCTAAACTTCCGACTTCGCTATACTTTGGTGTCAGTCCCTCAGTAATAATTGTGTGAAGATTTGCTAATCCCCGCAAAGATTCTTCACTATCGATTAAAACCGTCCCGTCATCTGCTAAAATATCGCCGCCTCCTGACCAAATAAAAGTTTCAATATTAGGCCAACCATCGACTATACAACCGTAAATATCTTTTCCATCTGCAGTCTTCATCCCTTTAAATTCTCTACAAATATCGATAAACTCTTCCCAAGTCCAATCAGCGGTTGCACTAGGCAACTCTACTCCTGCTAAGTTAAATAAATCTTCATTAAGATAAATCATAATGGGATTAGCTATCCACGGTAAACCCCAATATTTACCTTGATAAGTTGCTGAGTTTAAAACGCCAGGAAAAAAATCATCAGGAACTAGAACATCACTATCTTCAAACCATGACGTAATATCTAATGCCGCTCCTAAGTCAGCATATTTAGAAATCAATTCTTGAGTTAACCAAAAAAAATCTGGAGCATTATTGGCACTAATCATCGATGATAATTTAATATAATAATCAGCTGGAATACTTTGAACACTAACAGTATATTCTCCATCTGCTTTTTCATTAACTCTTCTAATTACGTCATTAAATTCTCTTAATTCCGTTCCTGCAGCCCAAGTCGCAAATAAAAACTCGTTTTCAGCTCTCCCCTTTTTCCCGCATGAAGCTAAAAACAACATTAACAATAACAAAGAAACACTAATGAATATCTTTTTCATATCTCCGCCTCCGTTTTTAACTTTACAAAACGATTTTTAACTTTAATATATTTAGATTATAATTCTTAAAGGTTTTATTGTCAACCTTAAAAGCTTCATTTTTATCAACAACCTCCTCTTTAAACCTTTTAAGACATCAAAAAAACAATGCAAATGAATTGTCAGTAATAGTTATTGTAGTTTTTTTGGTGTTTATTTTTTAATAATTATATACGTATATTGACGCCAAGCGGTTAAAACTTGTTCTAGCGAATATTTTCTTAACACCTTATCGGCACTATATTCAGCGGGATCATTAAAGATGCCATACCAACTACCATCAATCTTTTCAAAACCAATTAAAACAACCAGATGCCCTGACGGATAAGACATGATCGCACCTGTTAAGTCAGTAATAGCAGTTGTTTTTATCGAAAATATCACCGGAATATCATTTTTAATGTAATCAACTACCTTATCAAAATTATCAATATACTCAACATAACTAATCAAATCGCTAAAACTGCCGGGATAGCTGGCATTAAAAGTCCAATTACCATAAATGTTAGCGGACACATCCTTCACCTTTTTAGCAACATCTTCGGGAGAAAATTGATAACCGTAATAATCAAGTACCATCGTCACCGAAGTGGGAGAACAAATAATATTTCCTATATTGGGAATATCTAATTGAGATATCGGCGTAACAGCGAGTGTTTTATTAATAAGTTTACTTTCATCAAAAGAAAGGCTACTATTTTCTCTCACAGATGTGATAGTGATATTTTTTAATTTGATATTTTTGCCGGGATTAAATACCGCTCTTAATATAATATAGTTATTATTGATATCTTTATTGATTAAAGTATCGATACTGACTTTTCCATAATCATCTCCATTAGTAGATGAAGAACGATTGTTGTCTGTCATCGCAATCGCCATTGTGTAAAAATCACCAAAATTAGTCCCATCACCAACCGCTACTAAAAAAGCTAAACTACCATCTTCTAAATCTTCAACATTATAACTTAAAACAAGTTCGCTAAATCTCTCCATCTCAATTGCTTTCGATTGATAAATAGCACGCTTACTATTATCTTCAATTATTATAGATTTATTTTTGTAAATTAAATTAGTTGTTGTTTCTTTGTCTCTATTACTAAAAAGCTCTTCGCTTTTAAATGTCTCCGTTCCATTAACAATCATTTTATCACCTTCTTTTTTGCAAGAAAAAGTTATTAACACAATTAACATTAACGCTATTATACTAATCGTTTTTCGCATCACCAAATCCCCCTTAAAGTTATTATAAAAGATTTCTTTTTTTATTAACTTTCAGTTTTCGAAAATAATTAATTTAATTACTTTATCTTTTTTTAAATACCGCCTTAAAAAGAAAGAATATTTTACTTCTAAGCCTTGGTTTGGGCACTTATAGTAACATCTTAAACAACGAATACAATCAGCATTTATTTTACCATTGTTAATCGCTTTAACAGGGCATTCATCGTCACATATTCCACAGTTAACACAAGCCTCTGTTCTAATTATTTTAACACCTAACTTACTTCTTAGATGAGGAAAAAAACTAGCAAAAAGATGTTTTCTTTGTTTTGGAAAAGTAATTTCTTTTACTTCTTTGTTAATAACTTTATTTAACAAACCATTTAAACTTTGATAATCATTAAAATAAGATGATTCTTTATAAGTATGTTTAGTAGGAATATAAGCACCGCCGATAACAGCCGCTTTAACTTTCTTTTTTACTTCATTTAAGATATTGCCAGTTCCCATTTTCCCATAAGTAGCTAAAAGGATTAAATAATTAGCATTTATATTAGCGATTATTTTTTTTAAAGGCGTTGTGATATTTTCACTATAAACAGGAAAACAAAAAACAAGATAATTAAACCTTTTTAATTTAGAAAAACTTTCAATCTCTTTGAAAGTAGTAAGACTAATTAAAGAAGTGTTTAAATAATTAGCAGCGTATTTTGCAATTTTTTCTGTTCCTCCAGTAGGAGAAAAATAAATTACTGCATTCACAAACTTATCCTTAAGTAATCTTTCATAATTTGGCATTCTTTAATTTCCGTTAAAGAAAATCCTAACACTTCTTTTAATTCTTTAATCGCTTCTTCTTTAGTAATACTTTTAGTTTTGCTCGCCAAAGCAATTTCTAAAGAACTAAAAGGAATCATTTTACTCCTTTGATAATAGAAGCGTTGAAATTGACTATATTCTTTACAACTTTCAATGGTACAACTAGTATGAAGCCCTTGATTAATCTTTTCAGGCGCCACCCATCCACATTCTTCAATAATTAAATCTTTAATAGTTTCCCAATGATAATTACCACCTGCAATAAAGGCCAAATCGATATGAATAAAACGAGGTATCTTTCCTGTTTTTATCGATTCTTTAATTGCTTTTTTAAAAGGTATTAAAAGTTCCGGAACTTCATTAATTGCTAAAACAACATTTTCAATTAGCTCGTTTTTATATGAGGAAATTCTTTTTAGCCAATTATCTCCATATGCTAGTTGTTTCATTGTCATAATAGTATGCAGTTGCCCGCTTTTATAAGGCCTTCTAAAAGTAATAACTCTTCCCACATTAATTAAAAAATGCGCTAGTTTACTATTTGAAAAACGGTAAGCAATCTTTGGGGCCATGCCATTATAATAAAGACCTAACATTTGCACAGGTTCGTTTCCTCCCACAAAATAAGGAACTTTATATTTAACTAATAAAGGATAAAAAAGCAGATACGCTAATGAGGGACAAGCGCAAGTGTTCTCATTAAGTAGGTAAAGTTTTTTATATATTTTTCTTAACTCTTCATCACTAGTTTTTTTAGTTACAAACTTGACATTATCTAGTTTTCTTTTGGCGTTTTCAATACTGCTTTTAGCAGACTTGGACATAAACGGTATTTCCCATGTCATCGCGATAACTCTTAATTTTAAAACTTTGCTTAAATAATACAATAAGTAAGTTGAATCTTTGCCGCCAGTATAAAAAAGTCCAATATCAAAATCGCTATTTTCAGCTCTAGAAATAATGTTTTTAACCGGTAGAACACTAATCAATTTATCGTGTAAATCAGCTGTTTGACATAAAGGGCAAAAGCCCTTTTCATCAAACTCAATGCCAGGAATAATAAAGTCATTAGCAACACATCCCTGACAAAAACGAGCCTCTTCAATTGAAGTAGGAATCGTTTTTAATGCGGCTTTTTTTACTATTTGTGTATTAATTAACCTTCTTACTTTTCTTATTTCTTGATTTGTTAATTCTTTTGGTAATTCTTTAACTATTTTAACTTGATTTTCGGTTAATTTAAGACTGTTTTTAAACAAGTTTTTCTTATTTCTTAGACCATAATATTCTAGTTTATTATTTTCTAGTTGCCATCTTGTTTGTAAATAATATTTCATATTAGAAAGCTTCTGAGATCGTCTTCCCTTGCATATGTAATATTAAATAATCTGGTCCGCCAGCTTTAGAGTCGGTTCCACTCATATTAAAACCACCAAAAGGCTGATAACCAACAATCGCACCAGTACATTTGCGGTTAAAATATAAATTTCCGACATGAAAATCTCTTCTCGCCATTTCTAAATGCTCTCTATTATTGGAAATTACAGCTCCTGTTAATCCATATTCAGTATTATTTGCAACTTCAATTGCTTCTTCAAAATCTTTTACTTTAGTAACTGCTAAAACTGGACCAAATATTTCTTCTTGCATAATGACTGCTTTAGGATCAAGGTCAACAAAAACAGTAGGATCAATAAAGTAACCTACTTTATCACTAGCTTTTCCGCCAGCTACTAATCTGCCTTCTTTTTTGCCAATCTCAATATAACCAGTTATCTTTTTAAAAGCGTTAATGTCATTAACAGGTCCTACAAAGGTTTCTAATTCTTGAGGATTTCCAACCTTTAATGTTTTTGTTAAAGCGGTTATCTTTTTAACCACTTCATCATAGACGTTTTCATGAATTATTGCTCTAGAGCAAGCCGAACATTTTTGGCCTGAAAAACCAAAAGCCGATTTAACGATGGCATCAGCAGCTAAATCTAAATCGACATTATCATCGACGATAATTGCATCTTTTCCACCCATTTCTGCAATTACACGTTTTAGCCAAATTTGTCCTTTTTGAACTTTAGCGGCTTTTTCATAAATTGAAGCACCAACAGCCTTAGAACCCGTAAAAGAAACAAAACGAAGTTTGGGGTGATTAACTAAGTATTCACCAATGACAGCTCCAGAGCCAGGTACAAAGTTTACTACTCCTTTTGGTAATCCGGCCTCTTCTAAAACTTCAACAAATTTATAAGCAACCACTTGAGTAGTGGAAGCTGGTTTTACTAAAACAGTATTACCAGTAACAACCGCTGCAGTTGTCATTCCAGCAAAAATTGCTAAAGGAAAATTCCAAGGTGAAATAATCGCTCCCACTCCTAAAGGAATATAGTGGTATTCGTTTCTTTCAATATTTCTTCTTGATAATACTTCTTTATCTACTGTAGCTATTTTAAGCATTTGCCTACCATAATACTCTAAAAAGTCAATTGCTTCAGCCACATCCGCATCCGCTTCTGGCCATGGTTTACCAGCCTCAACCGTCATTAGTGCGGCAAACTCAAACTTACGTCTTCTTAAAATCGCCGCTGATTTAAATAATACATCAGCCCTTACTTCGGGGGAGACATTTTTCCAACTTTGAAAAGTCTTTAATGCTATTTGCATCGCTTCTTCAGCCTCTTTAAGACCCGCTTGATAAATCGTTCCTACCACCTCTTGATGGTTTGCTGGGTTAATTGAAACCATTTTTTTCTCACTTTCAATTCTTTTCCCACCAATTATTAAGGGGTATGTTTTGCCTAAATATGACTTTACAATTTTTAACCCCTCTTGATACTTTGAAACATTTTCTGTCTTACTAAAATCAGTTAATGGTTCTGTTTTATAACTATAAATTGCCATTTTTTTCTCCCTTCTATACGACCGATTTCTCTGTTATTACAAAATCTTTATCTTTAAACCTCTTTAAATGAAAAGAATCCATTTCTAAGGTTGTTTTTTCTCCCATTATTAGTTCAGAAAGCAATAATCCAGTCATTGGGGCAATCATAAATCCATGTCCACTAAAACCACAAGCCATATAAAAATTAACAACTTCATCTGTGCCACTTATAATAGGCTCCCGGTCAGGCGACATATTGTAAGAGCCACCCCATTGTCTTATTACTCTTAGTTTACTAACTTGAGGCAAAATATCCGCTACTGTTTTAGACATTTCATCTAAAAATTGCCAACTTGATTCAATATTATGATCTTTGGGAACATTAGGATCGCTTCTTCCCATAATAAAAGATCCGTGAGGCACTTGCTGGCAATAAATGTTTTTCGCAAAAGAAATAACCATCGGACCTTGCATCTTTTCTACCGGTTCCGTTACTAAAATTTCATGGTTTTCTGCATAAACCGGAATATCAACGCCTGCCATCATCCCCACTTCATGAGCGTAACCACCAGCAGCGTTAACTACTATTTCTGTTTGGTAATTATTTTTAGTAGTTGTAACATTGGTGATTTTTTCCCCTTCTCTTTTCATTTCAACCACTTCTTCAAAAAAGGAAAAAGTTACTCCTAATCTTTTCGCTGCTAAATAATAAGCCTCTGTCATTTTAAATGGATTAAGATGACCATCAGTATTACAAAAGGTCGCGCTTATAAAAGCATCTTTATTTAAGTGAGGAACAATTTTTAAAGCCTCTTCCTTAGTAATTTGTTTTGAGGGAATACCGAGGCTATTTTGAAGTTTAACATTTTTAGTAAACTGTTTATGTTCTTCTTCATTTATAGCTAATATTAAATAGCCTTCTTGTTTAAACTCTAAATCACCTTCATAGGCTAGTTCTTTTTTCGCTCTTTCAAAAAACTCCATACTTTTTTTCGTTAAAATACAATTTCTTTTTGAGGCCCATTGTTGTCTTACGCCCGCCCCACAACGACCAGTGGCACCGCTTGTGAAATAACCTTTATCAACAACATGAATGTTTTTCATTCCTTTTTTAGCCAAATTATAAGCGATACTAACACCACTAATGCCCGCACCGATAATTAAACAATTAACTTTCATCTTTACTAGCCTCACTAATCTTTTCAAGAGGGACGCCACTAATAAGTGGGCGCACTTTTTGAAGCGGAATCTCTTCAATTGATTTATTTAAAAATTTAGCAATCTCACGCTGGATTAACTGCCCACAAGTATTACCTTGACAAGCTCCCATTCCAACCCGCAACAACCTTTTTAAATCTTCAAAATTAGTGTAACCTTGTTGAAGTAAGTCTTTAATGTCTTTTAAAGTAACATCCTCACAACGACAAATAATTATTTTATCATCATTCATTTTCTTTCCCTCACCGTAATAAAATCATGTAGAAACTCTTTCGGAACACGGGCCGTAACAATCGCAGTGTGATCCATTTTATTTGTTTCTCTAACACCTTCAATTAAAGCATCACAAATTACTTCGCCCTTTCTATTAACGCCATCCCAAATTTCACCTTTTTGAGGCTTGGGTAAAAATTCATAAGGAATTTTAAAAAGGGCCTGATCTCCTTTAATTTGAACGACAAAAATCGCCAAACCAGGACAACTAGAAACACATAAAGTACAACCAGTACACTTATCAAAGTCTAATTGCGGTTGAATATTAATGTTAGGGCCGATTGTAATCGCTCCAAAAGGACAAGCTGTCTCGCAAGGATTACAAGGAATATCTTCAAAACATTCGATTACCGCTTTTGGTTTAATTAAAATATTTTCTTGAGGAAATCTACTTAAAGTTTGCGATTTAGTTGGTATTCCTGTTTTATTAAGCATTACTTTCACCTACTTTTAATTTTTCAATTCCAATTTTTGTTTTTAAACCAAAAGGTCCTTTTCTTAAAAGTTCTAACTCGTCTTGATAATACTTAAGTAAATTTTCTTGTTCAGGATGTGGCTTATTTAAAGAATCAGCGACATGCAAGCCACTTAAATATCCTTCCATCATCGCTGCCGAAGCTTCTTCAATTCCGACAGCATCACCAGCAACATAAACACCTTTAACTGTCGATTCAAAATTGTCATTAACCCTTGCTACGAAACCACCTAATTCACTAATATATTTAACTTGAGCACCGACCATTGAAAGGAGTTGATGTAATGGGGAAAGCCCCACCGATAAACAAAGCGCATCGGTTTTAATTATTTCTTCACTACCGCTAATCTTATTCCAATTTTCATCAAGTTTAACAATTTCTACCGCTTCAATTTTACTCGTTCCTAGTGCTTTAGAAACGGTTGTATTAGTTATAATCGGTATTCCTAATCTCCGGATTTTGGCAGCGTGAACCTTATATCCTCCAATTGTTGAGCCTGCTTCCAAAATCGCTTTAACTTTTACACCAGCTTGAAGTAATTGATAAGTGACAATTAGGCCGATATTACCACTGCCAACCATTAAAACTTCTTTTCCTGGTAAAACACCATAAAGATTCATCAAAGTTTGAACCGCTCCAGCACCATAAATTCCCGGTAAATCGGAATTTTCAAAAGCGAGCACTTTCTCACTAGCCCCAGTGGCGATAATTACTCTTTTTGCCTTTATCTTTTGGTACTTCTTTTGATCATAAATTGTTAACACTAAATCCGGATATAAACCGACTACGGTAGTGCTAGTGAAAATTTCTAAGTTTTGATGGTTTTCAATTTCATTAATTAAAAGTTTAGCAATATCAATACCACGCATTTTTGCATATTGAGCTTTGGAGCCAAAAAATTTGTGCGTTTGTTTAATAAGTTGACCACCCAACTTATCTGCGCGGTCAATAATTACTACTTCTAAGCCAGCCTCTAAAGCTAACTTCGCTGCACAAAGCCCTGCCGGTCCTCCGCCAACAATAACAAGTTCAACTGTTCTCATATAAGGACCCCCTTATCCTCTTGTCTAAAAACTACCATTTCTGGCTCTAAAGGAGTAATACATGTTTTAACATTAGGAACGCCGTTGACGACCATTTGGCAAGCTGAGCAATTACCGATCGCACAATAAAATCCACGCGGCCTTTTCGCTTTAATTGAGTAACTTAAAGTCATAATTCCAAGAGCGTGTAAAGCTGAGGCGATTGTATCGCCTTCGTAACCGCTTACCTTTTTCCCTTCAAAAATAAACTCGACTTTTTTCTTTTCTGGAAAGACTAAAATCGGATGTTTTGTAATTCGCATAATTTATTCCCATCTTTTCTTTTTTGTTACTTAAATTTTATCATATTTACTACAAATAGTAAACACGACTTTGTCCTTCTTATTTATCAATAAAAACTAATTAAAATACTTCCTTAAAAAATAAAAGGCCCTAAATCACCTTTCATTTCTCGCTGCTAATTAAATTTTCAACTTCTTTAATAGTTTTAAGTAAATAGGTTAATGTTTGATTGTTTTGATCTAATTGAGGATTATATTCGACAATATCCATACTCGTAACATTAAAATCTTTGAAGATACCTTCAATAATTTCTTTGCTTTCTTGAAAATTAAAACCCTTTCTCACCGGTACTGAAACACCAGGAGAAAGTTGGGGATCTAAAACGTCTAAATCAAAAGAAAGATGAATGTTGTTAGTCTTATTTTTAAAATAGTTTTTAACTTTTTTTAAGGCCGCTTTTAATCCCATCTGTTTTATTTCATCGTATGTTATGTAAGTAACACCTTTTTCTTTTATTAGTTCTTTTTCTTTTGAATCTAAATCTCTTACTCCGAAAATTAAAACATTGCTTGTTTTTACTTTAATTCCTTGAAAGTAAAAATCCGTTAAACTCTCATCGCCATAACCTTGTAGAGCAGCTAAAATCATCCCGTGAATATTACCTGAAGGTGAAGTTTTATTAGTGTTCATGTCACCATGAGCATCAAACCAAATTAAACCTAAATTATCATAATGGCTACTAACAGCACTAACGGTGCCTAAACTAAGACTATGATCGCCGCCAATAAAGAGAGGAAAGGCGCCCTCAATTAATGCTTCTTTAGTTTTTTTCGCCACCAAATCAATGTTAAGAAGTACTTCATTAAGATTTTTTAAATTGTTTTTAGTTTCTTTCGCTACTAAAATAGGTTCTAATAAACAATAATTACTAAGTTCTCCTTTTTTTAATAACTTTTTCGCTCCTTCAAAAACTCCTTCATCAGCCCCAGCATTTCCATAAGATAAAATAATTTTTTTAACCGTCATATTTTAAAATACTCCCTCTATTTTAGATATCTTCTTTCGATTCTCAAACTCATTGTAGTGACTATTTCATAATTGATCGTTTCATTATAATCAGCGACTTCATCAACTGTAATTAAATTACCAAAAACTGTTACGATATCACCGGTTTTAATTGTTTCATCAACTAATACAAAACAAGCATCCATACAAATTTTGCCCACTAATTGATAACGTTTATTGTTAATTTCTACAAAAGAATTTTTATTTCTTCTTAAAAAACCATCTCCATAACCAATTTGTAATACAGCAATAAATTCAGGCTTTACTGGACAATAATCAGCACCATACCCAACACAATCACCAGGCTTTAATAGTCTAATTTGAGTAACAGTGGTAAAAAGCTTCATGACGGGATATAATGGTGGAGTTTTAGGATTAATAGATAGTCCATATAAGGAAATTCCAAGACGCACATGGGTAGTATAATCTAAAGCTTTCTCTTTCGTGAAAATAGCCGAGGAACTGGAAATATGAATGTAGGGTGGCTTTTCTTTAAGACTCGCAACAATCTTTTCCATCTTTTTAAGTTGTTTATCCAAATAACTCTCATTTTCATCAACGATTGCTAAATGGGTATAAATACCAACTAAATCGATCAGCGGATTTTTAGTTAACTCGGTTGTTGCTTTAATAATTCTATCGCTTTCAATAATGCCGTATCTAGCCATTCCAGTATCAACTTTCAAATGACAATTAAGAGGCCTATCAAACTTTAAAACTGCTTTTAACATTTCTTCATCGTTAATCGTCATATCGAGATTATATTTAGAAATAACAGCTAAATCTTCTTTTAAAACCGCTCCTAAAATAATAATTTTTAAATCTTTAAAGTGTTTTCTTAAATGTAAGGCTTCTTCTAATAACGAAACCGCACAAACATCAACCCCACGACTAATCAAATATTCCATCACCGCAAGCACACCATGTCCATAAGCATTCGCCTTTACAACCGGGATAACCTTTTTAGGCGCGACTGTTTTTAAAGCGAGTTCGTAATTTTTATAAAGATTGACCAGGTTTATTTCTAACCATGTTTTCCTAAAACTATTTTTCATAACTCTTCCTCACATATGGAGACGTCATTAAACTTAAAACACCACCATATCTTAGTTTAAAAGTTAAGACGTCACCGATTTGATAATCTTGATCTTTAATGTCGATAATTAAATGGTCGCTACTAGCTCCGATAATTTCACTCTTATCAAGAGTAATTAAATCATCTTTATCGACACTCTGTTTACCGATTGCTAGAATCGCTCTTCTTTGTTTTCCTTGGTCCTTAATTATTACTTTCTTTCCAAAGGCATCCATCCCAGTTTCTCCATCGGGTAATGATGGTTTTTTCTTTATTTCTACAATACTAGCTTTCAATAAGAAAACATCATCATAAAAACCTTTAATTTTATTGCCATAGGCGGTTTCTCTCCCTAAAACAAGTGCCTCCCCAATACGAAGATTATTAATAAATTTTGGTAGTTTGCCTTTTTCTAATAAGAAAATACTAGAAGAATTACCACCACTTATAAGAGTTAATTTTAGTTTAAATTTTGTTTCAATAGTACTCTTTATTACTTCTAAACGCTTTAAAATTTCAAGGCTAGGAATAACCCCACCATAACAAGTTAAATTAGTTCCAATCCCTAATAGTTTAATATTATTAAAAGTTAATATTTCTTCAACTAGTTTTAAATAAGAGTCCTCATAATAAATACCTTCTCTTAAATCACCTAAATCAAACATTAATATAATTTCATGAACTTTATTATTATTTTTAGCTGCTTTATTAAGTGCTTTGATTGTTGTAAGTTCAGATTGTAAGCTAATATTGGCAACCTCAACCACTTCTTCAACTTCACTTAACTGAGCAATTCTTAAAAACATTTTCTTTTTATTTGTTTTCATCTTCTTTAAATTACTTAAATGAGAATCAGCGAGATACTCAACAGTTGTTTTATTGATAACGTCTATAAAAGGTTGTTCAGCTAAAAACACTTTACTTACAACAGCTAAAGAAAGTTCATTTAAGCGAGTCATTTCAATCATTTTATTAAGATTATGATAATACTTTTTTAAGTCGATTATTAATTTTGGATACATCTCAATCCTCCCACCTTAATGTCTTTTTAAGTAACACTTGCGCTTCTTCGGGATAATAATGGGAAATCACTCCAATTGAGGAAAATAGGTAATCATGATCTTTAAGAATTTTAACTTTTCCTTGGGGCACTAACTTTGTTTTACTTTTATTAAGATAGTTTTTAACCATCGTTATTGCATCTTCGTTATTTATTAGGGCGCCACCCGTTAAAGCAATCAACTTCACTAACGACAAATCTTTACCCTCAGGAATTATTTTAATACCATTACTAGTATAAATTCTTTTTAAATCGCCAACATGACGATCACAAGCTAACTCTAAACACTTCTTAGTAAGGGCACTAATAATTTCTGCTCCTTTAATGGTTTTAGGAATAAAAGGTTCCTTAATAATAATTTCTCTAATTTCATTCTTGTTAAGTTGAACTAATTCTTCTAATTGGTTTTCTTTAAATTTTGAAACCACTTTTTCACGATTCAAAAAAACTCCCAAATCTCCTTCAACAGTTCTTTTAAAACGCGGTTCTCCTTCACTATAAATTGCATATTCTTCTTGAGGACTAACAACAGAATGAATATCGGTAGTCGCGCCCCCAACATCGATGGTAACTACTCCATTAATAAGCTCATCAGCTAACAAAGTAGCGTCCATAACAGCTCCGGGCGTTGGAATAATCTTTCCTTTAATAATTTTAGCAACTTTTTCCATCCCTTTAGCGTGAATAATATTTCTAGAAAAGACTCGATAGATCGCTTTTCTAAGAGGAATAATATTAAAATCGTCTAAACGGGGATAAACATTATCAACGATCTCTATAAAAGGATTATTTAAATCTTTAATTTTATCATGATTGCTAATATTGCCGGCATAAATAATTGGAATCTTAAGGGGAAGTACTTTTAATAAGTTTTGATAAGCGGTTTCCTTTTCTCCATAGTTAGTACCACCTGCAATTACAATAATATTAGGCTTTAATGATTTAATCTTTTCAATATCTGAAGCACTTAACAATCCAGCCGTAACTAAATCTAAGTTCGCTCCAGCATTTAAAGCAGCTTCTTTAGCAGCCTTAGCAGTCATTTCATAAACAAGGCCGTGAACGGTCATTCTAAGACCACCAGCAGCGCTCGAAGAAGCGAGCATTTCTTGATATTCTAACGTTGTTGTTTTTAAGTGCTTTTTTAAATTAGCAATGGCCTCATTAAGACCCATCATAACGTCATCGATCGTCGTTTTAGCATAGCTTCTCCCTAAAAAGACTACTTCTTTTTTTAAATTAAAGGCACTTATAAGTGTTGTTGTACTACCTATTTCCGCTACTAATAGATCAACTTTCATTTTTTTCCTTTAACCTTTTTACTAAAAAACTCGCAATGTCAGTTCCTGTAGTCCCTCTTCCAAAGCCTTGATCCATCCCATATTTTTGAGCTAGTTCAGGCGTTACTTGAGTACCACCAGCCACCAAAATAAGTTTTTCTCTAACTCCTTTTTCAATAGCGTAATTATGGAGCTTTTGCATGTTTTTATAATGAATATCATCATGAGAAATAATAAGCGATATTAAAACAACATTTGCATTTTCTTCAATCGCAGCGTCGATGAACTTTTCAATGGGAACGCTCGTCCCTAAATAATTAAATTCGATACCGTATTTTTCTAAACCACCGTGCTTAATATCTAAAATCTCTCTCATCCCCACACTATGTTCATCATTACCACCAGTACCGGCAATAATTTTAAGATGGTGCTTTTTTAAATAATTAGTTATTTCTTCTTCACTTAAGTTTTCTTCTTTTTCAACTACTTTTAGTTTTCTTAAATCGATATCAAAATTGACAACTCCTTTAAGTTGAATTCTTATTCCTTCGCTAGGATGCATCGTCTCTTTATGAATAACTTCAACGTTAGTGAGGTTCATTTTTTTACCGACTTCTAAGGCCGCCGCTTCCGCGGTGTTAATATCGGTTGGGAAAAAAAGATCAACCATTACAACCCCATCAGCTAACCATTCTACTTCCGGTTTTAATAAATGGCCACTACGATAATCCTCTTTTTCAGCTAATCTTAAATAAACATTATCTGTTTCATCGAGTTCATCTATATATTGAATCTTAATTCTTTTTTCAAAAGTAGAGCCTCCAATTAAAGTGGCTGGATCAGAAGTGTTAGAATATTGAGAAACATTATTATAACCATAATGAGCAGTAACTGGAGCTAAATATTTAGAGTCTCTTTTTATAATCGTATCACTACTTATTCCACCAGCTATTTTTCTTTTAATACCATCACCAACTCGTTCAGGATAATTACCACTATCGACAAACATTCCGGCCTCGACCGCTTCAAAATACCCGCCCATAGCGATAATTTCTTCTAACATTAAAACCGCTCTTTCTTTTATTTCTCTTTTTGTTTTAAAAAGCTCACTGTCTTTCTTAAACTCTAACATCGCCTTTAAATCATCCATCCCGACTAAAGCTTGCTTAGCAGTGTCTAAAGCTTCAATATTATAAACATGCCAAGGAACATTTCTACCTTCATCAGGCGTAATTGTACTTTGGATATCAGCACTAGTTAAACGAGAAATTAAAAGGTTTAAAACATGAGTAACTGTCGCTTCTCGTGTTGATGAATCCATATATTTAGTATTCATTTGAGCGCGCATTTTATAGTTATCAAAAAAATCCCTTAAGGCTAAAGCATAAGGAAGATTTATTTTTAGATCTGGACTTGGAGGCGCCGCTGGAGGCACCGTCGATAAACAAATTAAATCGGCTGGAATTCCTACTCTTTCACTCATCCTCGTGTTAATAGCGTGTTGAACAAGTAATTCTGGCATCACTTTCCACGCATCGCGAGCAGTAGCGTTTGCATTATGAGCACCATCGATTTGAGCGAGCCCGCCATAAGCCATTATCTTTTTACTCTCGGCTGCATCAACAAAACTTCTCAAACTATTAATATTACGATATAAAACATTATACTGAGGATCTTGATGAGCACCATTAACTCCTTCTTCAACGAATAAGACCGCTATTTCAGGTCCGGCAACCCCAGAAACATAAGAATGATAGTTAATCGGTCTTCCTACTTCTTCTTCGATAATATCTAAAGCTTTTCTTTGCGCTCTTAATTGTTTTCTTGTAATGGGAACGCCACCTACACCCTGAGGAGTTCCTTCTAATAAACCATCGATGTGAGATTGACCAGCTGTTCTAATTACCATAATATGATCAGCACCATGATAAGCAGCCATTCTCATCCTTCTAATATCATCCTCAAAGCGACCAGAAGCGATTTCTGTGGTAATAACCATTTCTGGTTGCGGATCGATATTGTTTAAATGCCTCGCGCTTGGAAGTGGTTGATAGTTTTTTAAAGAGGGGCTTACTTCACAATAGTTAAAAGGGCCGATTTTTTGAGGAGTTTTTTGACGCCACACCCAACCTCTTCTTTTCGGTTCGTAGTTTTCTAAATCTTCTAAAAGTTTTCTAATATCTAATTTTTGATTTGCTTTAATCATTTTCGAAAACCTCTTTCATTAGGGCTATCCCTTCTCCCTTAGCTAATAAGCGACCCGCCTCAATAATCTCTTTTTTAACCTTTTTAGCGTATAAATAAACAACGTGACCTGCTCCATAAGATAGCAAATTAGCGTCTTTTAATTTTTCTGTAATCACCTTCGCTTCTAAACTAGAAAAACCCATCCTTAGTAATACACTTCTTTCGATTGAAGGCGAGGTGTAATTATATGCTAACTCCATAATTGGGTCCAATAATTGATCGGTTAATTTAAAAAAATAAGTCTTTAATTCTTCATCTGTTAATTTTGCTAATTCTTTTCTTCTTTTTTCAAAATCGTCTTTTCTCGCTTTCATAGCTTTTTCACCAAATCCTCAATTTCAGTTTCCGTTAACTTTAATTCATCCTTTAAATACTCTTTATCTTTTTTAGTTAAAGTAACCCCTCTGTAATGTTTTAAGTAAGATAGTCTTAATCGATCTAAATTTAATTCTTGATAAGCTATTTCTTTGGCACTTTTTGGAAAAATAATGTTTTTGCCTGGTATTTCTAATAAAGGATTGCCAAATTCTAATTTTATTCCTCTTTTTTTAGCAAAATCAAGTTGGGCATTAAGATGTTTGCCTGCACTTGTATATTCGCTTTCTTGAACAACAATAATTTCATCTTCCTTCATTTCTTGGGCTAATTTAAAAGCGACGGCTAAGCTAGTATTTCCTGCTGGGCCTCTTTCCATCCCTTCTAACAATGCTAAAGCTTCGGTAATAAAAAAGACACTTCCTTGATTGATAAGTAAATAACGATCTAAATATCTCATCGGCCTCGCGGCGCTTCTAGGAACATCGCTTCTATCAGGAAAAGTAGAGTAAGGAATTCCAAAGCCTGTATGACCAGTAGTAAATGATTTTTTATTAAAGTCTTTATCGCTAGCCATATGAAGCCCTGTTAAATTAACACTAGCAGCGTATACTTTTGTCTTAGTCGCACCAGCTTTTAATAGCCCTCTCGCAGTACCTGTTAAATTACCACCACCAGCGTTAGTGGCGATTACAACTTCAGGGTATTTACCATAATTATTTAAAGCTTCTAAGGCAATTTCTTTTCCTAAAGTTTCTACGCCTAAAATTCCATAAGGTGAATATAATGAAGCATTAAAGTAACCTGTTTCTTCTAATAAAAGTAAAAACTTATAAAAAAGTTCTGGCCCCACTGTTAACCTAACGACTTCAGCTCCATAAGCCTCGCAAGCTCTCGCCTTTTCAATAATTTCTGGTTGTCCAATTAATTCACTATCATAAACTTCTTGAACAATAATTGCTTTTAGACCTAGTCTTGCGGCCATCGCAGCTACCGCCGCTCCATAATTACCACTAGTCGCTGCAATAACTCCTTTATATCCTAACCTTTTAGCCTGATAAACGCTTACAGCAGCCCTTCTCGCTTTAAAAGAACCACTTAAATTGTTTGCTTCATCTTTAATAAATATACGTGCTCCATGACCTTTAGGTGCGAATTTACGAGCATATTTAGAAAGATTTTTAAGTTCTACGAGTGGCGTCTTTCCTACTCTATTTTCTAGTTGAATTTTTTCTACTTCTGCTAAAGTAAAACCAGTGCTCGCCATCATCTTTTCATAGTCAAAACCGACACCTTCGTTTTCAAAATCCTGGTAATTTATTTGCATCGAATCTTTAATGATTTTGTTTCTTCTTTCCATTACCGCTAAATAAGAATTATCATTCATTTAAATCACCCGTTTCTACTTTTATAATTTCTTTGACCTTTAAGAGTTCAGCGACGAAATTACCATAATGATGTAAATAAGCAGGATTAAGTTCTTTTAAAATTCCTTTTTCCTTTCTCCCAGTAATTGTTTTTATCACTACTTCATCTCCTAGTTTAGCACTGTTAAGTAGAATGCCTTTTGACCTCATTAAAAGTGGCACGCTTTTAGTGTCCACGGGTACTTGAGGAGCCCTTTCTTCTTTGGTTAAAATAACTGTTTCTATTTCTACAAAACTTCCTTTTAAAATCATCTTTTTAACTCCTTTTTAATCTTTTTCAATTAACTCTCTCATATCTCCTAAAATCGCTCTCGGAACAGGAAGGTCAAGCATTGTTTTTAAGCCCGGCTTCGCATTGATAACGTGGGGGATCATATTTACGCATACCGCAATCGTCCCCACCCCTCCACTAATTTCAGGATTAATGCTCATTTTAATATTAGGAGTGCCTTTTAATGTAATATAATCACCAGTATTAATGCCTGACTTTTCAGGCTCTATTTGTTGAGGGTGAATCATTTTAATAAAAGCCTGGTTGTTTAGAAAGCCTTGCGCTTTCATATCAATACCTGCTAAATGACCTTTTTTAGCTTCACCATATTTGCTTTTTAAATCAACCTTGGTGATAATGGGAGCCATTTGTTCTTTAAAATCAGTTAATTTTACTCCTAAACCTTCCGCGATTAAATGAACGCTTTCTTTAAAACCGACATGGCCTGCTAACGCACCCTTTTTCATTTTTTCTTGATATTCTTCTAAGCTAAGTCCTACCCCTTGTTCGCTCATTACTGTTTTCCCAAAGGGACTTAAACTGTTAACTCTTTTCGCTTCTATTTCTTTAACATCCATCATCGCACCTGTTAAAGCAACTACTAATAAATCCATCACAAAACCAGGATTAATACCTGTTCCTAAAATAGTAGCTTGGTGTTTTTTAGCTAAAACATCCATCTTTTTAGCTAATTCTGGTTGATTAACATAAGGATAAGCCATTTCTTCAGCCGTGCTAATAACGTTAATACCCTTTTCCACTATTTTTACTATTTTAGGATAATTATTTTTAGTAAAGCTATCGGTTGTCAGCAACACTAAATCAATTTTATTATCCGCTAACAACTCATCGATATTGTCGCTAATAATGACATTTTCATGTTGAGTTTTAACATTAAGGACATCTAAAAAGCCTTTATTAACGACTAAAGGGTCAATATCGCAAATAGCAACGATCTCAACTCCTTTTTTTGTTAATAACATTTCCGCCATCCCGCGCCCCATAGCACCGAAACCCCAGATTAAAATCTTTACTTTTTCCATTTATTTTCCCCTTCTATTTCTCTTGTTTTTATTATAACATGTCTCCATTAAGTATTAAAGCGTTTACAAAAAGTAAAGAAATTAAAATGAAGACTACCAGCAACAAAAAAAGACTATTAACTAATCAAAATAATAAGCGAATAGTCTTTTTAAGAAAAAGGAGGGAAAAAAGATCAAATAACTTTCCCAGGATTTAAAATTTCATGAGGGTCAAAAGCTTTTTTAATAGCTCTCATAATTGTCAACTGCTCACTTTTTAACTGATTTTTTAAATACTCTTTTTTAGCAAAGCCAATTCCGTGTTCACCAGAAACAAGCCCACCAAAACTGGCTGCTTTATCATAAAGTTTAAGAAAACCCCTTTTTAAGGTTTCTTGCCACTTTTTTTCATCTAAATCATCTTTACAAAAATAAATATGTAGATTACCATCACCAAGGTGTCCAAAATAAGGAATTCTCACTTTTAACTCACTGCTTAAATTATCAACATAAGTTAAAAATTCATTAATTTTCGCCCTAGGCAAAACTACATCGCACTCATCAATGAGAGTCGTTGAAAGTTTGATCGCTTCTAAAAAACCATCTCTAACCGACCAAATCGCTTTTCTTCTTTCTTCAGTATCAATTAAAAAAACATCAATAGCATTAAACTCATTAATTAGCATTTCGCTTGCTTTTCTAACATCTTTATCGACTACTTCTTCATGATAACCATCATAACTTAATAGTAAATAAGCAGGGTAATTATTATGAGGAAGCTTTTTACCCAAATATCTTTCGCTATACAAAAGTGAATCATTTAAAAAAAATTCCACTGCTGTTGGGATAACGTGATTACTAATTAACTTAGGAGCTGCTAAAATAGCTTCTTCCTTGGAATTAAAAGGAGCCAATAAACTAATCATTTTAACCGGTTTAACAGTTAATTTTAAAATGATTTCGGTTACGATTCCTAAAGTTCCTTCGCTGCCGATAAGTAAATCTTTTAAACTATATCCGCTAGCATTTTTAACCACCTTACCGCCTAACTTTATTATTTCACCACTAGCTAATACTACTTCTAAACCTCTAACCCAATCGCGAGTAACTCCATATTTGACCGCTCTCATTCCTCCAGCATTAGTAGAAACAGTTCCACCAATAGTAGCGGACTTTTCACCAGGATCCGGTCCATAAAAGAGATCCTCTTTTAAAACATATTCGTAAATATCCATTATTAAAACACCCGGTTCAACCGTTAAAGTTAAATTAGTTTTGTCGAGTTCAATAATTTTATTCATTAAAGTCAAATCAAGTAAAACGCCCCCATAAATAGGCACACAAGCACCCACTAATCCAGTTCCACTACCTCTTACAGTAACTGGTATTTTATGGAGATTAGCATATTTCATTAAAGCGCTAATTTCTTTTTTATGAGTTGCTTTTACTAATACTTCTGGATAGTTAAAAACGGTTCCTAATTCATCATGAGCATATTCGCTTTTAATTTCATTTTCACTAATAACTCTCTCTTCACCAAAAATGTTTTTAAAATAAAGCAAATCTTCATTTGTTATTTTCTTATATTTCATTTTTACACCTGCCTTATTTCTTTAATTTTTTTAGTCAATTCTGGCAATAAAGTATAAAGATCACCAACAAAACTATAGTCACTAATTTCAAAAATTTTACTATTAGGGTCATCATTAAGAGAGATAATTAAATCCGCTTCTTTCATTCCCTCAAGGTATTGAACAGCTCCACTAATTCCAATATTAATAATTAGTTTCGGTCTCACTGTTCTCCCCGACATTCCAATTTGCTTTTTTACGTCAAACCAGCCCTTTTCCACCAATGGTCTCGTACAACCAACAAAGGCATTTAATTCTTTTACTAAAGGGTTAATTAGTTCCAAATCTTTTTCTGTTTTAAAGCCTCTTCCCACCGCAACAATCACTTCGGCAGCGGTAATTTCTTCTACTTTAGGACTAATAATCTTTTTTAAAAGTTCGATATTAGTTTCACGTTTAATTGTATCGGTTTTTAAAAAAGTAATTTTCCCTCTTGGTTTTTCTTTTTCGGGTAAAGCAAAGGTCTGATAACGAACCGTCGCTAATTGAGGTCTATTATTAGGTGTAATAATACGAGCCATAATATTACCGCCAAAAGCAGGCCTTATTTGGACTAAATCACCATTATTTTTAATTTCCAATTTAGTACAATCAGCTGTTAAACCAGTTTTTAGTCTCGCGGCTACTCGGGGTGCGAAACTTCTTCCCAAAGGCGTTCCTCCAAATAAAATTATATTGTTTTTAAAATTCTTAAAAAAATCTTCGCTAATGTTGGTGTATATTTCAACATTAAATTCTTTAAAGTCGACATCATCATAAACAAAAACTTCATCAACTCCATAAGCTAAAGTCTCTTCTGCTAAACTTTTAACTTCGCTGCCGATTAAAAGTGCATATACTGGCTCTTTCGTGATAGCTGCCAGTTCTTTAGCTTTATTAATAAGTTCAAAAGAGACGGGATGAATTTCATTTTGATGATGTTCCAAATATACTAAGATACCACGGTATGCACTTTTATCGATGGTTTCCTTTTTCTCTTCAACAAACTCACAAACATCCTTTGGTCCTTTATTAACACAAATTTTACAAACCTTACAAAGGCTATTAATAGATAAATAGCCATTATGGTATTCAAAAGCATTAAAAGGACACAATTTTATTAATTTTTCTGCTATTTCCGGTGTTACTTTATCGTTATTAACTTTAATATATGACATCCTCTTTACCTATAAATAACGCCTTTCTTTTAAAATATTAATTAAACTTTCTACTACTTCTTCTTTTTTTCCTTTAATTATTTCTCCCGCTGAACTCTTCTCAGGTGGGAAGATTTCTTCAACTTGAGTTGGCGAACCTAAGAGACCGTAATTTTTAGGATTTTTATCATTTAAATCTTGAAGCGATTTAATCGCTATTTGATAATCTTCTTTTAAAAGCCTTCTTCTAAAAGAAGGTAACCTTGGAGTGTTTGTTTCTTTTTCAATCGTAATTAAACAAGGCAGTTTAACCGCCACTATTTCTTCATAATCATCGTAACCAGATCTTAACGTTAATTTATCTTTTTCTACTTTAATAATTTCTTTAACATAAGGCACATGAGGTATTTTTAAAAACTCCGCTATCTCCGGACCTACTTGAGCAGTATCGCCATCGGTAGTTTGTTTCCCGCAAACGATTACATCATACTTTCCTAACTGTTTAATAAGTTCAGAAAGTGTATAAGAGGTCGCTAAAACATCAGCCCCCGCAAACTTAATATCACTAATTAAAGTCGCTTCATCAGCGCCCATATAAAGCGCTTCTTTTAAAACCTCTAAGGCTTGAGGTGGTCCCATAGAAATGGCGTGAACCAAGGCCTCTTGGGAGCTTTCTTTTAAAATAAAAGCGGCTTCTAAATTAAAAAGATCATAAGGATTCATTTTAACATTATTGCCATCTCTAATTAAGACGCCCGTCTCTTTATCGACACCAACATTACTAGACGCTGGCACTTGTTTTATACATGTAATTATTTTCATTTTATCCCTCGATATTATAGTTATCCAACTATAAGGTATCACAAAAAATAAAGATGATTAGTTCTTGTTTAAAAATAAAAGGCTTTTTTCATCTTTAGGAAAATATATTCGCCATCACCACAATAAGTAAATGAAAATTTCCTTTATTAAAAAAGGGCTCTTAAAATTATTTAGCCCTTAATTTAATAACTGTCTTTTCTTTTATAATATTCTTAAAATGGTATTCTTTATTTTTGTTAATACACTTTATTAATAATTTCTTTTATTGGTTGATGAATTCTCTACCTAAAACTAGTAATAAACTCTTCATAGCACCTGTATAAATACTATGTGTGTGTTTTTCTTTCTACTAAAGCTCTAGCCTTTACTTCACTTTGATTTGAAATTTTACTTATTAATCATTAAAAAGCTATAAGACCTTAATAAGGAGGCATCTAGTATATAACCTAGTTTTCCAAATGAACTAAGGATTTAACAGCAGATGATATATCCGGAAATCTCTTAGATGCAACAATTCCATATATAGCAGCACCAAACGCAGCTTCTTCATCATTAATTGGAATTTTTAATTGCATTTGAAATGTCTCTTCTATTATTTTCCTTAATAAAGGATTTTTACGGATGGCATTACCAGACCCAACAATTTTATCAACATCAACATTTAATTGTTTATATAAGCTATAAAGTTCATTGGCAATTCCCTTCAAAACACCATAAATGAAATTGGCCGCGGTAAAATTATGAATACCAAGGTTTTCTATAGACCCTCTTATTTCAGGATTTTTCCTTGTTCCAATGAATCTTGTATCAAATAATGGAGCATTATCATTTAGTTCTCCAGTTTTATTCATACATTCATAGATATTTTCTGGAGGGATTAAATTAGCCATTTTATAGACATCCCTAAAAAAATTCTTTAAGGTCTCATAAGCAAGGCCTCCTGCAAGACTACAACCGACAGCAATTAGATATTTACCACTCAAAGGACGGATTTCTATATTATGTTTGTCCTCATTATCTGCTAAAACGCTAACTTGAGCTCCTGTTCCAATATTTATAAGTAAGGAATCAAAACTTTTAACTGAACCGATAAAACTAGCTTGATTATCACCAATAGCAACGCAAACAGATATTCCCTTGTAGTTTCCGATTATAAATGGATTTGAGACAATTTTTGGTAAAATATCCTCACTAATACCTAACAAGGCAATTGATGAGAAATCCCATCCATCTGTCTCGCTATCATAAAGCCCAAAACTATGGCAATCTGAAACATGCATCACTGGTTTTTTTGTATTTGTTAGGGTCATAGCTACAAAACTATGAATAGTACATATTTTTGCAATATCTTTAGGAACCATATTATGGCATTTATTATAAAAATGAGTCGCTAAACCATAGCCAGCAGGTACATACTTACCTGTGCGATTATATATTTCCTGAATTGCATTTATACCATTTTCAAAAATCTCAGCCCGACGATCTTGCCATGTAATAAGTGGTGAAATACATTTCCCGTCATTATTCACATATAAAACTCCATGCATTTGCCCCGTTATTCCTAAGCTAGAAAAGGCATCAACTCCATATTTTTGAATAAAATAGTCAATTGATTCTTTACATAAAGACAATATCGTTTCAGCACTTTGAAGATGATAATAAGTTTCGCCTTTAATATTTATTTTATTATTAAAATATCCTTTTGTTTTCTTACTCCATTATAGCACAAAAAACCATGAAATGGTTTCTTTTTTTACTACTAATTATCTTCTTATTAGTCTTCTTCATCAATTAAAATAATTTCTAATTTTTGAATTTCCTTAACCTCTTCTTTCAATGCTTTTACTTCATCTTTTAAATTATTAATAATAGCTATTAGCTCTTCTTCTGCTGTTAATGTTTCTTCTCTTTTTTCAACTAGTTTTTCTAGTTCTTTCTCATAAATACTTTCATCTTTTAAAGGCCGATAATAAGCTTTAGTATGAAGCGCATTTTTTAAAAGCTCTTCAGTTGCTTCTTTAATCGTTAATTTTTCTTTGATATTTACTTGGTGTAGTTTAGCTAAATTCATCATATCTTCTTTGTTAATAGTTTTATATAAGACTAGTCTTAAATCATCAAAACCTAATCCTTCTAAACAATTCTTTCCATCCACGAAGACTTCTTTTAAGTTAAAATTATAAAGGGCAATCTCTTCTTTTTGAGGTTTACTAGCCTTCTTTAAATAAATAAACTTAAGCAATGTCTCTTCTTTCGCTTCATCCGTCAAAAGGTAATGAAGGACGTTTAACCAAAGTTCTTTTAAATAGTTAACATTAAGTAAATCAGAATCAAATGATTTTAAAAGTTTAGTTAATTGGTAAATTGTTAAAGCTGGTAAATGCTCCAACAAGATCTTCTCTTCATAATTAATCTTTTCATCTTTTAACTTTAATAAAGCTGGTTCATACAAAACTTTTAAAAAGGCTTCTCTTTTTAATCTTACTGGTAAACTAAGATTTTCTTTTTTGAAAAATCTTACTAATTGTTTACTAGTAATAGTAATCACTTTATTAATAACTTCTTCCACTTTTAAACTATCACTTAAAACAAGTATTTCATCATTAAATTTTAATATCGACATCTTTTAATTAACCTCCATATATATATGCTATAAGTATATATTATTTAAGTGCTTTTTACAATCCCACTAAAAGCACCATTTTTAATTACTAAATCTAAATAAGTAATCATCGCTAATAAAGGATTTTTGTCCTCTTCATAAACTAAAGCGATTTGTAAGCGTTTATCGATATAACTTAATTTTATTTTAAAATTAGTTTCTGCTAAAGAAGTAAAAAGGATGTCTCCTTTTACCCTTTCCGTTACTACTATCGGTAAAATTAAAGTTAAATCTGTTTGTGTTTTTAAGACTTTTTCCACTCTTAACCGCTCTAAATATTTAGTTAAAAGTTTTTCATACATATAATCATAAAGACTCTCATCAAACTTTCCAAAACGGTCCTCTAACTCAATTATTAAATTGTTGATATCATTTAAATTGTTAACGGCTCCGATACGTTGATGAATCGCTAATCTTACCTCATCATGAGAAATATATTCTTTATCGATATATCTTTTTGAAAGTAAGACCTCATCATCTAATCTCGGTGGGGTAATAATACCTTTTTTCTCACTTATAACTTCTTCAAGCATCTTTAAATACATCTCTAAACCAACACTATCGATAAACCCAGATTGTTCCTTACCTAAAATATCTCCCGCTCCTCTAATAGCTAAATCGCGCATCGCGATCTTAAATCCGGAACCTAAACTTTCAAAGTCTTTAATAGTCTTTAATCTTTGTTGGGCTTCTTTAGTTAGTTTCTTTCTTTTATCATAAAAAAGATAACTATACGCGAGCTTATTGCTTCTTCCCACTCTTCCTCTAATTTGATAAAGTTGAGCAAGGCCTAGCCTATCGGCATCATGAACGATTAAAGTATTAGCATTAGGAATATCAATACCGGTTTCAATAATAGTAGTGCTTACTAAAACATCAAACTCACCAGAAATAAAAGCACTCATAACGTTTTCTAATCTTGCTTTAGTCATTTGGCCATGAGCGACAGCGATTTTAAGTTCGGGAATTAAACTAGTTAACTTAAAAACTATTTTATCAATATCATCAACACGATTATATAAATAAAAGACTTGACCACCCCTTGCCACTTCTTTTAAAATCGCCTCTTTAATAATAGCGTCATATCTTTCTAAAATATAAGTTTGAATCGGATACCTATTTTTAGGAGGCGTTTCAATCATGGAAAGATCTTTAATTCCTGTAAGCCCCATTTGTAGTGTCCTCGGAATAGGCGTCGCTGTTAAAGATAAAGTATCGACATTTACTTTAATTTCTTTAATTTTTTCTTTATGAAGAACACCAAATCTTTGTTCCTCGTCGATAATAAGTAACCCTAAGTCTTTATAAACAACATCACTAGATAAAAGCCTATGAGTCCCGACAACTATATCGACTAGCCCTTTCTTTAAATTACTTAAAGTTTTAGTAATTTCTTTTTTACTAACAAACCTACTTAAAAGTTTTACTGTAATGCCAAACTTACTAAACCGCTCATTAAAAAGCAAATAGTGTTGCCGCGCTAATAAAGTAGTGGGAACTAAATAAGCAACTTGCTTATTACTATAGACTGCCTTAAAAGCCGCCCTTAGCGCTACTTCAGTTTTCCCATAACCAACATCACCAATAATAAGTCTGTCCATTACTTTACTTGATTCCATATCTAAAATTACTTCATTAATAACTTTTTGTTGGTCTAAAGTTTCTTCATAAGGAAAATCACTAGCAAACTCCTCATGCATCTTTTCCGCTTTTAAAAACTCAAAGCCTACTTGCTGTTCGCGTTCTTGATAAAGCTTAAAAAGCCGGTCAGAGAGATCGGTTAACTTCGCTTTAATATTTCTTTTCGTCTTTTTCCATTGATTCGTTCCTAGTTTCGTTAACTTAGGCATAACACCTTCTCGAGATGAATACTTTAAAACTAAATCGAGTTGATCAACGGGAACGTATAAATAATCAGTACCTTGATATTGAATATGCATATAATCTCTTTTATCATGGGAAAGGCTCATCGTCTTTATCCCTTTATAAACACCTATTCCACAATCATAGTGAACAACATAGTCACCCACCTTCAACTCTTCAATACTATCTATTTTAACAACTTCTTTTAAACTCGAACGATAATTAACCGCCCTTAAGTGCGGTTTATAATCATATAAATAAGCTTCATCGATAAAGATGATATTGCGGTTGTAAAGCTCAAAGCTTAAACTTTCTTCTGGATAAATAAGATTGATACTATCTTTAGTTATTTTATTGGGATTTAAAAAGAATTTAAACTTTTTACTCTCTAAATAAGAAATCATTTTTTGATATCTAATTTCATTTTTAAAAGTAATAATAGCTGTTTTCTTTTCCTTAATTACTTCATCTATAAATAAGTCATCTCTACCTTGATAACTAATCACGTCTCTACTAGCAACTTTAAGTTCCTTATCGCCATTGTAAAAAGGATCGAGCTCATAATGAGGAAGCTCTAACAACTTTTCTGGTTGATAGTAAAACTCTTTTAAACTATAAAGCGGGTTATCCTTCTTATAATTGTTTAAATCTTCTTCCATCCTCTGAAAGTTAATCAACATCTTCTCTTTTTCATAATAATAGATTATCTTTTTATCTTTAAAATCAAAGAGCGAACTATGAGGAAAATAACTAACATATTGTCTTAAGTTATCTAACTCAACTCTATTGTAAAGCTTATCTATTTCTTCATTTATTAAAGCTTTTGTTTTTAAAGAGGATGATGAGCTTTCTAAATCTGCTTCAATTGTTTTTAAAGCTTCGTTTTTACCTTCATCAGAAAATATTAACTCCACTGCAGGCATCACTTCGAGCATACTTACTCTTCCTCTACTAATTTGAGTGCTAGCATTAAAGACTTTAATGGTCTCAATTAAAGTATCAAATAAATCAAGACGGTAAGGCTCATTACTACTAAAAGGGTAAATATCAACTATTGAACCTCTCATACTAAACTCACCCTGATTTAATACTGTATATTCTCTTTTATAACCATTATCAACCAAACTTTTAATAAGCTGATTTAAATCGATGTCATCGCCTTCTTTTAAAGTAATAAAAGCTTTTTTAAAAGACTTTTTAGCACTTACCTTTTTAAAAGCAGCGACGTCATTTAAAACAACTATTTTCTTCTCTTCTTTTAAAAGTTCTTTAATAGTAGCGATTCTTTCTATTTTAAAAGCTTCTAAACTTAAATTAAGTAAAGAAGTTAAAAACTCATCCTCAGGATAAAAAAGCACATCCTCAGGAAGTAAATTAAAGAGTAAATCATAAAGCTTTTCTGTTAACGCTAAATTAGGTAAAACAACAAAAATAGTTTGATCCCCTTTTAAAAACTGTTCTTTTAAATATAAACTAAGATAAGACAAAGAAAAAGCACTAATCACTTTCTCTTCTTTTAGTTCTTCTAGTGGTTTAAAAATGTTTAATTGTTGATAGTAGTTATTAAGTTTACTCATACATTGTTAAATTACTAAACTCTGCTCCTTCAATAAAAGCATCGATAATATTAACTGCTTTTAAATAACTATCTGTTAATTCTTTTCTTTCTTTCCTGGCAAACTTCGATAAGACATGTTTAGTAACGTTTTCTCTTTTACCAATACCAATTCTTAATCTTTTATATTGTTGAGTCTTTAAAAGTGCTTCAATACTTTTAAGACCGTTATGTCCCCCACTAGAGCCGTTTTCCCTTAATCTTAAAGTTCCTAACTCTAAATTAACATCATCGACAATAATTAAAATATTATCGAGTTCAATCTTATAATAATTAATTACTTTTAAAACGCTCTCTCCTGATAAGTTCATATAAGTAGTTGGTTTTAAGAAAATCGCTTTCTCATCTTTCGCTAAAAAAGCAGAAAACTTACTTTCATACTTTTCTTTTAAACTATTAGTTTTTAAATATAAATCGATTACTTGATAACCGACATTATGTCTAGTTTTTTGATAAGCCTTACCAGGATTACCTAAACCAACAATTAACTTCATAATTTTAAAGGGTCTTTATAAATATCATTAAATATTTGACTAATTGGTTCATCTTTAACGATATTTAAAACTGACTTTCCTAATAAATGACCAATCGATAAAATTTCAAACTTATTATTGTCTTTTAATTTATCATGCTTTATAGTATTGGTAATAACAATCTTTTCTATACAAGAATTACTAAGTTTCTTCACCGCTTCGAAGGATAATACTCCATGTGTCGCACAAGCATAGACTTTATTAGCTCCAGCTTCTTTTAAAGCTTGAGCACCAGCGATTATCGTCCCCGCAGTATCGATAATATCGTCGACCAAAATACAAGTTTTCCCTCTTACTTTACCGATAACATTCATCACTTCTGCTTTATTAGGCTCTGGCCTTCTTTTATCGATGATGGCGATGGGAACGCCAAACAGTCTCGCAAAAGAACGCGCTCTCGTAGTGCCACCGTGATCTGGTGAAACGACAATTAAGTTTTCTTTAGAAATATTTTTAAAATAAGTTGCTAAAAGTGGTGCGGCGGGAAAATTGTCGATAGGAATATCAAAGAACCCTTGAATTTGGCCCGCGTGGAGATCGATAGAAACTACTCTATTCGCTCCTGCTGTTTGAATTAAATCCGCGACCAACTTAGCGGTAATTGGTTGTCTGCTTTTCGCTTTTCTATCTTGACGAGAATAACCAAAATAAGGTACTAATAAAGTAATTTGAGTAGCGCTCGCCCTTTTTAAAGCATCGACCATAATTAAAAGTTCCATTAAATGTTCATTAACCGGACTACTAGTCGGTTGAATTACAAAAACATGATTGCCTCTTACTGAATCGTTAATATTAATTCCGATTTCCCCATCAGCAAATCTTTCGATTGTCAGCTTAGAAAGCGGAATCCCCGAAGCTAAAGAAATCTCTTCCGCCAAATCATAATTCGCCGAGAGTGTAAATAGTTGCACTTTTTTTCCTGCAATTTCCATTCTTAATATCCTTCCCCTTTTCTTTATTATAACAAGATTTTTTAAATATGTTTTTATTATTCATACTAAAACGCTTTTATAATTCTTTCGCTTTTAAAAACTGACACTCCTTAAAATTAGTTTTTAATAACTTTATTTCCTTTAAAGTAGGGTTGATTACGAAGAGTCCACTACCAGCCCCAGTTAAATTTATTTTAATATTGTTTGCTTCACCAAAAGCGATTATTTCTTTAATCTCTTTATTTAAATTGATGGCCGTTTTTAATAAATCATTTTTAGCTTTTTTTATTAAATAATCATTATCGCTAAGATGCTCTTTAAACCCTAAGTAATCATCACTAAACTGATAGTTGTTAAAAACAGTTTTCGTCAGTAATGGCTCTTTCGGTAAAATAATTAAAAAACTTAAGGGCTCATAGTTATCTGCAAGTAAAACTTTTTCTCCTCTTCCGGTTAGAAATGCTCTTTTGTTTTCTAAACTAAAAACAGTATCACTTCCTAACTTCCCTGCTAACTGTTTTAACTTATCTTTACTAAGATTAGTTTTAAAAAGCTCATTTAAGCCTAATAACGTCGCGCTTATATCAGCACTAGAACTACCTAAGCCATAACCGATGGGAATTCTTTTAATTAGCTCAATAGCGACTCCTTTTTCAACTTTAGTCTCTTCTTTAAAGAGTTTAATCGCCTTCAAGATATTGTTATCTTTAATTTCGATATTAGCACTTACTTCATCTTTAAAAGCTTCTTTAAAAGTTAAAGTATCATAAATATCAATCGCTGAAACCACGCTTTCTAATAAATGATAATTACCTTCTTTACCGACTATTTCTAAAGTAATATTTACTTTCCCATAAGCCTTTTTAATCACGGTACCACCCCTCGCTATAAGAAATAAAGTTTTCAATAGTTAAACTTTCCGCTCTTGTAAGAGGATTATAATTTAAATCTATACTCATTAACTTCTTAATAACTTCATCTTTGGGAAGTTTAAAGCTCGTACTTAAATTGTTAACTAAAGTTTTTCTTTTTTGAACAAAACTAAATTTTACAAACTCTAAGTAATTATCAAGGTTGGTAATCCTTTTTAAATAATCATCCTTTTTAACAAAACTAATAATAATACTGTCGACTAAAGGAGGCGGATTAAAGTTTGTTCTTTTTACAAGTCTCTCCTTTTTAAGTTCATAAAAAGTTTGCATATAAACGCTTAAACTATTATAACTTTTACCAGCTTTCGCAAGCAACCGCAAACCGACTTCTTTTTGCATCATGATAATTGCTTTCGTAATCTTTTCTGTCTCTAAAAGTTTCATTAAAATAGGGCCGGTAATATAATAAGGAATATTGGCAATTAAATAACTTTCTTTTAACTTTTTCTCTTTCATAAAAGTATTTAAGTCAACTGTTAAAATATCTTGATAAATTACTTTAAAGTTATGATGTTCTCTTTCTAGTTTTAGAAGAGTTTCTTTTAAATCAGTGTCGATTTCAAAACCATAAACAAAAAGAGCCTTTGTTAGAAGTGCTCTCGAAAGAGCCCCCGCTCCAGGGCCAATTTCAATCACTGTTTTATTAGTGAGATCAAAAACATTAACGATTTCGTTAATTATTTTTTTATTATTAAGAAAGTGTTGACCGTAATACTTCTTTTTCATATTTGATGATTTCTTCTTCTTGAATGTTAAAAAGTTCTAATCTCTTTAACAAGCCTTTTCCATTAACATAACCTATTTTAAAATAACCCGTTAACTGCGTTCTTTTTTGTCTAGAATTAGCTTTGTTTAAATAACCTCGTTGATATAAAAATTCATTAGTTAAATCACTTTTAAGTGTTTCTCTTGGCTTTATTTTAATTAGTTCTTTAAGTGTTTCTAAAGAAAGATGCTCCAGTCCGATATCGCCTTTTTTATTAGTAGCTAGTTTTAAAGGTAAATAAATTTGATAGGGGTTTTTAAGAGCCTTCGTCAACCTTTTTCTTATCTGCTCACCAGCATAATCAGGATCGAACATTAAAACTATTAGATGTTCTTTTTCTAATTGTTTTAGTTGTTCAATAAAGGAATGTTTAATTTTAATTCCTTTCGTAATTAAAACGTTAAGACTATTATCTAGTTCCTTTAATCTTGCTTTATCGTGAGCTCCTTCAACGAGATAAATTACTTGTTTTGTCAAAATTATTTAATAATGTACTCTTTTACTAACGTTACTAAATCACCATTTTGAAGACCAAAAGCGGCCCCGTCGTCTGTATCTAAATGACAATCTAATTTAAAAGCGTCAGAAACCCGACATAGGACATCTCCTAAAATGCCTGATTTTTCTTTATCGATATAAATACTAACAACTTCTCTATCTTTAACATTAAACTCTTTCGCTTCTTCTTTATTAAAGTGAATATGACGATCAGCAACTATTACGCCTTCTTTTATTTCTACTTCTCCTTTAGGACCAACTATTAAACAACCGCCACTACCTTTGATATCACCGCTACTTCTTACAGGGGCGATAAATCTTCCTCTAATGGCGTCACTTCTAGAAATCTCAACTTGAGTTTCTTTTCTCACTGGACCTAAAATACGGACTCCTTCAAGCTTTCTTCCTTCTTTAGAAACAAGCGTTACTTTTTCTTCCGCTGCGAATTGGTTTGGTTGCGATAAGTCTCGAAAGTTAGTTAACTGATAACCTTTTCCAAATAAAACCTCTAAATGTTCTTTACTTAAATGAACATGTCTTCCACTAATACCAACAGGAATTTTTCTCATTTTTTATGACCTCTTTTCTTCCCTTATATTGTAGCATTTTTAAACCCTTAACTCAAAATATTTTAAGAGTGGATATAGACTTAATATTGAAGAAACCAAAATGTTATTTAGCTCCAATCTAATAAAAGTAAATTAAAATTGCCATGCATTAAACTACTACTCAAGAGGTGTTATTTACTTAATAGATTTTAAACTATATAATTAAGAAGAGGTGATAATGTGTCTGTTTTTGAAAAGATTATTAAAAGAGAACTACCAGCTCATATTGTTTATGAGGATGAATTAACGTTAGCTTTTTTAGATATTAGTCAAGCTACTAAGGGGCATACTTTAGTAATTCCTAAAAAAAGATATCAAAACGTCTTTGAGTTAGACAAAGAAATTGCAGGACATTTATTTAAAGTGGTTGTTAAGGTTAGTAAGGCTTTAAAAAAAGCCTTTAACTTAAAAGGCCTTAATATTGTCAATAATAATGGTGAAATAGCCTATCAACAAGTATTTCACTATCATATTCATTTAATTCCACGCTACTTAGATGATGATTATCTTATTAAAGGTGTTAATCATAATAAAGAGTATAGTGAAGCTGACTTTTTAAAACTTAAAGAAAAGATTGTTGCTTCTTTATCTTAAAAATTACTCCTCCACTAACATTTTCAACTGTTAATTGATAACCAAAACGATTAACTGTTTTTTGGACAATGCTCATTCCTAACCCAAACTGTCCTTTGGTGCCTTTTTCATATGGTTTAAAAAGATCGGTTAAGTATTTTTCTTCAATTGGCTCGCCGTCATTATAAAAAGATAACTCTTCTTCTTTTAATTTGATAACTATTTTTGTTTTCGCATACCTAGTGGCGTTATCAATAATATTAGCAACAACAGTCAAATAGTTTTCTTTTAAACCGATAAATTCCGAATCATCTAAACTGATAACTAATTGAAATTCCCTTAAAAGTAATTTATAATCTTCTAAAACTGTCGTAATAATATCTTTCATTTTAACCTTTTCTAACTCGGCATCTGAAGCGATATATTCTAGTTTGTTATACTCTAAAAGGCGGTCCACCTTCTTTTGGAGTTTTTTAGTTTGGGCGATAATTATTTTGGCGTCGTCTTTATCGATAATACCATCTTCTAAAGCTTCAGCGTAACTTCTAATAACGGCGATTGGAGTTTTAAAATCGTGAGAAAGATTTTGAAACATTTCTTGTTTAGTAGTTTCATTTGCGATTATCTCTAACCGCATCTTCTCCACTCTTTCCGATAATTCACTAATTTCATCATTACCACTTATTTGAATTTTCCTTTGATAACCAAAACTACTTAATGAAGAAACTTCATCAGAGAGCCTTTGCACTCTTTTGGTCATCTCTCTGCTCCATAACGCTAAAATAACATTACCAACTAACATAATAGTAGCGAAAGCTAAAAAGGTTCCCAAAAAAGATAAAAAAACATTTTCTGTCATAATTGAACCTTTTAAATCATTTAAATAAGAACCTTCCATAAGAGCGATGATAAATTTATTTTCACCCTCTTCAACTTCTTTTAAGATTAAATAGAAATTCTCTTTCTTGCTTTTATACTCTAACTTCCCAGGGTTAGAATAAATATCTAATAACATCTCTTGATATTCTTTAGCCTCTAAAGAGAAGTTTTTAACGTTGTTAGACGCTTTAATTTCCTCAAAACTCATTTCTTCATATTCATTAAAAACTAGTTCCGCTTCTAAATAACCTAAATAAGGCTTATCAGCACTTTCTTTAACACCTTCTCCTACTAAATCTACTAAATAAGAGTTTAATTCAGCTTCAGCAATACTTAAATAAACAGAATCATAATTTCTAAAAGTGATTAAACCAAAAACAACAGCACTTAAAATTGTTACTGTTGTATAAAGTAAAAGTAATTGAGTAGAAAGGCTAACTTTTTTCATAATTTATAAAAGGCGATAACCGAAGCCATAAATGGTTTCTATTTTCAAATGGGGCATTTTATTTCTTACTCTTCTTAAAAGGTCATCAACAACACGATTAGAACCTAAGTAATCATTACCCCAAACTTTTCTTAAAATATTTTCTCTGGAAAAAGGAGTATTCTTATTTTCGATAAGCAATACTAATAAATCAAACTCTTTATGAGTAAGTTTTATATGCCGCTCTTGAAATCTGATCGACCTTTTTTCTAAGTTAATTTCATAACCTTCATATCTTACAACGACACCACTAGTTGTAGTAACGATTCTTTTTAAAACCGCTTTGACTCGGAGTACTAATTCTCTTGGTGAATAAGGTTTAGCGATATAATCATCACTACCAAGCTCTAAACCTCTTATTTTATCTATTTCATGATCGCGAGCACTAGCAAAGATAATCGCTTGTTCAGGCCTTTTTTCTTTAATCGCTTTAATGAGGTCATAACCATTAACATCACCAGGTAACATAATATCTAAAATCCATAAATCAACTTCATCAGTGAGATGTTTTAACGCTTCTTCTCCATTTGAAAAAATCGTTACTTGGTAATCTTCTTTTTCTAAATATTTTTTTACTATTTGAGCTAAATCAAATTCATCCTCGACTAAATAAATTTTCATCTTATCACCTCTTTAGCAGAGAAAACCGCTTTTATTATTAATGTTATTATACTACATTAACTCTGATAGTTAAAAAAAAGAATAGTCCTTCTTGCTAAAAAACTATTCTTTTTGGATCGCTTTTAATTTTTTTTAATTATCGTTTGTTTCATATATGGAATTAAAACATCAGGGATTGTAATGGTGCCATCTTCATTTTGATAGTTTTCTAAAATAGCAATCATCGTTCTTCCTACTGCTAAACCAGAACCATTTAAAGTGTGAAGATATTCTGTTTTAGCTTCTTTATCTCGTTTAAATCTAATTCCTGCTCTTCGTGCTTGATAATCTAAGGCATTGGAAATAGAAGCTATTTCACGATATTTTCTTTCAGAAGGTATCCAAACTTCAATATCGTAAGTTTTACTCATTGAAAAGCCTAGATCTCCGGTTGAAAGTAAGACGACACGATAAGGTATTTTTAAGAGTTTTAATACCTTTTCACTATCCTTTAACATTCTCTCATGAAGTTCTCTTGATTCTTCTGGTTTGGCAAACATAATAAGTTCCACTTTATTAAATTGATGTTGACGTAAAATCCCTCTCGTATCTCTTCCAGCACTACCGGCTTCACTTCTAAAGGCGGTTGTATAAGAAACATATTTAAGGGGGAGATCCTCAACTTTTAAGATTTCATCGCTATGCATATTAATAGTAGGGACTTCAGCGGTAGGATTTAAATACCAACCTTTTTCTTTTTCACCAACTTGAAAAGAATCTTCTTTAAACTTCGGTAATTGTCCCGTTCCTATCATTGCTTTTTCATTAACTATATAAGGAGGAATAACCTCTTTATAACCATGATCTTCAGCATGTAAATCCATCATAAATTGAATTAAGGAACGTTCTAGTTTAGCGCCATCTCCTTTTAAAATAACAAATCGAGGCCCGGCAATTTTAGTCGCTCTTTCAAAATCTAAAATATCTAACTCTTCTCCTAAAGTAACGTGATCTTTTAATTTAAATTCAAATTGTCTTCTATTGCCATAACGATATAATTCTTTATTATCGCTTTCATCAAGGCCAACAACAACATCTAAATCGGGGAGGTTAGGCGTACTTAAAAGTGCGCTTTTAATGGCTTTTTCTAAACTAGCTACTAATTCTTCTTTTTCTTTAACATCGAGTGCGATTAATCTTACTTTTTCTTTAAGAGCTTCGATTGGTTGTTTATTCTTTATTAAAAGCCCAATCTCTTTGCTTAATTGATTGCGGGTGTTTTTTAATTTTTCCGCTTCACTAATCAACTTTCTTCTCTCTTCATCTTGAGAGACAGTTTCTTTTAAATAACTAAAATCAGCACCCCTCGTGTTTAATCTTTCAATGACACTTGTTAAGTTTTCTTTAATCTCTTTGATATCTAACATTTTATCCCTCTGTTGCTCACTTTAATAACTATCATAGCATAAAACCTTAACTTAAGTCGAATAAATCTTGAGGAATTTTTTCCTCTTTTTCATCCTCTTTTGGTTTTTCTTCTTCCGCTTTTAACTTCGCTTCCACTTCGATAACGGCTACTTCTTCTTGTTCGGTTTCTAAAGCGATTTCTTCTTGAATAATAACTTCTTCTTGCTCTTCTTCCTCTTCTTCATGTGGGACGATTGCTAAAGTTATTACGGTTTGATTCCCTTTTAAGTTAATTAATCTAACACCTTGAGTAGCTCTTCTTGTTCTGGCGATTTGAGTTATTTCCGTTCTAATAACCATTCCTCTATTACTAACGATAATGACATCTTCATCTTCAGCAACACTTCTTAAAGCACAGAGATTGCCGTTTCTTTCGGTAATATTAAGAGCTTTAACACCTTTACCACCACGATTTTGAAGACGATATTCGCTAGCGGTACTTCTTTTACCATAGCCTTTTTCAGTAACAACCAAAATGTCTTCTTCTTTATCAGCGATAAAAGTCATTCCCACAATTACATCTTCTTCATCTAAAAACATTCCTCTTACACCGGCGGCTGTTCTACCCATCGATCTGACATCATCTTCTTTAAATCTAATTGCTTTTCCATTGGAAGCACCTAAAATTACTTGTCGTTTTCCATCGGTAACTTTAACGCCGTATAGTTCATCATCTTCTCTTAAAGTAATCGCGATGATCCCATTGACTCTAATGTTTTTAAAGGCATTAACTTTCGTTCTTTTAACAACTCCTTTTTTAGTTGTGAAAAAGAGATAATTCTCTGAATCAAAATCGCTAACAGTTGTAAAGGCGACCATCTCTTCATTTTCTAAAAAGGGGAGAATATTATTAATTGGTAGTCCTCTTGCTTGTCTAGAGCCTTCAGGGATTTGGTAACCTTTAACTTTATAAACTCTTCCTTTATTAGTGAAAAATAAATGATAATTATGAGTATTAGTCATTTGAATATGTTCGACAAAGTCAGAGTCTTGCATTCGGATTGAAGTCAAGCCGACACCACCTCGATTTTGAAGGCGGTATTCATCTAAAGTCATTCTCTTTACGTAACCACGATTAGTGACGGTAATAATAACGTCTTCAACTGGGATTAAATCTTCATCTTCAATATCTAAAGGAATATGAAGTGCCATTTCACTTTGGCGGGGATTATTATATTTGTCTTTAACTTCTAATAATGATTCTTTTATAATCGTTTCTTTTCTTTCAGCGCTCGCTAAAATATCTTCATAATCAAGAATACGTTTGCCAACTTCAATGTTTTCTTCTTTTACCTTTTCAATTTCTAAGCCAGTTAATCTTCTTAAAGTCATATCTAAAATAGCTCGAGCTTGTAGCTCAGAGAGTTGATAATTTTCCATTAAGGCTTCCCGTGCTATTTCAGTGGTTTCTGATCCTCTAATTATTTTAATAACTTCATCGATGTTTTCTAGTGCGATCACTAAGCCTTCTAAAAGATGTTTTCTTTCTAAAGCTTTCTTCAGTTCAAAAGCAGTTTTTCTTTCTAAAACTTCAATTTGGTGATTAACATAATGATAAATCATCGCTTTGATTCCTAATGATTTAGGTTCACCATTGACTAAAGAAATCATGTTAATAGAAAACGATGATTGAAGCTGAGTATATTTATATAAGTTATTTAACATCACATCAGGATTAACATCTTTTCTTAATTCGATAACGATTCTCATCCCTTTTCGGGTTGATTCATCGCGAAGGTCAGTAATACCATCGACTATTTTCTCTTTAGCAACTTCCGCGATTCGGTCTAATAATCGTGATTTATTAACTTGATAAGGAATTTCAGTAACGATAATGGCATTTTTATGCTTTTTACCTTCAATAATTTCTGTTTTAGCACGCATAATAACTGTTCCATTACCAGTATGATAAGCATCACTTAAACCTTGAGGGCCTAGAATCATTCCACCGGTAGGAAAATCAGGTCCTTTAATGGAAGCCATCAATTCTTTCGTTGTTATTTCATTATTATTCATATAAGCAACGACACCATCGATTACCTCTCCTAAGTTATGAGGAGGAATATTAGTCGCCATTCCCACCGCGATTCCGCTCGCTCCATTTACTAAAAGATTAGGATACTTAGCAGGCATCACTACTGGTTCTCTTTCAGTACTGTCGTAGTTATCTTGAAAATCAACAGTTTCTTTATCGATATCCTTTACTAATTCCATCGCAATTTTACTCATTCTCGCTTCAGTATAACGCATCGCCGCCGCACCATCACCATCGACAGAACCAAAGTTACCATGACCATCAACAAGCGGGTAACGATAGCTGAAGGGTTGGGCCATTCTTACCATCGCTTCATAAACGCTGGAATCCCCATGAGGATGATATTTACCAATAACTTCCCCAACAATACGAGCTGATTTTTTATGTTGACTACTAGCAGTCATATTAAGATCATTCATCGCGTAAATAATTCTTCTTTGAACGGGTTTTAAACCATCTCTAACATCGGGTAGTGCTCTGGAAACGATCACACTCATTGAGTAGTTTAAAAAGGAAGTTTTCATTTCTGTTGAAATGTTAATTTCTTTTATTTTACCATCGATATAATCGCCTTTTTGAGCTTCAAACAAATCATCTTCTAATTCTTCTTCGGTGGTTTCTTTAATTTCTTCTAAATTATCTTTTAAGTCTTTTTCCATTTTTAATTATCTCCTTTAAGCATCGATATTAGAGGCGTATTTAGCATTATCTTGAATAAACTTTTTCCGTGGTTCTACTTCTTCACCCATTAACATTGTAAAAACTTGATCTGCATTAATAGCGTCTTTAGTAGAAACTTGTAAAAGAGTTCTCGTTTTAGGATTCATCGTCGTATCCCATAATTGTTCAGGGTTCATTTCCCCTAAACCTTTATATCTTTGTAGTTGTGGTCTTCCGCCAATCTCAGCTAATACTTTTTCTAATTCTTCATCACTATAAACATATTCTATTTTTCTTCCTGCTTGAACTTTATAAAGTGGTGGTTGAGCGATATAGACATATCCTAAATCTATTAAACCTTTCATATAGCGATAAAAGAAAGTTAATAATAACGTTCTAATATGAGCACCATCGACGTCAGCATCCGTCATAATTACAATCTTATGATATCTTGCTTTACTAACATCAAACTCTTCACCAATCCCAGTTCCGAAAGCTTGAATCATCGAAAGTATTTCTTTATTAGATAACGCTTTATCAAGCCGTGCTTTTTCTACGTTTAAAACCTTTCCTCTTAAAGAGAGAATCGCTTGAAAATGCGAATCCCTACCTTGTTTGGCACTACCACCAGCACTGTCTCCTTCGACGATATATATTTCTGATTCAGCCGGTTTTTTATTTCTACAATCAGCTAACTTACTAGCAAACCCTAAGGCATCTAAAGGACTTTTTCTACGCGTCGCTTCTCTGGCTTTTCGAGCCGCGATTCGCGCTCTAGCAGCTAATAAAATTTTATCGATCATTAATTTCGCATCTTGAGGATTTTCCCATAAAAAGAGTTCGATTGCTTCACCAGTTACTTGTGAAGTAATCGCTCTTACTTCTGGATTACCTAATTTAGTTTTTGTTTGACCTTCAAATTGAGGATCAGGATGTTTAATCGAAAGAACACAAGTAAGTCCTTCTAAAGTATCATCTCTTTGAAAATTATCATCTTTTTTAAGTAGTTCTTGTTCTTCCGCGTATTTCTTTAAAACTCGATTGATTGCTAATTTAAACCCATCCTCGTGCATTCCACCTTCATGAGTACCAATGTTATTAGCGAATGACTTTAAATTAGTTGCGTAAGAGTCGTTGTATTGTAAAGCCATTTCAATGGTAATACCATCGACTTCTTTTTCAACATACATCGGTTCAGTATTAATAATTTGTTTTCCTTCATTTAAAAATCTCACATACTCAACTATTCCACCTTCATAAAGGTAACTCGCTTCCACAACTTCGGTTTTTCTTTTATCTTTAATACTAATCTTTAAGTTCTTATTTAAAAAAGCTAACTCTTGAACTCTGTTTCTTAATGTTTCGTAATCATATTTAGTTGTTTCAGTGAAAACTTTCGGATCAGCAGTAAATTCAACTACCGTTCCGGTATGACTAGACGTTCCAACGACTGTTAATTCTTTTTTTACTATTCCTCTTTCAAACTCAATTTCATAAAGTTTATTATCGCGAGCAATAACAACATTAAAATCTACCGATAAAGCATTAACAACTGCACCACCTACACCGTGTAGACCTCCTGAAACTTTATATGATTTATCATCAAACTTACCGCCTGCATGTAAAACGGTAAAAATGGTTTCTACTGCTGGCCTCTGAGTTTTAGGGTGTAAATCAACTGGAATACCTCTTCCATTATCGCTAACTCGTATTCTATCATCTTTTAAAAGGGTAATCTCGATCTCATCGCAATACCCTGCCATCGCTTCATCGATAGCGTTATCGACAATCTCCCATACCAAATGATGCAAACCTCTTTCTCCAGTGGAGCCAATATACATCCCCGGCCTTTTTTTAACCGCTTCTAAACCTTCCAGTATTTGAATATTCTCGGCATCATATTTATTGTTATTTACTTCCATCTTCACTTTTCCTCTCTAAATAAATATTATTTATCTCATAGTAATTATTATCAGTTCCTGTCATAATTACTTGTTTAGTTTCTTTAAAAATATTTTCAATCATTTTTTTTACTTCTAAATCTAACTCACTTAAGACATCATCTAATAAAATCACCACTTCATCTTTAAGTAAATCGAGTAAAGCAATTTTTAAAGCAATCATGATTAGTCTTTGTTGGCCTCCTGAGGCGTGAGTTTTCGCTAATTTACCATTAAAAGTTATCATAAAATCATCACGATGAGGGCCCCTAGTTGTTGTTTTGGTTATTAATTCCTTCTTTAACTCTTCATTTAAAACAACTTCTAAACTATTTAAACCAACATCAGGCTCATAGATGATACTAACCCCATCTTTTTCATTTAAACGCTTAAAATGCTTTTTAAAGGCACTATTTAAATCTTTTAAAAAGGCCGTCCTTTTAGTGATTATTAAATCAGCTTCTAAACTCAACCTTTTAGTAATTATCTTTAAGAAAGTTAGATCGTCACCATCACTTAATTGCTTCAACAAGGCATTTCTTTCCTTTAAAACTTGTTTATAGACTGTTAAATCCTTTAAATAACTATTAGTTACTTGCGACATTTCAATATCCATAAACATTCTTCTTTCCTTTGGAAAGCCTCTTATTATCATTAAATCTTCCAAAGAAAAGATAACAACTTTATAGCCGCCAATAAACTCACTCATTTTAGTAATTACTTTATTGTTTCTTTTTAAAAACTTACTACTTTCAGTTAAAACAACCTCATAATTATCATTAGTTGTCTTCACAATCACTTTGGCATACTCACTACCACTCTTAATTAAGTTTTTATCATCACTAGTACGAAAGCTTTTCAACAAACTAACATAATAAAGCGCCTCTAATAAACTCGTTTTACCACTACCATTTAAACCTTCAATATAATTAAATTTTTCAAAACTTAAAGAGAGTTCTTGATGATTTCTAAAATTTTTTACAAAAAGACTTTTAATCATGTAATTTGATAGTTAGTTCCATCAATTGTCAGAAGATCACCTTTATAAAGTTTCTTCCCTCTTTGATTTACTTTTTCTTTGTTAACTGTGATGTTAGCAGTTATTAAAAAAGCTTTAACCATTCCCCCAGAACTGACCAAATTAACAGCTTTAATAAATTGCCCTAGAGTTAAATATGGTTTTTTCAACTTAAATTCGTTCATTAAGCACCTCTCTTAAGTTATATTATAACATAATATAAGCAAAAAGGCTCTTTTATTTAACTTTATTTTAAAAAATAGTACTTTCAGTTATTAAATACAAAAAAAACCTTTAAAACTTAGTTTAAAGGCTCTTTTATTAGTGTTTTTATATTTATTCTATTCTAACAGGTAATATTAAATGTAACATATCGACATCTAAATCACCCTTAATTACGAATGGTTTAATCTCTCCTGCAAAATTCAAGACCACTTCTGGAGAAGTAAACGATTTTAGAGCTTCAGTCAAATAGCGTGAGCTAAAAGCAATTTTTAACGAAGGCCCTGTGACGTCTCCAGTTGGAATAATTATTTCTTGAGCATCACCAATTTCTGTGTTAGTTGAACTAATCTCAATTGAATAATCTTTTCTAACTTGTAGTTTAATAATATTATAGTTGTGTTCTCGATCACGAGGTGATAATAAACTTACTCTCTCGACAGACCTTAACAACTCTTCTTTATTAAATTTAATCGATAGTGGAAACTCAGTAGGAATAATTCTTAAAGTATCAGGATAAACACCATCTAACAATCTTGTTTGAAATAAAATGTTGTTCATTTTAAATAAAGTTTTGTTTGGGGAAATAAAGACTTCAACATCATCTAGAGTACTATCTAAAATTCGATAAAGTTCATCCAATGATTTGTTAGGAATAACAATGTTAAATGGTTCAACATTTTCTAACGGTAAGATTTTTTGACTTAAACGATAGGAATCAGTAGAAACACAATAAAGTTGATTTTCTGTTAACTTAAAATTAACTCCTGTTAAAATTGGTCTTTTTTCATATTGACTAGTAGCGTAGTTTGTTTCTCTAATAATCGATCTTAAAGTTTGAACATTAAATTTTAAATGATGCCCGTTTTCAAGAAAATCAATATCAGGATAATCTTCAATGTCCATAATGTGAAGTTTATATTCGATTCGGTCCGATTTAATCATCAAAACCTTTCTTTCCACTAAAGTCATCTCTACAAAACCATCAATTTTTCTAGTGATGTCAATTAGATACTTTCCCGGGACTACCATCTTTCCAGTCGCTTTAATTTCTAGACTATCGTCACTTACTATCGTTTGAATCGCAATGTCTGAGTTACTAGAGGTTAAAATCAAATAATCTTCATAAACCTCAACTTTGATACCATTTAAAATTGGTAATGGTGTTTTAAGTGGTAATCCTCTTTGAATAATATTGAGAGCGTCTAATAAAACATCCTGCTTAATTGTAAAAATCATTTTCTTTTTCTCCTTTTTTTAAATCTCTTTAAGTTATTTAATAATAATAATAAAGGGCTGTGGGAAAGTGGATAACTTCATTAAAACGTCTAAACCACCTTATTTATTATATCATATTATCCCCAAACTATCCACAAAATTAATTAGTTTTCCATCTTTTTTAAAATTTGTTCAATTGCAGTATTTAAGCTGATATCATCTTTTCTTAATTGCTCTATTTTTCCAATCGCATTTAAAACGGTTGAATGGTCGCGGTTATTAAAGAAACTACCGATTGTTTTATAAGGGATATCATGTTTTAATTTAATTAAATACATCGCTATATGCCTTGGTAAGGTGTAAATAGCTTTTCTTGATTTACCAATTAAATCATGAACAGTTACATTATAATACTCAGCAACAATACTTTGAATTTTATCAAAACTATTTTCACTTAGCTGTTCGGTGCGTCTTTTAGTTTGAATTAAAGGTTCTAAAGCTTCTTCAGTTAATTTTAAATTAATAGGAACGTTATTAATCATCGCATAATATAAAACTCTTTTTAAAGCTCCTTCTAATTCTCTAATGTTAGTGGTAAAGTAAGAAGCGATAAATTCTAAGATTTCTATCCCAACCTCATCACTCTCTGGCGCTTCCAGTACTAGCTTCCTCCTTAAGATCTCAACTCGATGCTCTAAATCAGGGACACTTATATCAACAATAATACCTTGTTGGAACCTACTTGTTAGCCTTGACATCATGTTTTTAAGTTCATTAGCAGGCTTATCACTAGTTAACACAATTTGCTTATTTTGGTTGGTTAAATAATCAAAAATCTTAAAAAACTCCATTTGGGTTTTTGGTTTATCAGATAATTGTTGAATATCATCAATTAATAAAATATCAACATTGCGATATAAATCGTTAAACTCATCCATTTTATTTTGAGCAACTTTATTAATATAGTTTTCTAAAAAGTCAGAAGCTTTTTGATATAAGACATTCGTGGAAATGTTATTATCTAAAATAAAGTTACCAATAGCTTGCATTAAATGTGTTTTTCCTAACCCGACATCACCAAAAATATAAAAAGGGTTCGCGATTATTCCTGGTTGATCAGCAACCTTTAAAGCCATTTGAAAAGCAAATCTATTCGATTTACCAACAACAAAATTATTAAAAGACAAAGTAGCGTTTAAATCCCCTTCACGGTATTTGTTTTCTAGACTGATCTCAGGACCGATAATTCTTTTATCTTTATCTAGTTCTTCTTTTAAGACAAACTTAAAACCAATTAACTCTTGTTGGTAGATGTTTTTAGCCAATGAATTGATTTTATTTAAATACAAACGATTAATGCGTGCTTGAATGTAAGGTGAGGGAGCAACAACATATAAATAACTATCGTTTAGTTTTTGAACATTAGAAAGAGGAGCGAAGTATTCGTTATAAATTTCGTCATCCAAATGATCATGCATTTCTGCTAAGATTTGTTCCCATAAACTTTGATATTGTTGCATTGGTTCACCTCCTTAAATATCGTAACTATATGTTATCATAGAAAAATAAAAATTAAACGAAAACTTAGCCACAAAAAATGTGGATAACTTTCTCTACAAAAAATTACACACATTCCGATTGTGGATAAAAAAATACGTTTTCAAAGCCTAGTTAAGCGAAATAAAAAAGTTATAAAGATATCCACATTCATAAAAAAAAGTGGAAAAGTTTTCCACAATTGCATTGTTTATAAAATTACATTAAGGGATAATTTTCATAATTAAAAATAACTGAAAAAAGAGTTGACTTTTAGAAAAGATGGTTATATAATATACCGAGCACGATTTCTAATATTAGAGAAAGGTGGATGAATATGAAACGAACTTATCAGCCAAGTAATATCAAACATAAAAGAAGACATGGTTTTAGAGCTCGAATGAAGACCAAAGAAGGAAGACAAGTCCTCTCCAGAAGACGAGCAAAAAATAGAACCAGGCTATCAGCATAAACCAAAACTTAATTTTATAATAACTAGAACGACCAGAATAAAATAAGAAAAATTTTTGGTCGTTTTTTATTTAAAAAAAATGAAAAAGAAATATACAATTAAAAAAACTTCAGAAATCGATGCGATAATACATAATAGAGTTAGTAATGGAAATAGATTCTTTGTAATATATTACAAAGAAAATAGTTTTAACCATTTCCGCTTTGCACTCTCAATTGGAAGAAAATATGGAAATGCAGTAGCTCGCAATAAAATCAAACGTCAAATTAGGATGATCGTCTCCGAAATAACATTAAATAATTTTGATTTTGTAATTGTGATAAAAAGAGAAGCAACAAAATTAAAATATCAAGAAATAAAAACTAATATTAATAAATTACTAACTAAAATAAAAGAAACGGAGAAAATTAATGAAAAATAAGAAAAAGATTTTAACATTATTAATGGTTTTTGTACTATTACTAATGTTAACAGGTTGTAGCGGTAAAAGAATGACAATGCCAATTTCTTTTGACAACGCCAACTTTTTCGATTACATTTTGGTAATACCAGTTGCCTGGATTATGCAATTATTTTCAGGATTAACGGGTAATAATTTTGGTTTTGGGATCATCATTACCACGATAATAATTAGAACAATAGCTTGGCCTATTTATGCCAAAAGTAATGACTTAAGTTTAAAAATGTCTATCGCACAACCAGAAATAGCTCGTCTTCAAGCTAAATATGCTGGAAGAGATGATATGGAATCAAAACAGAGAATGCAAATGGAAATGCAACAAATTTATAAAAAACACAACATTAACCTTTTAGGATGTTTTTTACCTTTTTTACAGATGCCTATTTTTATTGCTGTGTATCAAGTAGTGCAAAGAATCCATTTAGCAGGTGGAAAATGGACTGATAAAGTAGCTAATAAAAACTTTTTAGGTATCGACCTTGACGGTAAAGGAAACTTTCTTTTTTGGAAAGAAAAAGGCTCTTGGGTGGGGTTAGTATTAGCATTAATAGTAGGTGTAACAATGTTTTTACTCAACTGGCTAGCAACTAAAAAACCGAGTTATCAAAAGCAAACAGGTAGTCACGGAGTTCAGTCAGATGAAGCTATGCAAAGCCAAAAAATGATGAAATATATGCAAATATTTATGGTTATAATGATGGTGACTTTTTCAATCAATAGTAATTCATTAGCTTTTTACTGGATCGTTGGTAATATTTACTCAATTGGGCAAAATTTAGTTAACAGGAAAATTAGCGAAAAGAAGTATTATAAATTAAGAAATAAAGATTTGGTGGTGACAAATTATGACAAAAAGAATTGAATTTGAAGCAAAAACGCTAAAAGAAGCAGAAGAAAAAGCAAAAGAACATTTTAACACTGACTTAGAGTATATTACTTTAAACGTTATTAGAGAGAAAAAGGGAATTTTAGGAATTGGCTCTACAACTGTTTATGAGGCTATTTTTGAAATTAATTTAGCATTCGAAGGGAAAAAATATTTAGATACAATCTTTCACGATTTAGAAATAGAAGCTAGCATCGAGTTTAGAACACAACGAGAAGGAACGGAAATTTTTTACAACATCCAAAGTAATGAAAACGCCTTATTAATTGGTTCTAATGGACGAACATTACAAAACATCCAGTTAGTGTTAAGAACTTTTTTAGGTAAAATTTCTCCAGAAAGAGTAAGAATTCATTTAGATATTGGGGGATACAAAGAAAACAAGAAGAGGCAATTAGAAATCCTCGCAACTAAAACCGCTAAAGAAGTAGCTATTACAGGGATTGAAGCGAAACTTGATCCAATGCCTCCATATGAAAGACGAATAATTCACACAAAACTTTCTGAATGGAGAGACATTTACACTGTTTCTGTAGGCGAAGGGGAAGAAAGAGCGATTGTTATTAAACCAAAAAAATAAAATAGGGCGAAAGCCTTATTTTTTTATTAGTTATAACAAACAACAAGTGGTATAATTAAATTATGAAAAAGATAATAAAATATGTGCTAATGCTGTTTGCAGGATTCCTAGTGTTTTTAACTGGACAAACCGCTGCAGAGACAATAGCCGTTAAAAGAAAAATAAATAACTTTAAACAACTAGGCGTCTATCAAGAAGAGATCAGCAATGACAATGTTAAATATTATAAAGTTTCACGTGAAACATTAGGGTTTGAAGAGGTTTTTAAACACGACCCTTTTTATGGTGAGAATAATTACACAAACCCTGGTTCTGAAGGAGATATATTTGTTACCAGACAATCTCCTTTTCCATTCTATCCAGGAATACATCAATTTATCTCTTTTTATTTCGGTGGCCATGCTGCTTACCTTGATGATAACAATCGAGTTTACGAGGTTGCTGGGATTCCTGATTTAGAAGAGGGAGAAACTTTTCTGGATGTATTTTTAAAAGGAAATGATTCAACAACTGTTTATTCGACTGGTAATTACTGGTTTGATGATGATCGTCGCGATGAAGATGATGATTCTTATTCTTATTATGGTAGTTATTATCGTAAGGAATGGGTTGGTTTGCGAGTCAAAGGTGTTAGTCAAGAAGAAGTTAAGTTGGTTACAGCGGAAATGCAAAGACTAGAAGAGATGGAAGCTCAATATAATTTTCAATTTATTTTTAATAGAAAAGATCGTTATTATTGCACTGATTTGATGAGTCGAGCATATGAAACTATTATTAACAATAATAGTTTAAAAAAGGTTAATTTAAATAGGGATGGGGTCGCTGTTACTGTTAATGATTTAATTTTATCAAAGGATGTTTATTTAGCGTATTATGTTTGGACTGATAAAAATGATGTCAAGCATGTTTATTTTATTGATGATTAAAAGGAGGAGATGTTGTGGATTATGTTTTATTAGCATTGTTGATAGTTTCTTTATTAGTTAATGTTTTTGTTTTAATTTATTTGTTTATTAACAAAGAAAAAACTGATGGTAGTAATGTTAAACAAACTATTTTAATTAATTTAGCGGAACAAATTGGAAATTTAAAAGAACATTTCCAAAAAAACTTTGCTAGTTTTGATAAGCAAAGTAGTGAGGATTTTAATGCCTTTTCTGAAAAAGTAACTAAGGTTATTAACGAGCAAATGCAAATTATTGATAAAAAGGTAGATGAAAAATTAGGATCCGGACTAGAACAAACCAATAAAACCTTTCAAAATGTTGTTGAAAGGTTGGCAAAAATAGATGAGGCTCAAAAAAATATTGAAAAGTTATCTTTAGAGGTTGTTTCTTTGTCTGATATTTTAGCTGATAAAAAGGCAAGAGGAACATTTGGGGAGTTTCAATTGGAAAAGATTTTTGAGGCTGTTTTTGGAGAGAACAAACCAGAAATATATCAAAGACAATTCAAATTGAGTAATAATACTTTGGTTGATATGATTCTTCATATGCCTAAACCGATGGGAAGTTTAGCAATCGACTCTAAGTTTCCTTTAGAAAATTACCAAAAGATGTTTTTAAAAGAAACAACTGATGAAGAAAAGAAACGATATGGTAAGCTTTTTGAACGTGATTTAAAGAAGCATATTGATGATATCTCGTCAAAATACATTATTGCTAATGAAACAGCGAATCAAGCGATTATGTTTGTGCCGGCAGAGGCTATTTTTGCAGAAATTAATGCTTACTATGAAAATGTTATTATTTATGGTCAGGAAAAAAAGGTGTGGTTGGCGTCGCCAACAACTTTAATGAGTGTTTTATCCACTGCTCAAGTGGTTCTTAAAGATATCGAAAGAAGTAAATTTAGTGAAGAAATTCAAAAACAACTTAATCTTTTAGCGGTAGAATTTGGTCGTTATGCGGATAGGTGGGATCGACTAAAGAGAAATATCGGTACGATTTCTAAAAGTGCTGATGAACTCGATATTACTTCAGGGAAAATAACAAGAAAGTTTAAGCAAATAGCTAAAGTAGATAAAGAGCTGTTTGTTGAAGATTTAAAAGAATTAGGGCATGATGATGAAGAAAACGACTGATAAAGTCGTTTTTTTACTGATGTTTTGCTATAATGAGTGTTGGTGATTTGAGGGGGAAGGTATGAAGGTATTAATTTATCAAAAAAAACAAAAGATGTTGAGTAAATCAGGGATTGGTACTGCTTTTAAGCAACAAAGAAAAGCTTTAACTTTAAATGGGGTTACTTTAGTCGATAATCTTGTTGAAGCGGATATTGTCCATTATAATACTGTTTTTAGAGATGCTTATAAAAGTATGAAGAAAGCTAAGAAGTTAGGTAAACATGTGGTTGTTCATGGACACTCTACGAAAGAAGATTATTTAAATTCATTTAACTTCGCACCACTTTTAAAAAGATGGTTTTATAGAAGATTAAAGTTGATGTATTCTAGTGCTGATGTGATAATTACTGTTTCTCCATATGCAAAAGGTTTAATAAACAGTTATGGATGGACTAAAGCGCCTTTATACGCTATTAGTAATGGTTTAGATATTAAAGAATATCAAAGAGATGATAAAAAGGTTCAACAATTTTTAAAACATTTTAACTTAACAAAAGAAGATAAAGTTATTATTGGAATTGGTTTTTTATTTCCCCGCAAAGGAGTTCATGATTTTATTGAAATAGCTAAATCGTTTCCAGAGATAACCTTCATTTGGTTTGGCACTTTAAATAAACTAGCGAGAACTAGAGTGATTCGAAAAGCAATTAAAAATAAACCTGATAATGTTATTATGCCGGGATATATTAAAGGGGATGTTATTAAAGGAGCTCTTACTTTTTCAAAAGCGTTGCTCTTTCCGAGTTATGAAGAGACCGAGGGAATAGTAGTTTTAGAAGCGATGGCGTCAAAGACCCCAGTGCTACTAAGAAATATCCCTGTTTACGATGTTTTTAAAGACGGTAGAGAAGTTTTGAAAGCTAATAACAATAACGAGTTCATTGAAAATATTAAAAGAGTTATAAGCGAAGATATCGATGAAATGGTTGACAATGCTTATCAAAGTGTTATTAAAAAAGATTTAAAAGAAGTGGGAAAAGAAATTAAAAAGGTATATAATAATTTATTAGGAAGTAGTGATGAAAATGATCTTAGTTAGAGAATTAAAAAAAGAAACTAACAAATATATCGATAAAAAGGTTAAAATTGCTGGATGGGTTAGAAACAACCGTGCTCAAAAAGAGTTTGGCTTTCTTTCTATTAATGATGGTACAACTCTTTCTACTATACAAGTAGTTTATGATCAAGAATTAACTAACTTTAAAGAGATAGGTAAAATAAATGTTGGTGCTAGTGTTTTAATTGAAGGTGTAGTAATAGCGACACCAACTAGAAAACAAGCTTTTGAAATAAAGGCTAGTAAAGTTACTTTATTTGCAGATGTTGATGAAGATTATCCGATTCAACCAAAAAGGCATTCAAGAGAGTTTTTACGAGAAAATGCTCACCTTAGAATGAGGACTAATCTCTTTAATGCTGTTTTTAGAGTAAGAAGTGTAGCTGCCCACGCTATTCATAAGTTTTTCCAAGATCAAGGTTTTGTTTATGTTCACACTCCTTTAATAACCGCGAGTGATGGTGAAGGTGCCGGAGAGATGTTTACAGTGACGACGTTACCTTTAGAAAAAGTTCCAATAGAAAATGGAAAGGTTAATTATAAGGAGGATTTTTTTGCCAGACAAACTCATTTAACCGTGACCGGTCAACTTCAAGCAGAAGCATACGCTCAAGCTTTTAGAGACGTTTATACTTTCGGTCCTACTTTTAGAGCTGAAAAATCGCAAACTCAACGTCATGCTTCAGAGTTTTGGATGATAGAACCAGAGATGGCTTTTTGTGATTTAAAAGGGATGATGAAAGTAGCTGAAGAAATGGTTAAATATATTATTAAAGATGTCCTTGATAATTGTCCTGAAGAAATGGAACTATTTAATAGTTTTGTTGAGAAGGGTTTAAAAGATAGATTAACCAAGGTATTAGAGTCTAAATTTAAAATGATAACGCATGAAGAAGCGATATCCAACTTATTGAACTCTGGTGTTAAATTTGAAACTAAACCTCAATACAATGGTGATTTAGCGCGTGAACATGAAAAATATTTAACCGATAAATACGGCCCTGTTTTCGTTATTAATTGGCCTAAAGAAATTAAAGCTTTTTATATGAGGTTAAATGATGATAATAAAACTGTTGCGGCAGTTGATTTGTTAGTGCCCGGCTCGGGAGAGTTGATTGGAGGCTCACAAAGGGAAGAAAGATTGCCTTATCTTTTAAAGAGGATGGAAGAAATGAAAGTTCCAAAAGAAGATTTATGGTGGTATCTTGACTTAAGAAGATTTGGTGGTTCCACAAGTTCAGGCTTCGGGCTAGGATTCGAAAGAATGATTATGTATTTAACTGGTGTTGAAAATATTAGAGATGTGATACCTTTCCCAAGAACTCCAAGAAATGCGGAATTTTAAATGACCACTTTGCTTAAATAATTGTTTTTAGCTTTAAAAGTTATCGAAAAAATAAAAGAGATTTTTAGTATTGATAAGTTGATTATAGATGATAAGTTTGATATAATTTTTTTGATGGAAGAAAACGTTATATGTTTTAAAAAACATAGTAAGAATTAAAAATGATGGGTTAACTTTTTAGATTTTAAATGTTGTTTTTGAAAATAAATTTTATTAAATAAATATAAAAAGATGTTAGGAGAAAAACATGGAAATAAGGCTAGAAAATTTAACTAAAATATTTGTTGATAAGCAAAAAAGAGAAACAAGAGCTGTCGATAATTTGGATGTTGTTATCGAGTCAGGAAAATTAGTGGGATTGTTAGGCCCGTCAGGATGCGGGAAGTCAACCACTCTTTTTATGATAGCAGGATTACATAATCCAACTTCGGGTAGAATATTTTTTGGTGATGATGAAGTAACGAAATTATCACCAGATAAAAGAGGCATTGGTTTGGTGTTTCAAAACTATGCTTTATATCCTCATATGACAGTTAGACAAAACATTATGTTTCCTCTAGAAAATTTGCAAGTCACGAGAGAAGAAGCATTAAAAAGATCGCAAGAAATGGCTGATTTGGTCGGTATTGGAGATTTGATGGATCGAAAACCAGCTCAACTTTCTGGAGGTCAGCAACAAAGAGTTGCGATTGCGAGAGCGTTAGTTAAAAAGCCAAGAGTTTTATTACTTGATGAACCTTTATCGAACTTAGATGCGAGATTAAGATTACAAATGAGAGAAGAAATAAAACGGATTCAAAGAGAAACGGGTATTACTACTATTTTTGTTACTCATGATCAAGAGGAAGCGATGAGTATTACCGACCAAATAATAATAATGGATTTTGGGAAAGAGATGCAACGAGGGAAACCCCAAGATATTTATAACAAACCTAAAAATGAATTTGTTGCTAAGTTTTTAGGAAATCCCCCAATAAACACTTTTAATGGCACTATTAAAAACAATTATTTGTATTTTGAAGATGTGAAAATGTTAAAAAAGGTTGCTGCCGATGGCGATTATGTTGTTGGTATTAGACCAGAAGATTTTAAAGTTAGTCCTACTCAGGAAGGTTTTCATGTCCCTAAAGATGCTCTTGTTGATATTATCGGCAGAGATACAATGATTAGGTTTGAAATTCAAGATAAACAAATAAGAGCTTTGGTTGATTCTGAGTCAGCAGAAAACCTTAGTAAGATCGTTTTAACAGTTAGAGAAGATAAAATTCACTTGTTTGATCATGAAACTGGTGCTGTCGTTTTAAAAGATAGTTAAGGGTGCTGATGAGAGATGACTAAAGTTAAAGAATACTTTTTTTCCTTTAAAAACAAAATGAGAGCAGGACTCTGGAAATTTAATAACTATTTACAAAAAACAATGGATAAAGTTAAAACCTTTTTTGTGAAACTTTTTAGAGTGGTAACATTTTATGATAAAAGGGAAAAGAAAAAAGAAAAAGGTTATCAAGAAATAAGACAATATTTAGGTATTACTGACCCTAGTATTAGTGTTAGATATGATATAGACATAGTAGCGGAAAAACAAAAGATTAATGAAAAGATTACTGGATTGTCAAAGGAAAAAGAGTTGAATAAGGAAGAAATTGGTTATTTAAAACAACTTCTTAAAAAATTTCCTTTAACAACCAAACAAGAGCACCGAATTGAAGATGTTAAAGGGGCGAGTAGAAAGTTTATTAGAGCACTTTTGTATTTAGCTCCAGCCTTAATATTTTTGGGTATATTTACCTTCTATCCAATAATAAATGCAATTCGGCTAGTGTTTTATGATGGTTATAGCGAGGTTACTGGACAAGCGATTAAAGGATATACTTTTTTAGGTAACTTTAAAAAGGTTATTACCGACGCTAATTTTATTTTTCCTTCAACACATACTGGTTCTAGTGCCCTTATTAATACTTTATTAATTGTTGGCATATCGGTTCCAATTTCAATTGCTGTTTCGCTCTTAATCGCGGCTTCTTTAAACGCGATTAAGCCTTTAAAAGGTTTTTTCCAAACTATCTTTTTCTTGCCTTACGTCACTAATGCTTTAGCTGTGGGACTTGTTTTTGCATATATATTTAGAAAAGATGGTGGTTTATTTAATCAGTTTTTAAAAATCTTTGGAGTTGATGGTGGAGCTTGGGTTGGTATGGGAGCGGTTCAATGGAAAGCGATGTTTGTTTTGTTGTTATTTCAAGTGTGGAATACTTTAGCATTTAAAATTATGGTGTTTTTATCAGCGATTCAAGGGATTGATAAACAATATTATCAAGCTGCTTCAATTGATGCAACACCTCGATTTAAACAGTTTAGGAGGATTACGGCTCCTTTAATATCACCGACAATATTTTATATTATCGTAACGTCTGTGATTGGGGCTTTTAAGTCATATTCTTCGGTTATTGCTATTTTTGGTAACGAGGGAGCTCCAGCGGGGGCTAATTATACGATGAAGACGATTGTCTTTTACATTTACGACTTCTTTAATACAACCGGTAAAATGCCAGAAGCGGCAGCGGCTTCTTTGATTTTATTTGGCTTTATTTTAGTGCTTACAATAATTCAGATGCAAGTTGGAAAAAGAAGAGTGCACTACTAGGAGGATAAAATGACTAAAGAAAATCAATTACAAAAAATTAAACAATTATCTTGGGTAACTATTTTAGTAGATATAATTGCAATTGTTGGCTTTATCTTCTTACTAATATTATTCTTTTCTAGTGTTGCGATTCCAGGTAAAAGTGCTGAAATGGAATATCCTGAATCGACCTTACCTGCTGTTACTACGGTGTTTGGCAAGGTTTATGCAATGAGTACTGTTAACTTATTAATTACTATTTTTATCATTTTTTTAGTTATTGCGATTAGTTTGTTGACAGTTAATATTAAACACATATTAACAAGAGATCTTTATGATTATCACCGATGGGAATCGGGTAATATGTTTATTAAAGCTTTTTTATCATTGTTAACTCTTAATGTTGTTAGTTTTTCATTAAGGCTGTATACAGCTAATGAAGTAATGGACTATGCTGAAAATAAGAGTTTAATAGAGTTTACAAAAGAGGCTTTAGAAAAGAGGAAAGAAAAGAAAGAAATAAATAAAAACAAAGATAAAAATAACAAGTTAAGTCATGAAGAAAAAGAACTTAAAAGAAGAGTTCAAACCCAAATGCTAACTAAGTTTTTAAGATACTTTTTCACTTACTTAGCTTTAGTGTTGTTTGCTGTCTTTATTTTAATTCCTTTTTATTGGATGATCTTAACTGCTTTAAAAACCCATAAACAAGCTAATGCTTCGGTTCCAGAAGTTTTTATGTCCTTTAAAAACTTTCAATGGGTAAACATTAAGTTCGTTATTAAAGAATTAAAGTTTGGATTGTATATTAGGAATACACTAGTAGTTGCGGTGGTTTCTACTTTAGGAACTATTATTACAACAATATTAGCAGCTTTTGCTTTTGCAAGAATTGATTTTAAAGGAAGGGAAGCAATTTTCTCTTTATTGTTAATGACGATGATGATTCCTGGAGAAATATATATGATCACAAACTATTTAACAGTTAGTAAATATGGTTTTGGTTGGATTGGAACAGGTTCTGGCTCTGGTTGGGGATATTTCGCTACTATGATTTTGCCTTTTATGACTAGTATATTTTATATTTTCTTTTTAAGGCAAACCTTTAAGCAGGTGCCTGATGCACTTTATCGAGCTGCAAAGGTTGATGGTTGTAGTGATTTTAAGTTTTTAAGAAGAGTAATGTTACCGATTGCGGGACCAACAATATTTACGATTACAATATTAAGTATTTTGGGTTCTTGGAATGCTTTTATTTGGCCACGTTTAATAACAAGTGTAGAACCTAATATTGGGAAAGAATTCTGGCTAGTTTCTGTAGCCTTAAGAGAAAGTTCTTTTGTTTTAGATAAAGGAGGTGGAGTTGCAGAAACGATGTTTAATTTACAAATTGCAGCAACCGCGATTGTCACAGTGCCACTCGTAATTGTCTTTTTAGCTTTAAAGAAATACATTATTAGAGGCGTTGGAACTAGCGGAACTAAAGGATAAATTTTATAAAATATTAAAGGAGGATAATATGAAAAAAAGAGTTTTATCAATTTTGTTTGTGTTTTTTGCAATTCTGCTCTTGGCAGGTTGTAAGAAAAAGGTATATTCAGTTACTTTTGATGCAGGTGGCGGTAGTCCTACCCCTGTAGTACAAGAAATAAAAAAAGATAAAAGTGCAACTAAACCAGATGACCCTACGAGAGAAGGGTATCGGTTTTTGATGTGGCAATTAGATGGTGAAAAATATGAATTCACTGAAAAGGTTGTAAAAAATATTACGCTTGTTGCAAAGTGGGAAAAAGAGAAAGAAGATGATGACGATGACGATCCTATTGTGGGCACAGCAGAGATTAAAGGTGTATTATCAAGACGTACTATTACAGTTGGAGATGAATTTGATCCTTTTGATGGAGTAACAGCTATTGATAAATACGGTGAAGATATTACAGCTGATTTAGAAACTGATTTTGAAGAAAAATGGTTAACTAACAAGGGAAATTATAGATATTATATTTGGGTTTATGATGAAGGACAAAGAGTTCGAGTATCAGTTATTTTGGTTGTTGAAAGTGCTGAAAGTGATGATATAGTTATAACAGCGCCAGAGGCAGTTACTTATTATATCGAATCTGGAGAATTTAACCCCATTTTAGAAGTATCAGCCTATGATGTTAAAGAGGATGAAGTGGTTGAAGTCTTTGTTGAAGATTTTGATGATTATTATGTCAACTCACCAGGAACCTATAACTATGAAGTTATTGCTTATGACGCTAAGGGAAGAGAAGCGAAAACAACAATTAAATTAACAACGAAAGCAGCAGTTAATATTCCTAACACGCTACCATCTAGCAAGATTTCAATAGAAATGTGGCATTCTAATGGTTCAGCAATCGAAGACGCCTTAAAAAAATATGCAAAAGATTTTGAAGCAATGATGTTAAGCAAGGGCTATCAGGTTGAAGTGTTAGTTGAAAAACCAGCTTCAACTTATGATGATTTAAGGACAACAGTTGTTAACGCACTTAAAGGAGCAACGTTACCACAATTAGTGCAAAATTATCCTGACCATGTTGTTGAATATAATTCACATAAGGCTATTTCTTCGTTAATGCCATATATTAATCATCCGGTTTGGGGCATGAACCCAGATGTTGAAAGCGAAGCATTCATAGATATTTTAGAAGGATATAGAAAAGAACAAAGAGCAGTGGGCTTAGACGGAGATTATTTATCGCTTCCATTTAATAAGTCAACAGAAGTTGTTGCTTATAACAAAGATATGTTCGATTTTGTTTTACAAGACAAACCATTCCCAGAAACATGGCAAGAATTATTTGCTTTAGGACCAGAATTAATCGCCAATAAAGATCGTTTTATTGATGCAATTGTGGCAAATTGGGAAGCAGCTGGTTCGCCACTAGATGAAGAAGAAATAACAATAATTAAAGAAAACTTTGTTCCTTTTGCATATGATAGTAAAGCTAATGCTTTTATTACTTTATCAAGACAATTTGGGGGACAATATACAGGCAGAAATCCTGATGGATCAGGGAGGTTGTTGTTTGATTCAAGCTCAGTAAAATCGATGTTAGAGTATTTTGGAGGGAATAACGACTTGTTTGTTATTCCAGAAAGATGGGAAACTAATTATGCAAGCGATATGATTAAAAAAGGATATACAGCTATGGCGATTGGTTCTACAGGTGGAATAAGATATAATACACCTTATGAAAAAGGAACTAAATTGTTTAATTTAGGTGTCGCTCCAATGTTTTATGATGCAGATCATCCTAATAGAAAAGCGGTTATTCAACAAGGAACGAATATTTCTTTAACTAATGAAGGAACACCAGAACAAAAATTAGTTGCTTGGTTATTTTTAAAGTATTTAACTAGTAATGAAGTTCAAGAAGATTTTGCGATATTAACTGGATATTCACCAGTTAGAAACTCAGTTTACTCCAATGATGGCTTTTTAGCATATTTAGCTAACGCAGATAATGAAATTAAAGCAAATGCTTCAGTGCAAGGATTAAGTCAAGCAAAGTATCAAGAAGCCTTTGAATTAAAAGTTAAAGCGATGGCTTTCCAAGCAGTTAAGGACGATAGACAACACTTGTTTTATGACACACCGTTTATCGGATCTTCAGCAACTAGAACAGCTGTTGGCGTTGCTTTTGAAAGAGTAATATTGAGGCCAGAAGGGACTAGTTTAAGCGATGCAATTAATAATGCAATACAATACGCCTTAGATGAGGCTGGAAGAATAGTAGATTAAAAAAGGAGAGGAAAAGATGAGAAAAAGACTATTTTCAATACTATTTATAGTTTTTGCTTTTATTACTTTATCAGCTTGTAAGGCAAAAATATATAAAGTAACCTTTGATACAGACGGAGGCGCACCTGTCCCCGCAGTTCAAGAGGTTAAAAAAGGAAAACAAGCAAAACTCCCTTCCGTTGAACCAGAAAAAGACGGTTATGAGTTTGTAGAGTGGCAATTAGATGGTGAAGAATATAAATTCACAACAAAAGTTAAAAAAGATATTACATTAGTAGCTAAATGGGATGAATTGCCTGTTACTGATACTACTTTAGAAGACGCTAAAGAGGCGCTAAAAATCACTTTTGCTGAAGGAGATACAATTGATGCTGTAACCGATGATGTAGTTTTAGTTTTAAAGGTTGGCGAAGTTGTTGTATCATGGGCTTCTTCTGATGAAGATGTTGTCGATGTTGATGGAACAGTTATTAGAGCAGATGAAGACAAAGAGGTAACTTTAACTGCCACTTTAACTTATAAAGGTGAAACTGAAACAAAAACATTCGTTCTAACAGTTTTAAAAGAAATTGACTATGCAGCATTAAAAACTCTTTTAATTGCAGAGTATGCTGATACTTTTGGAGACTATACATGGCTTGCAGAAGAAGATGTAGAGTTAATTGAAACAATAGAAGGATCAGGAATTGTTTGGTCATCAGATAAAGTAGAGTATTTTACTAATGCTGGGAAAGTTACACGACCAAGTTTTAGTGATGGAGATCAAGATATTGTATTAACAGCAACACTAGATGATGGAACTACTCATACTTTTAGATTTAAAGTTAAAGCACTTGAGCAAACAACAGAGGAACTCATTGATGATAGATTGGATTTGCTTCTTTCTGGTCCGGTATTTAGTAGTGGTTATCAAGAAGAAAACTTTACTGTTTTAGAAACAACTAAATTTGGTGAAGATGAAGTAGATGTAGTGTGGACAACAAGCGATGAAGATGTTATGAACGCTAAAGGTGAAATCCAAGTTATTTATGAAGATACTGAAGTTACTTTAACTGCTGAAATAACTTATAAAGGCGTTACTAGAAGCAAGAGTAAGACGTTCTTAATCCAAGCGATGTTAAATGGTGATAGTTTTGGAGAACTCGTTATTGGTGAAAATAATGGTGAAAAGATTTATGTTAGAAATGTCGCTCTTTATTATGAACAAGGAACAAATGGTTACTATTTAGTAACTGAAAAGGATGGAATATTAGCCTTTGTACACGGTAAGAAGCCTGCAACTCCAGAAGAAGGTAAGTTATATAATATTATCGCAACAGTAGATAACTATTATAATTCTTTACAAATTAAAGGAGTATCTTTTATAGAGATTGAAGGAGAAACACCAGAATTTGAAGTGGTTTATGAAGATTTAACATTAGAAGAAATTACTGATACTGAAATATTCCCACAACCAAGCGCTAGCAATGTTTATGCACATGATACATATAAATTTAAAGATGTAAAAATTATCATTGATGGAACTGGCAACTATAACACTTTCTTAGTGGATAAAGACTTTGATCCTGAAACCGACACTAGAACAAATAAAAACAGTGTAATGTTTTATTATACTTCACAAATAGAAGAATTAAGAGCATTAAAAGGACTTGTGATTGATGAAATTGATGTAGTATTAGAAGGATATAGAACCGATTATAATATTTGGTACTTTTCTTACTTACTTCCAATGGAAGATATTAAATTTGCAGAATTATCTGATATTGAAAAAGTAGAAGCTGCAAAAACAAATCTTGAAATTAATCAAGAATTTAAAGAGGAAGGCGTACTTGAACTACCTACAGTAGGATTATTTGATACTGTTATCACTTGGGATTATGCTGTTGAGAACGATGATAACAATGTTTTAATTGATTTAGGAACTGGCGACGTAGCAATTGTTGAAGGTGAAAGAATAATTGTTAAAATTAAAGCGACAATTTCAATCGGAGAAGAATTAGAAACGAAAGTATTTGATATATATATTGGTGAACCTAAATTTATGAGCATTGCCGAAGTGTATGATGGAGTATATGCTGAAGAAGAGTTAGTATTAGGATTAACTGTTAAAATAGCAGGTATAGTCACTGATTACTTTACAAATGGTAGTTATGCTATTCAAGATGAAACTGGTGCAATAACAATTAGAACCTATAACACATTAGAACTAGGTAAAAAACATACAATTATAGGTAAAACAGCAGAATATAATGGCTTAATTCAACTTGATAGTCTAGAGATTGAAAAGGTTGAAAATGGATTAATGCCAAATCCAACTCCAATTGATGAGATTTTAGATGACGTTGATGAATTAGAAAAATTAATGTCTTCCTGGATATCTATAGAAGGAGCAACAGTTATATCTGTAACAGAGTTAAGCGGTAATTTTAGAACAATCATTCTTGAAAAAGATGAAATGCAAATCGAATTAAGATTTGATAAAAGAGCTTTAGGTGGCGTTGATTCAGAAATGCTTGCAGCATTAGAAGAAGATGATATTGTTAACTATATAGGTGTTCTTGGCTGGTTTAAGGGTCCTCAACTTGGTTTTGGTCCAAATGCTTATATTGGAAAAGGATGGCCACAAGCTGACTTCGAATTTGTTACAACTATTGATTTCGGCACAGAAGCAGTAACAGGATACGCTGCCGGAGAGATAACATTTACTAATGGTGATGGAGTATCATACACTGTTGTTAAAGATCGTGCACAAATAAATGTTTCAACTTATGCACCTCATAATGACAAAGAAGCAATGTTAGTATTGGCTCCAATCAAAGATAAAGATTTCGCTT